>CAZHML010000073.1:0-8953 GCA_964533745.1 uncultured Microbacterium sp.
TCGCGTAGGCACGCTCCCGCATCCGCCGAACCACCACTCGGCCGCCGATCCCCCACGCACGCGACGCGAACGACATGGGGGATCGGCGGCCGAGTGGTGGTTCGGCAAGCGGATGGCGCGTCCTACAGTTCCACGCCCACCAGCACGGGTTCCGGCTGCAGCAGCAGACCGAACTCGGCGTGCACGCGACTGCGGATGAACCGCGCGAGCTCGGCGAGCTCCTCAGCGGTCGCCCCGCCGCGATTGGTCAGCGCGAGGGCGTGCTTGGTGGACAGGCCCGCCCGCGAGCCCGGCAGCCGGAAGCCGCGCCGGATGCCGGACTGCTCGATGAGCCACGCGGCGCTCACCTTGACCTCGCCTGACCGATCCGCGATCGGCGGCAGGTTTCCGTCGTAGACCCCGAGCGGGATGACCGTCGCCTCATCACGGTCGGGCGTGACGGGCCAGCGCGGGCACTCCGGCGGCAGCGCCCGCGCGACGCTCTCGGGCACCACGAGGTTCTGGAAGAACGATCCGGCGCTCGCGGTGTCGGGATCCGCGGCATCCAGGATCATCCCCTTCGCAGCGCGCGTCGCGAGGATCTGCTCGCGCACCCATGTCAGCGGAACGGGCTCGTCACCCGCGATGCGCAGCGCGGTGCGCAGCTGCTCGCCGCGCACGATCCGTCCCGCCGGCCCAACGATCGCGAGATCCAGGGTCACCGAGAGGATGACCGCGCGGCGCAGCGGAACCGAGCCGAAGTGGTGCTTGAGCACCGAGGTGCGAAAGCCGAGCCCCAGGTCGGCGGCAGGAACCGTCTGGACCTCGTCAGTGTCCTCGTCGATGAGCTCGACCTCGACGAGGGTCTCCTGGATCTCCTGCCCGTAGGCGCCGATATTCTGCACGGGTGCCGCACCCACCGTGCCCGGGATCCCCGACATCGCCTCGATGCCCGCGAGGCCCTCCGCGACGGCGTGCGCGACGAGCGCGTCCCAGTCGTGCCCGGCCTGCACGCGCAGGCGCACCCGCCCCTCGTAGGGCGATTCGAGTCGCTCGATCCCCGAGGTACGGACCCGTACGACCGTGCCGTCGAAAGGCTCGTCGCCGGCGAACAGATTCGATCCCCCGCCCAGCACCAGCCAGTCATCGCCCGTCGCCCACACCTTGCGCAGTGCCTCGACCAGTTCTGACTGCGTGCTCGCCTCGATCATCCGTCGCGGCGCAGCACCGGTGCGCAGGGTGGTCAGCTGCGCGAGCGGGATGGGCGGGATCTCGGCCATGCTCAGGAGCGCGCGACGCGCAGCTGCGCCTTCCCGAGCACGGTGGTGTCGGCCGACTCCCCGTCGGCCGCCTGCCGTGAGCCTGTCGAACGGTGCGTGACGGTCAGGTCGATGCGGGCGGATCCCTCATCCACCGCGCCCACGACGGCGACGACCCGCACGTCGGCACCCGCTTCGGAATCGACGACGACGGGCTTGGTGAAGCGCACCCCGTAGTCGGTGATGCGGGCAGCATCCCCCAGCGCCGAGACGACGACCGACGAGGCGATCCCCATGGTCAGCATCCCGTGCGCGAGCACGCCGGGCAGCCCCACAGCGGCGGCGATGTCGTCACGGTAGTGGATCGGATTGAAGTCTCCGGATGCCCCGGCGTAGCGCACGAGAGCCTCGCGGTCGAGGTGCACGGTGCGCTCGGCGAGCTGCTGGCCGACGGTGAAGTCCATCAGGCGTCCTCTCCGATGAACAGCACGGAAGTCGCGGTGACGACGTGATCGCCCGCGGCATCCCGGATCTCGGACTCGCTCGTGACCATCGAGTTGCCGCCGAGGGCGCGGACGCCGGTCACCCGCAGGGTCGCGGTCAGCTCGTCACCGGCGACGATCGGCCGCGAGTAGGCGAAGCGCTGCTCGCCGTGCACGGTGCGCGAGAGCACGATGCCCGAATCCGGCAGGCTCAGCAGTTGCTGCAGCGTCTGGTTCTGGATGACGGTGGCGAAGGTCGGCGGCGCGACGACATCGGCGTAGCCCAGGGCGCGCGCGGTCTCGACGTCGCTGTGCAAGGGGGCGTCGGCGAAGACCGCGCGGGCGAACTCGCGCACCTTCTCACGGCCGACGAGGTAGGCGGGTGTCGGCGGGAACTCCCGCCCGACCAGATCACTGTTCACAGGCACCCTCCGATCCTATCGATCCGGGGCGGCGGACGAGCGGCTGCCGCTCAGCGCTGCCGCGAGCGGAGGGCCTTGATCGCGAGCTGGATCGCGATCAAGACGAGGTAAGCCGCGAACAGCACGTTGCCCGTGAGAGGATCGACGACCGTCGCCAGCCACGCGCCGAGCGCAGTCGTAACGCAGGCTGCACCTCCGATCGCAGCCGCAGCAGGCAGGTCGACGTTGCGATGGCGGAGGTTTCCGATCGTGCCCGAAAGGGCGGTCGGGATCATCATCATCAGCGACGTGCCCTTGGCCTCAAGGTCGCTCGTGCCGAAGACGAGCATGAGGAAGGGCACGACCACGACGCCCCCGCCCACCCCGATGAGGCCCGCGACGAAGCCGGTGAACAGGCCCAGCCCCACGAGCCCGAGAATGAGATACCAGGTCAGTTCGACCTGTGCGTCGCGCGAGGGGATGACGAGAAAAAGCCCCACGATGACGACGATCAGAAAGACGACGAAGCCCCAGCGCAGCGCGTTCTGCGACAGGCGCGGCAGCAGCCGCGTGCCGAGCTGGGCACCCACGACGGCGCCCGCGGCAAGGATCAGGGCGGCGATCCAGCCGACCGCACCGGACGCCGCGTACGAGATCACGCCCACGCTCGCCAGCGGCACGATCGCCGCGAGCGAGGTTCCCGCCGCGAGGCGCTGATCGAAGCCGAGCAGAAGCACCAGCAACGGCACGATAACCGTGCCACCGCCGACGCCGAACATGCCCGACATGAGCCCGGCCGCCAGCCCGATCCCCGCCAGGGTCACCCAGAACCGCGCGCCCCGCTCTGCCACCGCCGCCACCTCCGACCACCAACCTACCGGCACCGTCGCTCCGGTCGCAGTTTCGGCTGTTCTCAGCCGTCATAACCACCGAAACCGCGACCGGAACAGGGAGAAGCGGGGGTGACTACCTTTGCTGGAGGGCGGCGGTGAGGGCTGCGATCTGCTCGCGCAGCGCCACGACCTCGTCGCGCAGCTCGCCCTCGCTGCACGGCACCGCGTCATCCGGGGCCTCCGGCTCGTCCGCACCCTTTGCCGACCCCGGTGGGTGCCCGAGTCCCTGCATCGCATCGACGATCACCGCGATGAAGAGGTTGAGCACCGTGAGGGCGCTGATCAGCACGAAGGGGATGAAGAACGCCGGTGCCCAGGGGACCGTCGCACTCACCTCGCGCACGAGCAGCGACCAGCTATCGAGCGTGGTCACTTGAAAGAGCGAGAACAAAGAGGCGCCGAGGCTGCCGAACAGCTCCGGGAACTGCTCCCCGAACAGGGTCGTCGCCATCACCGCGCCGACGTAGAAGATGACGAGCAGCAGTACCGCGATCGATGCGATCCCCGGAAGCGCGCGCACGAGAGCGTCCACCACCCGGCGCAGTGCCGGCACCACCGAGATCAGCCGTAGCACGCGTAGCACGCGCAGGGCACGCAGCACCGCGAGCCCGTTGGTCCCCGGGACCAGGGCGATCCCGACGACGATGAAGTCGAAGACGTTCCAGGCATCGCGGAAGAAGCGCAACCCCTGCCCATAGAGTTTCAGCCCGATCTCGACGACGAAGATCACGAGGCACGCGGTATCCAGCAGATGCAGAATGTGCAGCGCCTCGGCACCCAGCCCCGAGATCGTCTCGATCCCGAGAACGGCGGCGTTGATCAGGATCACCACGATCACCGTGTTCTGCACGGGCTTGGACAGCACGAAGCGCCCCACGGCGGCGCGGGTGTACCAGGGTTCGGGTGCCATGTCCTGCCTTCGGGTCACACGGGGGATGTCGTTCTTTCGATCCTTCTCAGCCCATCGTGCGCCGCGAGGGATCCAGGCGCTCCCCGACGCTCGCGAGCGCCTCGCGCGCCATGCGCACGCGGTTCTCGCCGTCGCGAAGGAGCTCCCGCGCGAGCACGGGATGGGCGGCGACCAGCTGGTCCATGTACTCGACCGGGACGGTGGCCACCTCGACCTCGGTGATGGCGACGGACCGCGAGATCGTGCGCCCGCGCTGGATGGCGGTGAGCCCCACGATGTCGCGTCGCTGCAACTCGGTCACTTTGATGAAACCGTGTTCGGAGGGGACGCCGAGCTGTACCCGCCCGGCCAGGATGATCCTCGTGTGAGCGGCGACGACCCCGTTGGCCAGCACGGTCTCGCCCTGGCAGAAGCGCTCCAGCTTCGCGAATCTGCCGAGCGGCTCGAGCTCTTCGGGGCGCAGCGAGAGAACCGGTGCGATCTCGCGCAACGCCTCGCGCAACCTCGCGGGAGTGTTCCAGTCGTCGGTGAGGTCGTTGTCGAGGTGAAGTCCCGCCCGGCGCGCCGCGTACCACAGGCGGTGCCGGAACGCGTCCACGACCGCGAAGTGGTCGCCCGGGGAGTCCAGCGGGATGTCGATCTCGTAGCGCGCCTTGGGCAAGCTCGCCGCCGAGGGCTCGGCCTTGTCCGACACCAGGGGGATGTCGCGGGCGACGGCCTCCATGAGCGCGCGCACCTGCGAGGGGGGATCGTCGGTCGCGAACCTCACTTCGACCGATGCGCAGTACGGCGTGGTCTTGCGCGAGAGGTTGACGAACGAGGAATCGGCCAGCGTCGAGGTGGGCATGACGAGGATGCCGTTGCCGGTGTCCAGATGCACCGCACGCCAGTTCACCTCGATGATCCGCAGACGCCGGCCGTCCACCGAGATCCAGTCACCGAGCTGGAAGGGTGCCTCGAAGATCAGGAAGAGCCCCGATACGATGGATCCCACCGCGTTCTGCAGGGCAAGGCCCACGACGATCGAGGTCACTCCGAGGGCCGCGAAGACGCCCGCGACATCCGCCCGCCACACCCAGGCCATCAGCATCGTGATCCCGAGCAGGATCAGCACGAAGCGGATCAGGTCGCTGAAGATCGAGGGGAACCGATCGCGCCAGGATCCCTTCTCGGCGCGATGGAAGACCAGGTGGTTGATCCCGTTTATGACCACGACGATCACCAGCAGCCCGAAGATGGTCCAGATGGCCCGCGGCCAGGTGCCCTCGCCCTCCCACGCGTCCGGCGTGCTGATCAGGATCAGCAGTGCCGCCACCGGCACGAGGTAGTTGCGCACCATCGCCACGATCGGGGCGGCCCGGGATCCCGAATAGGCCAGCGAGCTGTGGATCTCGGTCAGGAGGATGAGCAGGATCGGCAGCCCCACCGAGACGATCGCCGCGGGCCAGAACCACGGCTCCGAGATGATCTCAGCCATTCGCGTCACCATAGAGCTCGGCGGCCGGGCGCGCCGTGATGGCGGGATCGACGCGCCACACGCGCTGGGCGCCCGCCGAGGTCGTCACCTCACCCGAGGGCAGCAGCCGCAGCGTGTCGGGCAGCTGGTCTGCCACGCGCTGGGTCAGGTAGATGCCGGGCTCGGCAGACTCGCCGGGCACGCGGAAGGCGAGGTTGACCGTATCGCCCCACATGTCGTACACCACCCGCGCCCGCCCGATGAGTCCTGTCGTCACTCGGCCGCAGTCCAGGCCCGCACGCAGGTGCAGGTTGCCGCCGTGCAACACATTCCAGCGTCCCAGGATGCTCTCGAGCGCCACCGCGAAGTCGACGCCGCGGCGGGCGTGGTCCACGCGCGAGACGGATAGACCGCAACTGGCGAGGTAGCTGCGCCGGGTGGTGCGCACCCGCTCGACCCCGAACTGCTCGGCGGCGTCGTCGAAGGAGCGCACGATGTCGTTGAGCGCGTCGATCGCCTCTTCGCTGGACATGCTCGCCGCCATCTCGTCGAAGCCGATGATATCGGCGAAGATCACCGTCACCTCGTCGAAGTCCTGTGCGATGGCGGGGGCGCCCTCTTTGTAGCGGCTCGCGATGGCTTCGGGCATGAACGAGAGCATGAGCTTCTCGTTCTCGCGTTCCTGATGCGCGATGAGCATGGATTTGACCTCGAGGCTCCGGCTCATGTCGTTGAAAGCCTCAGCGAGGTCGGCGAGTTCATCGCTGGAGCCGGCATCCACCTGCACGCCGTCCTCGCCCGCCGCGATCCGCTGAGCGGCCTGCTTGAGACGGCGCAGAGGCCGGACGAACACCTGGGCGAGCACGAGGCTCAGCATGCACACCAGGACGATCATGAGAGCCGTCGAGAGCAGAAGGTTGCGGGTGAACCCATCGATGGGCGCGAGCGCCTCGGCCGAGTCCTGCTGCGCGATGATGATCCAGCTGAGTTCACCCAGCGAGATGGGCGCGAAAGCCGTCACCACCTCACGCCCGAGGTAGTCGGTGCCGACCAGCGTGCCGGACTCACCGCTCATCGCGCGGGCGACCGCGTCGGTGTGCACGGTCTGGTGCAGCAGGGTGTCGCCGTTGCGCATGATGAGATTGGCGTTGGTGGGATCAAGTCCCGCCGCGATCGCCGCGGCGCGGAAGCCCTCGGCATCCTCCAGCAGTGGTCGCGCGGTGGAGCGCATCATCTTGTCGCGGCCGACCAGGTAGCTCTCGCCGGTCTGCGCGAGCCCCATCGTCTGCCACTGACCGCCCACGGTCATGACCTCGTTGATCCGCTCGACGGGCAGCTCGATCGCGAGCGCTCCCAGCACCTCGCCGTCGTCGACGATCGGCGTCACTGCCCACCCCGCGGGGGTGCCCAGGCTCGGCGCATAGGCTGCGAAATCGGCGAAGACGACATCGCCGATGATGTTGCGGCTCATCGCCTCGCGGAACGCTTCCGCCAGGTTCGACAACCGGAACGAGCCGCTGATCAGGCTCGTTCCGAGATCTATCCCCTTATACGCCGTGTAGACGACGTTGCCGCTGGCGTCGATGAGCAGCACGTCTTCGAAGTGGTGCTGCTCGGTCATGGCGCGGAAGTAGGGATGATGGCGGACGTGCGCCTCCGACCAGTCGCTGCCGTCACCGGCATCGTTGACGGAGATGGCGTCCTCCCACGAGTCGAAGGGCACCGTGTAGTGCCGTTGCAGGTGGATGGCAGCGGGGGCCGTGGGCATGAATGTCGCGGGATCGACCTGACCGCCGCTGACCTCTGACAGGCGGGTGGCGAACACCTGGGTGAAGAAGTTCTTCACCGCCGCGGCATCAGCGGGATCGAGCTCGGCCTCCTGCAGCTCGGCGAAGCCCGCCGAGAACTCGCGCACCGCCTGGGTGGTGGTCCGGTTCATGGCCGCCAGTCGCACCGTGTTCTCGACGGTCTCGAAAAGGCCCTCCACCTCGCGCGCACGGCTCTCGCGAATCTCCACCAGCCGGTTCGTCGCCACCTCGTCGAGGGCTCCGGTGCCGTTGAGGTAGCCGATCACGCCGACGACCAGGCTCGACAGAAAGCTCACCGAGAGCAGCATGATGAGCAGGATCGAGTACACCGACAGGCCGTTGCGCGCACGGCCCTTGGTCAATGCGGTGGCGTCAACGTGGCTCTCGTCCATCGATGCGTCCCCTCGCCGTCCGACTCCGCGCGCGCCCAGCGCCCGGTCCCGCGCGACACGCGGATTCGCTCAATATAGCGCCCTGCACCCTTGCGGCGATAGAGCTTTCCGGACTGGCCGTCTTACCATAGTGGGCTTGTCCTTACGAATCGTATTTCGTAGGATCGAATCAGAATCGAAAGGAACCGTGATGTCCACTGCCACCATGACCAGCAAGGGCCAGATCACCGTGCCCAAGGAGATCCGGGATCGGCTGAAGCTCACGCCCGGTTCGAGGGTGATGTTCGTGACGCTGCCGAACGGACGCGTGGAGCTCTTCCCGCGTACGGGGAAGATCACCGACCTCGCAGGCATCCTCTACGACCCGGACCGCAAGCCCATGACGATCGAGGAGATGAACGAGGCCATCGCGGATGCGGGAGCAGCAAGCGCGATGGGCATCCCCCTGGAGGGTGAGGATTGACACGATGTGGCCGCACTCCGGTGAACTCATCGGCATCGACACGAATGTCCTGCTGCGCTACTTCCTGCGTGACGACGAGGAGCAATACCTTCTCGCAGAGACCTTCTTAGGCACCCTCTCGCAGAACCGACCCGGTTTCATCACGCACGTTGTGCTCGTCGACATGATGCGGGCGCTCACCCGTTGCTATGGGATGAAGAAGGACTCGGCTCTCGCGATCCTCCGCGCACTCGTCGCGAGCGACTCGCTCGAGTTCGAAGACGGCGAGAGTGTGGTGCGCGCCCTCGCGCTCGCCGCGAACGGCGCCGACTTCGCCGACGGTCTCATCCACGCCAGCGGGGAGATGTTCGGCACGACCTCGACGGTCACCTTCGACCGCCGCGCAGCCGCGCGGCTCGGCTGGCACGACCTGGGCACCGCGTAGGCGGTGCCGGTCGCTTGAGCCGGGCCGGTCGCTGAGCCCGTCGAAGCGTCCGGCCACTGCGAGGTTCGCCCCCTCGGCAGGCTCAGGGACCGGACCTCCGCCAATCCGAGCAGGGCACCAGGGCTCGACGACGAAGCCCGCCATCCCTGACGCGGGATGGCGGGCTTCGTGCGAACGGGCGTGCCTACTCGGCCTTGTCCTCTTCGGCCGCGTCCTCGGCGGGCGCGTCAGCGGTGTCGTCCTCAGCGGGCACGTCCTCGACGACCTCTTCGGCGACGTCCTCGGCAACGGTCTCTTCGACGACATCTTCCGCGGCCGGCTCGGCGACCTCGGCTTCGGCAGCCTCCGGCTCGGCCTTCTTGGCGGTGGCCTTCTTCGCCGCAGGCTTCTTGCTCACCGGCTCCAGGACGAGCTCGATGACGGCCATCGGGGCGTTGTCGCCCTTGCGGTTGCCGACCTTGGTGATGCGGGTGTAGCCGCCCTCAC
>CAZHML010000074.1:0-8951 GCA_964533745.1 uncultured Microbacterium sp.
CGGGTGCGGGTGCTCGGCGACGAGCTCGGTGAGGAAGGCGTTGAACTTGCCGGTCGGGATGCGCCGGTCCCAGTTCTCCAGCGCCGTCTCGAGCGCGGGCACGAGTTTGTCCAGGTGCCGCCCGGTCTTCGCCGAGATGTTCACGCGCGGGGCCCACGCGACGTGCGCGAGGTCCTGCTCGATCTCGCGCTCGAGGTACCGCCGCCGATCCTGCCCGTCCATGTCGTCGTCGTTCAGGCGATCCCACTTGTTGTAGGCGAGCACGAGCGCCCGCCCCGACTCGAGCACGAGGTCGATGATCCGCACGTCCTGCTCGCTGAGGGGCTCGGTGACATCCAGAACCACCACCGCGACCTCGGCCTTCTCGAGCGCCGCCGAAGTGCGCAGCGACGCGTAGAAGTCCGCGCCCTGCTGCAGATGCACGCGACGCCGGATGCCGGCGGTGTCGACCAGACGCCACATCCTGCCGCCGAGCTCGACCACCTCATCGACCGGGTCGCGAGTGGTGCCGGCCAGTTCGTTGACGACGACCCGTTCCTCACCCGCGGCCTTGTTCAAGAGCGAGGACTTGCCCACGTTGGGGCGACCGAGGATCGCGACGCGGCGCGGCCCGCCGATCTCGTGCGAGGCGACCGCCGAGATCTCGGGCAGCACCTCCAGCACCGCGTCGAGCAGGTCCGCGACCCCGCGTCCGTGGATCGCCGACACTGGATACGGCTGCCCGAGCCCGAGGTTCCACAGCGCCGCCGCCTCCGGCTCCTGCCGGGCGTCGTCGATCTTGTTCGCCACCAGGAACACGGGCTTGCCGCTCTTGCGCAGCATCCGCACGACCGCTTCGTCGGTCGAGGTCGCCCCGACCATCGCGTCAACGACGAACAGCACGACATCCGATAGGTCGATCGCGACCTCGGCCTGGGCCGCGACTGAGCGGTCGATGCCGCGCGCATCCGGCTCCCAGCCGCCCGTGTCGACGAGCGAGAAGCGGCGGTCGTTCCACTCGGCCTTGTAGGTCACGCGGTCGCGGGTGACGCCGGGGGTGTCCTCGACGACGGCCTCGCGGCGGCCGAGGATGCGGTTCACGAGCGCGGACTTGCCGACGTTGGGCCGGCCAACGATCGCCACCACCGGCAGCGCCGGCAGATACTCGATGCCGTCCTCGCCGAGCGTGACGCCGGCGAGAAGCGCCGCATCCTCGTCGTCGAGCTCGTAATCGCCGAGGCTCGCCCGCAGGGTCGCGGCGCGCTGCTCGGCGAGCTCGTCGTCGAGTGCGGCCATCTTCTCGGCGAGCGGATCGATGCCGTCGATCCCTGAGCCCGTCGAAGGGTATTCGTCGTCAGCAGTCATCGCGCATCCCCTGCCTCTCGTCGATGACAGCGAGCACCGCGTCGATCGTCTGCTCGAAGTCCAGGTCGGTCGAATCGACCACCGTCACACCGGGCGCGGCGGTGAGGAAATCCACGACCGCGCTGTCGGAGGCATCCCGCTTGCGCATCGCTTCGCCGACCATCACCGTGTCGCCGTCCAGTTCTTCGGCGCGACGCGCGGCGCGCACGTCCGGATGCGCTGTCAAGAGGATCCGCACCGCGGCATCCGGTGCTACGACCGTCGTGATGTCGCGCCCCTCGACGACGACCGCGGGATAGGGGGCGGATGCCACGATCTCGCGGAACAGCTCGTTCACGCGCACCCGCACCTCCGGCACGCGCGCCACGCCGCTCACGGCCGCGGCGACCCGCGACTCGCGGATGGCGGCGGTGACATCCGCCTCACCCACGCGCACCGTCCGGTCGTCGGGGTCGATGCTCAGGCGCAGGTCGAGATCGGACGCCGCGGCGAGCACCTCGCCGGCATCGGCGGTATCCGCACCCCGCTCGAGAACCTGCCACGCCAGCGCGCGGTAGGCCGAACCCGTGTCGAGGTAGCCGTATCCGCGACGGCGGGCGACCGCCTTCGACACCGAGGACTTGCCACTGCCGGCGGGGCCGTCGATCGCGATGAACTCAGTCATAGGTCTCTCCCGCGATCCGCCAGCCGCGTTCGGTCAGACCCTCGACGGCGCGGCGCACGACCTGCGGCGTCAGGCTCACCTCGGCGAGGCCGAACTGGGCGCCCGGAGAGTGCTCGAGACGCAGATCCTCGATGTTGATGCCGAGTTCGCCCAGCTCGCTGAACAGGCGCGCGAGCTGACCGGGGCGGTCATCGACCATCACCACGATCTGCTCGAAGCGGCGGTTCTGGCCGTGCTTGCCCGGAAGTCGCTCGACGCCGTCGTTGCCCTGCCGGATCGCCTCGGCGAGCACGCGGCGGGATCCCGCACGGTCAGGGTCCCGCAGGGCTGAAGAAACCGCCCGCAGATCGTCGGCGAAGGCATCCAGAACCTCGACCACGGGTGCCGCGTTGGCACCGAGGATCTGCACCCAGAGCTCGGCCGCGGACGCCGCGATGCGGGTCGTATCGCGCAGCCCCTGCCCGGTCAGCCGCAGATCGCCCTCCGCCGCCTCGGCGAGGCGAGCGGCGAGCAGGCTCGCCACCACCTGCGGAACGTGGGAGGTGAGGGCCACCGAGCGGTCGTGCTCCTCGGGCGTCATCTCCAGGGGCATCGCACCGACATCCAGCGCGAGATCCTCGACGAGGGCGAAGTCGGCGGACCGCGTCTGGTCGTCGCGGCAGATCACCCAGGGGCGCCCGACGAAGATGTCGGCGCGCGCCGAGATCGCCCCGCCCCGCTCACGACCGGCGAGGGGATGGGAGCCGATGTAGCGGCTGAGGTCGACGCCGCGCTCGCGCAGGGCGCGCAGCGGTTCGAGCTTGACGCTCGCGACATCCGTCACCACGGCCTCGGGGTACCGCACGAGTTCTGCCGCGATCACCTCGGCCGTGACATCCGGCGGCACGGCGACCACGATCAGGCCCGGCGCATCATCCGGCAGCGCGGCGCGGCCGGCACCGTAGTCGACCGCCAGGCGCAGCTGCGCAGGCGAGGTGTCCACGAGCGCGACATCGAGGCCCTTCGCCGACAGCGCATGCCCGATGCTCGAGCCGAGCAGGCCCGCACCGACGATGCGCACCGTCCCCGAAAGGCGGGTCCGGTTCGTCGCTTCGCTCACGGGTGCTCCTGGGATTCCCGGCGCGCGAGAGTCAGCAGCGCGCCTTCCTCGATTTTAGTCAGTTCGCGCGCGCGGCCCGCCGGGAGGGTTCCCAGGTGCAGCGGGCCGAACTGGCGTCTGACCAGCTCTGTGACCGGATACCCGGCCGCCGCCATCATGCGCCGGACGATCCGGTTGCGCCCCGAGTGCAGGGTCAGCTCGACCATGCTCGACCCGCGGGAGGAGTCCAGCAGCCGCGCCCGATCGGCCGCGATCGGTCCGTCGTCGAGGTCGATCCCTCTCGTGAGCCGCGCGATCGTCTGCGGAGTGACCGAGCCCTCGACCTTGGCGATGTAGACCTTCGTCACCCCGAAGCTCGGATGCGCGAGCACGTGCGCGAGCTCGCCGTCGTTGGTGAGCACGAGCAGTCCGCTGGTCTCGGCATCCAGTCGGCCGACGTTGTAGAGGCGCTCGGGCCACTCCTTCGTGAAAGTACGCAGGTCCGCACGCCCGCGCTCGTCGCGCATCGTGCTGACCACACCCGGCGGCTTGTTCAGCATGACGTAGCGCTTCGCGGCATCCAGCTGCACCGCCACGCCGTCGACGTCGACGAGATCGGTCGCCGGATCGATCCGGGTGCCGAGCTCGGTCACGACCCGGCCACCCACCCGGATGCGACCTTCGACGATGTACTGCTCGATCACCCGGCGCGAGGCGACGCCGGCGTTCGCGAGGACCTTCTGCAGGCGGACGCCGCTCTCGCCCGCGACCGGTTCGGTCACCGCACGAGCCCCTCGTCGAAGCCCTCGGATCCATCGTCGAGCAGCGGCGAGATCGGCGGCAGCTCGTCGAGCGAGTTGATGCCGAGATTGGTCAGCAGCGCCTCGGTGGTGCCGTAGTTGATGGCACTCGTCTCGGCGTCCGTGAACAGCTCTGTGATCAGGCCCCGGGCCAGCAGCGTCCGCACGACCGAGTCGACGTTCACCGCACGGATCGAGGCGACCTGGCCGCGGGTGACCGGCTGCTTGTAGGCGATGACGGCGAGGGTCTCCAGCGCCGCCTGCGAGAGCCGCGCCGGTGCCTGCCCGCCCACGTAGTCGGCGACGAGGTCGTCGTACTCCTCGCGCACGTACAGCCGCCATCCGCCGCCGACCTCGCGCAGCTCGAAGCCGCGTCGCCGCCCGGATCCGGTGCCCTCGTAGTCGTCGGCGAGGGTCTCCAGCGCCTGGCGCACGGCAGCCACCGGCGCCCCGACCGCGGCGGCGAGCGCGACCAGTCCCAGCGGCTCGTCGAGGATCATCAGGAGCGCTTCGAGGCGCTCGGTCAGGGGCCCTTCGACAGGCTCAGGGACCGCGGTCGTTGAGCCCGTCGAAACGTCATCGGTCATAGTCGGCCCCCAGGGTCGCGAGTGTGTCTTCGGACCAGCTCTCCCCGGTCCAGCGCAGGGTCAGCTCCCCGAGGGGTTCCAGTTGTTCGAAGGCGAGCGCGCCGTATCGATAGAGCTCGAGCACCGAGAGGAATCGTGCGACGATGACGCCGGGCTCCCCCACTCCCGCGATGAGCTCGCGGAACGACAGCGACTCGGCATCCCGCAGCAGGGTCACGACGATCGCCGCCTGCTCCCGGATGCTGACCAGCGGCGCGTGCAGGTGATCGAGCCCCAGGTGCGGGATCTCTCTCGGTGCGAAGGCCAGCAGCGCCAGAGCGACGAAGTCATCGAGGCTCAGCGTCCAGATCGGCTCGGGGGTCTTCTTGCGGTGCTTCTCCTCGAGCGCCACCGCGCGCACGTGCCGGCGATCCTCGCGCTGCAGGCAGCGTGCGAACCAGGCCGAGACCTCCTTGAAGGCGCGGTACTGCAGCAGGCGCGCGAACAGCAGATCCCGGGCTTCGAGCAGCGCCACCGCCTCGGCGTCGACGAGCTCGCCCTGCGGCAGGAGGCCTGCGACCTTCATGTCCAGCAGGGTGGCGGCCACGACCAGGAACTCGGATGCCTGCTCGAGCTCCTCGTCGGGATCGAGCCCCGCGAGGTACGAGATGAACTCGTCGGTGACCTTGCTGAGCGCGATCTCGGTGATGTCCATCTCGTGCTTGGAGATGAGGCTCAGCAGCAGGTCGAAGGGGCCGTCGAAGTTGGACAGGGAGACGTGGAAGCCGTCGGTCGCCTCGGGCGCTTCGACAGGCTCAGCGACCGAGGCGACCGAGGCGACCGCGGCGACCGGCGGAGACTCAGGCGACGGCGCCACGCGCGACCAGCTCTCGAGCGAGCCGGAGGTAGGCCTGCGCGGCGGCGTGCTCCGGGGCGAAGACAGTGATCGGAACGCCCGACACCGAGGCATCCGGGAACTTGACCGTGCGTCCGATGACGCTCTCGAGCACATCGTCGCCGAAGGCCTCGACGACCCGCTCGAGCACCTCGCGCGAGTGCAGCGTCCGCGGGTCGTACATCGTCGCGAGCAGGCCATCGAGCTTGATCGCGGGGTTCAGCCGCTCGCGCACCTTGTCGATCGTCTCGATGAGCAGGGCCACCCCGCGCAGCGCGAAGAACTCGCACTCCAGGGGGATCACCACGCCGTGGCTCGCGGTGAGGGCGTTCACGGTGAGCAGGCCCAGCGAGGGCTGGCAGTCGATCAGGATGACGTCGTAGTCATCCTGCACATGCCTGAGCACCCGGGCGAGGATCGTCTCGCGAGCGACCTCGGTGACCAGGTGCACCTCGGCGGCCGAGAGGTCGATGTTCGCGGGAAGCAGGTCCAGGCCGGGCACGTCGGTCGCGATGATGGCCCCGTGCGGGTCGCGCTTGGGGTCCAGCAGCAGGTCGTAGATCGTGGGCACGTCGTGCGTCGAGATCCCCAGGCCCGCCGACAGCGCTCCCTGCGGGTCGAAGTCGACGGCGAGCACCTTGCGGCCGTACTCGGCGAGGGCGGCGGCGAGGTTGATCGCGGTCGTGGTCTTGCCCACGCCGCCCTTCTGGTTGCACAGGGCGATGATGCGGGCGGGACCGTGGGACTTCAGCTTCGGCGGGGTCGGGAAGCCCTGGTAGGGACGCCCAGTGATCCCCACCGGGGTGTCGTCCTTGTTGCCTGCCACCGCTTCTCCGCTTCCTCGTGCCTCTCGATTCTACCGGCACGGGCGGGCGATGCCGGGGCTCAGGTGCCGCGGAGAGCCGCAACCGGTTCGATCCGGGCTGCGCGGCGGGCCGGGTACCAGCCGGACAGCAGCCCCACGAGCGCACCCAGCACGGCACCGCCGATCGCGAGGAGAGGATCCACCACGGGCGTCCACCCCTGCACGAGCGCCACAGCCACGACCGCGAGCACCCCGAGCGAGGCGCCGATCAGCCCGCCGAGCAGGCCGATGACGATCGATTCCACGGTGAACTGGGCGGCGATCTGCCGTCGGGTGGCCCCCAGCGCCCGCCGCAGGCCGATCTCACCGACCCTCTCCATGACGTTGAGCAGGGTGACGTTCGCGATGCCGAGACCCCCGGCGAGCAGCACGATCATCCCGAGGATCAGGAAGACCACGTTCACATCCGCCTGGACGTTCTGGCTGAGATCTGACCGCGGGCGAGGGGCCGCGGCCCGCAGCCCCTCCGGATTGTCCGGTGCCAGGGCGATCACCGCCTGGGCTGCGACCTGAGGGCCGGCGCCGACGATGATCTGCACCCGCAGCTCATCGGGCGCGGTGAGACCGAAGTCTGCGCGCGCGGCACCGGTCGGGATCATCACCGCGTCCAGGATGTCCGGTCGCACCCGCGGCTCGTCGACGATGCCGATCACCGCATAGGGGACGCCGGCGATGAAGATCGAGGGGAGGTTGTCGATGCGGCTGATGCCCAGCCGCTCCGCGGTGCGCGCGCCGAGCACGGCGACCCGGTCAGCGCGTGCGACATGACCGTCGTCGAAGAAGCGGCCGGTGACGACGCGCCCGCCGATGGTCTCCAGCAGCGCCCCGGTCGTGGCAAGCAGCTGCGGGCGGATCGGTGCCGGGAGCGAGGGATCGTTGACCGGCACGGCGGTGACGTCACCGGTGATGTAGACGGTGGCCAGGAGCGCCGCGTTCTCCACCCCGGCGAGCCGGTTCATCCGCTCGGGGGCATCCCACGGGATCCGCCCGCGGGCGAAGGTCTGCTCCCCCTGCCCCGGGATCTCATCCGGGGTGACGATCACCTGCGTCGAAGCGGCGGCATCGAACTGGGCTGCGATCTGCCCGGCCGCGGTCTGCGCGAAGCCGATGGTCGCCACCAGCGATCCGATCCCGAGCACGGTGCCGAGAGTGGTCATGATGAGCCGCGCGGGGCGCGAGCCGATATCGGCGGTGGCCTCGGTGAGCAGGTCCTGGAAGGTGAAGCGATCGGCGTGCTTCACCCGGGGCGCTCTGGCCTCCCTCTGGGTCCCACCTCTCCTGCCTCTCCAGCCGATCATGTCAGCTCCGACAATCGTCCGTCGACGATCCGCAGCCGCCGGCGCGCCCGCCGGGCTATGGCCTCGTCGTGCGTGATGACGATGAGGGTGAGCCCCTCGGCCGCCAGCTCCTCGAAGAGGGCCATCACCCCGAGAGAAGTGGACTGATCGAGGTTTCCGGTGGGCTCGTCGGCCAGCAGCATCCGCGGCCCCGAGACCACGGCTCGTGCCACCGCGACGCGCTGACGTTCGCCGCCGGACAGCGAGGAGGGCGAGAAGTCGATCCGGTGCCCGAGCCCGACTCGGGTGAGCGCCTGGCGAGCGCGCTCCTCGCGCTCGCCCCGGGGCACGCCGCTGTAGAGCATCGGCATGAGCACGTTGTCGAGCACACTGCGCCGGGGCATGAGGTGGAAGGCCTGGAAGACGAAGCCGATGAACCGCGCCCGCAGGTGCGCCCGCTCGTCTTCGGAGAGCTCGCCGGTGAGCATGCCGTCGAGGCGATACTCCCCCACGCTCGGGCGATCCAGGAGCCCCAGGATGTTGAGCATCGTGGACTTGCCCGATCCCGAAGGCCCGGTCAGCGAGATGTAGTCGCCCGCCCCGACGCGCAGGTTCGCGCCCTTGAGCGCCTGCACCTCCGGCGGCCCCGGAAAGGAGCGGGTGACATCGCGCAGCTCGACGAGGGGCTCGGTCACCTGCCCACCACCACGAGGTCGCCCTCGTTCAGGGTGCCGCCCAGCGGTGTCACCTCGATCACGCCCTGCGCGGCAAGGCCCGTCTCGACCTCGACGATGCGGGTCTCTGCCCGGGGATCGCGCGGATCCCCGATGACCACCTCGACGCGTGACACACCACCCGGGCCGGCGCTGAGCGCAGCCAACGGCACCTGCAGCACCGCGCCATCGGTTCCGCCGAGCGAGATCCGCAGCCGGATGTTGGATCCCTGCAGCATGTGAATCTGCTCGGTGGTCAGCTCGTCGGGGGTGAGGAGCACCCTCCAGCGCTCGCCGGCGTTGCTCGGTCGCACGAGCTCAGTGATCACCGCCCGGTGCTCGCCGCCCTCGGGCAGCTCGAAGAATCCCTCGTCGCCCACCTTGAGGAATCGCGCATCGGCCTCGGCCGCCGATCCCGCGACGCTCAGTGAGGCGCCCGAGATCGTCATGACGGCGCTGGATCCGAGGATGTCGCCCCGCCGGACGCTTACGGTATCCACCCGCCGCGGCAGGTTGCTGAGATAGACGACCTCGCCGAGGGGCAGATAGGCCTGCATCGCCTGACGCGCCGCGGTCACCGCCTCATTCGCGGCGGCCACCTGCTGCTCGGCGGCCTTCACCGCGGCGCGCTCAGCCGTGAGGCTGCCGGGCTTGAACAGCTGATCGCGCTCCAGCAGGGCGAGACTCAGCGCCCTCTCCGCGGCGCGGACGTTGTTCTCCCACTCCCTGATCATCTCGGGCGTGGCCCA
>CAZHML010000075.1:0-8754 GCA_964533745.1 uncultured Microbacterium sp.
AGCGTGCCGCCCTCCTGGCCAAGCGTCGCAAGCGCATCAGCCTCGAGGACTTCACGCAGGCGCTGCAGCAGGGCAAGGTCGAGACCCTCAACCTGGTCCTCAAGGGCGACGTGTCCGGTGCCGTCGAGGCGCTCGAGGAGTCGCTCCTCAAGATCGAGGTCGACGACTCGGTGCAGCTGCGCATCATCCACCGCGGCGTCGGTGCGATCACCGAGTCGGATGTGAACCTCGCGACGATCGACAACGCGATCATCGTGGGATTCAACGTCCGCCCCGACACCAAGGCGCGTGAGGCAGCGGCCCGCGAGGGCGTGGACGTGCGCTTCTACTCGGTGATCTACTCGGCGATCGACGAGATCGAGAACTCGCTCAAGGGCATGCTCAAGCCCGAGTTCGAAGAGGTCCAGTCGGGTGTGGCAGAGATCCGCGAGGTGTTCCGCTCGTCGAAGTTCGGCAACATCGCCGGTGTCATCGTCCGCTCCGGCACGATCACGCGCAACGCCAAGGCGCGGGTCATCCGCGACGGCGTGGTGCTGGCCGACGGCCTCGCGATCGAGTCGCTGCGCCGCTTCAAGGACGACGTCACCGAGGTCAAGACCGACTTCGAATGCGGCATCGGCCTCGGTAAATACAACGACATCCAGATCGGCGACGAGATCGAGACGATCGAGCTGGTCGAGAAGCAGCGGAGCTGAGAACCATGAGCAACGAACGGCAGGCGAAGCTGGCAGACCGCATCCGGGTGATCCTCGCGGAGTGCCTCGACAGGGGCCTGCGCGACCCTCGCCTCGGCTTCGTCACGATCACCGATGTGCGCGTCACCGGCGACCTGCAGCACGCCTCGGTGTTCTACACGGTGCTCGGCGACGAGGAGGCGCGAGTGTCGAGCGCCGAGGCGCTGAAAGCGGCGACCGGGATGCTGCGCACCGAGCTGGGCAAGCACCTGAACATCCGGCTCACTCCCTCGCTCGAGTTCATCCCGGATGCACTGCCGGAGACGGCCGATCACATCGCCGAGCTGCTGCGCGAAGCGCGTGAGCGCGACGAGGCCGTGGCGGGGCTGGCATCCGGTGCCCAGTACGCGGGCGACGCCGATCCTTACGTCAAGCCGCGCGAGGTCGAGGACGAGTAGTCAACGCCGGTCGCTGAGCCTTGGCAGCCGGTCGCTGAGCCGGTCGATCGGTCGCTGAGCCTGTCGAAAGCGTCCGGTTGCCCGTGCCCGGGCTCTCGGGCACGGGCAACCGCTTAGTCGTGGGGGAGCCGCACCCACCCGTCGATGATCTCGATCAGCCCGTCCGCGATGAGGGAGTCGATCGCCCGATCCCGCTGACCGGCATCGGGCCAGTCCGCCAGGACGCCGTCCAGGGCGAGGGATGCCGGCGCGGCCCCGCGCAGCATCCGGAGCACCGCACCCCGTGCCTGCCGGTCGCTGCCCTCGTACTTCGCCTGCCGACGTCGCTCGTCGCCCGTGTCGGGGTACCCCGCGGCGCGCCAGGCGCACCGGTCGCTGAGCGGGCACGCCTCGCACCGCGGCGCGCGCGAGGTGCAGACCACTGCTCCCAGCTCCATCGTCGCTGCGTTCACGATCGCGGCATCCCGGTCGTCATCCGGCAGAATCGCCGTCATCGCCGCAAGGTCGCTCCGCGCCGGCGGCCCCGGCTGCGATCTGCCCTCGATCGCACGGGCGAGCACCCGGCGAGTGTTCGTGTCGACGACGGGATGGCGCTGCCCGTAGGCGAAGACGGCCACCGCGCGCGCCGTGTAGTCGCCGATCCCGCTCAGTGCCAGCAGTGCCTCGACATCCGCAGGAACCGCTCCGCCGTGGCGATCCCGGATCTCGACCGCCGCGCGGTGCAGCCACAGCGCGCGGCGCGGGTAGCCGAGATTCGCCCACTGCCGCACGGCCTCGGCAGGCACCTCGGCCGCGAGGGCCGCGGGGGTCGGCCAGCGCTCCAGCCAGGCCTGAAGGTGCGGGATGACGCGGGTGACCGGCGTCTGCTGCAGCATGAACTCGCTCGCCAGCACGCCCCACGCGCCGAACCCGGGCCGCCGCCACGGCAGATCACGGGCGTTCCGGCGATACCACTCGATGAGCGGCGGGGCGAGGTCGGGCACCGATCCAGCCTACGAGGTCGGTGGCTGCCTGGTGGTCAGTGGCGGCACTGGCGGCAGCACCTCGCTGATCTCAAGATCGAGTGCCTGGCAGATCGCAAGGATTGTCGCCAATCGTGGGTTCGTCGGACCTCCGCCGCGAGTCGTGGCACCCCGTTCGTACTGCTGGTAGGAATACAGCGAGATCCCCGCCAGCTCAGCGACCTCCTCCTGTGTCAGGTTTCTGATGTTACGCCCGCGCCGGAGGTTCATTCCCAGTGCGGTTGCGAAACCGGCCCATGCAGGAGAAGAGGTCGGTCCGGTAGCCATCCCCTCTAGCCTCAAACCAATGAGAGTTGGTGTGAACCAATAAGAATTGGTAATCTCTGAGAACTCGCCGTCGATCGAGTGGAGCCGTCTCAGGACGCTCTACTGGCCGTGTCCCGAGCTGTCTAACCGTGTTTCGCCTCCTGATGATGAGCGATGCATCATTCGGATCGTTGAGAAGAGGCTCTGATGGGTTGTCTTGCGATCGTGCTGTCTATTCCGCTCGTCAGCGGAATCATTCACGGTTTCTCAACCGGCAACGCGGGCTTGGTCATCGGCCTGATCGCCGCTCTGCTCGTGCTGTGGTGGATCGCTGGTGCGTTGCACAACCGCGCCCAGGTGGCGCAGGGCTTTCGTGGCGAAGTGGGAACACGGGCTCTGTATCGGCTTCCTGAGTGGCGAGAGGCCATCCAGCAACGGAACTACCAGCGCGCGCTGTCGGAGTCTCGGGTGATGATCTCGCATGCTCGCCAATCCCGACGGTTCGAGGGGGATCAGGCCACGCTGGGGATGCTGCTCAACCTGCACATCGGCACCTTGCACCTCGCGAGAGAGCACAGTGAGAACGACAAGGCGATCCAGGAGTTTATGGGAACACTCCAGCCGGGGCAGGAGCACCATGTCCGGCTGAACTTTGAACGGATGTTCCGTTCGGACGATGAGACGCTGGCAGTTGGGCTCCTACAGGCGAGCCACCAACTGTTCCCCCACGTCTGACGAGACCTCAGCGCCGGTGCGCCGCCGTAGGCTGGGGGTATGCCCTCGTCCGATGCCCCCGCCGCGCCGCTGCTGCGCGAGCTCCGCGACGAGGTGCGGTCGCTTTATCCCCGAGGGCGCGTGTTCATCGGGATCGACGGGCGGGATGGTGCGGGCAAGACGGTCTTCGCCGATGGCCTCGCAGAGGCGTTCGTCGAAGCGGGCGCGACCGTCTTGCGCGCATCCCTCGACGACTTCCACTGTCCGCGCGCCGAGCGCTACGCGCTCGGGCGTACCTCGCCGCAGGGTCACTACCGCGACTCCTATGACTACGAGGCCTTCCGTCGTCTGCTGATCGAGCCCTTCCGCGCCGGCGCCGGCTTCCGGCTGCGCGGCTTCGACCTCGCCCTGGACGCGCCGGTCGAGACGCCGGAGGCGGTCGCGCCGCCCGACGCCTACCTCATCGTCGACGGCCTCTTCGTGCACCGCCCTGAACTCCGCGGTCTCTGGCACTGGTCGGTCTGGCTCGACGTGCCCGCCGAAGTCGCCTTCGCCCGCATGGCCGATCGTGACGGCACGGATCCCGATCCCGCCGCTGAGTCGAACCGGCGCTACCGCGACGGCTACGAGCTGTATATGCGGGACGGCGACCCCCGCGGAGCGGCGTCCGTGCTCGTCGACAACAGCGATCCGCGGGCTCCGTGGCGGGTCTTTGCGGACTCGTGCTGATGGCGGCCGCGGGCATCCTCCTGGTCGACAAGCCGGGCGGCATCACGAGCCACGACGTCGTCGCGCGGGCGCGGCGGGCGCTCGGCACCCGCAAGATCGGGCACGCGGGCACCCTCGATCCGATGGCGACCGGGCTGCTCGTGCTCGGCGTCGAGGGGGCGACGCGGCTGCTGACGTTCATCGTCGGGCTCGATAAGACTTACGAGGCCACCATCCGGCTCGGTGAGAGCACGGTGAGCGACGACGCGGATGGCGAGATCGTCGCGCGGGCGGACGCCTCGGGTATCCCCTCCGCCGCTATCGCCGAGGCGATCGGAGCGCTCACCGGCCGGATCAGCCAGGTGCCGAGCACCGTCTCGGCGATCAAGGTCGATGGGCGGCGCGCCTACGACCTCGCACGCGCGGGGGAGAAGGTGCAGCTCAAGGCCCGGGAGGTCGAGGTGTCGCGGTTCGAGGTGCTGGCGGAGCGGCGTCCTTCGACGAATCCAGGGATCGCGGACTCTTCGGCGAGTTCAGGGACCGCTGGGGCGAGCTCGGGGACCCTTCGACAGGCTCAGGGACCGGCAGGGACGATCGACCTCGACGTCGTCGTGGACTGCTCGAGCGGCACCTACATCCGCGCCCTCGCTCGCGATCTCGGTGCGGCGCTCGGCGTCGGCGGGCACCTCACGGCACTCCGTCGCACCCGCATCGGCCCCTTCCAGGTCACGGATGCCGCGCATCTCGACAATCTCGCAGACGCACCTCTGCTCACCCCCGCCGAGGCGGCGACCGCCGTGCTCGGCGCGATCTCGGTCACGGCCGACGAGGCCCGGGATCTGCGTCACGGCAAGCGGCTTGCCGGTCAAGCAGGGCGCATGGCCGGAAGCCACGGCGCGGCGATCGACCCGGACGGGGTGCTGGTCGGCATCCTGGAGAGACGCGGCGAGGACCTCAAGAGCGCCATGAACATGCCCGAGGAGGCACGATGATTCTCTGGTTCACGATCGCGCAGATCGCCGTGGCGGTGGCCGCCGGCCTGCTCTGCCTGGGTCTCGGCCTCGCCGGCCGCCGTCCGAGCGACCTCAGCGTCGGCCCCCTCGCGCTGGTCGAGCTGCTCCTGGTCGTGCAGGTGGTGATCGCCATCGTCGCGCCCCTGGCCGGGAACCCGCCCACCGGCGACCTGTTGGAGTTCTGGGCCTACCTGATCTCGGCGGTGATCCTGCCGATCGGCGGCGTGATCTGGGCGCTCCTGGATCGCAGCCGCTGGAGCACGGTGATCCTCGGCATCGTCGCCCTCGCGATCGCCGTGATGGTCTGGCGGATGCACGTCATCTGGACGATACAGATCGCCTGAGCGCGCCCTCCCAACCGGCGCACGAGAACAGGCAGACACGCGAGAACACGCGGATTCTGTGCAGAACTGCCTGTTCTCGCGTGATCGCCTGTTGCGGCGCGCGGGCTTCCGCGCAGCACGCGCCCTAGGATGGAAGGCGCTATGAGCATCGAAACATCGCGTCCCCGGATGACCGGCGTCGGCCGCGTTCTCGTCATCGTCTACGCCGTGATGGCGCTGGCCTCCACGGGTCGCTCCGCCGTGCAGATCGTGCGCGACTTCGAGGCCGCGCCCCTCGCCTACAGCCTTTCGGCGCTCGCCGCGGTGGTCTACATCCTCGCGACCCTCGCCCTGATCCTCGCGCACCGCCCGGGCTGGTATCTCGTCGCCTGGATTGCCATCGTCTTCGAGCTGACCGGCGTGCTCGTCGTCGGCACCCTGAGCCTGCTGGCCCCCGACCTGTTCGCTCACGCCTCGGTGTGGTCGTGGTTCGGGATGGGATACCTCTTCATCCCGCTCGTGCTGCCGATGTTCGGCATCTGGTGGCTCGTGACGCACCGCCCGGGGAAGGCGACCGGGTGATCGTCTTCGGCGACCCCGCCGAGGTGCCGAAAGGATACGGACCATCGGTGGTCGCGATCGGCAAGTTCGACGGCGTGCACGCCGGGCACCGGGCCGTGATCGCGCAGCTGCGCGCGGATGCCGTCGCTGCCCAGGCCCGCGCTGTCGTGGTCACCTTCGACCGCAACCCGCTCGCGGTGCTGCGGCCCGAGGAGTGCCCGACGAGCTTGGTGGACACGGATCGCAAGGTCGAACTGCTCAGTGAGCTGGGTCTGGACGCCACGATGCTGCTCCGCTTCGATGAGGTGCTCGCGGCGGTCCCGGCAGAGGACTTCGTCCGCACGCACCTCGTCGACGCGCTCGGAGCGATCTCGGTGCTGATCGGTCGCGACTTCCGCTTCGGCCGCGGTGGCGGCGGCACGGTCGACACGCTGCGCGCGCTCGGCGGCGCGCACGGCTTCTCGGTGCACATCGTCGAGGATGTGATGCTCGAGGGCGAGCGGGAGCGCATCTCATCCAGCGGGATCCGCCGGCTGCTCGCCGAGGGCGATGTCGAGCGGGCAGCGCGGGCGCTCGGGCGTCCCGTGGAGGCGCGGGGGGAGGTCGTGCACGGCCTCGCACGAGGGCGGGAGCTCGGGTTTCCGACCGCGAACCTCGCTCCGATCATCGGCACGACGCTGCCGGCAGACGGGGTCTACGCGGGGTGGCTGCGTGATCACGAGAGCGGGATCCGGCATCCCGCGGCGATCTCGGTCGGCACCAACCCCACCTTCGACGACGTGCACGCCCGGCAGATCGAGGCGCACGTCATCGGCCGTGACGACCTCCACCTGTACGGGCACGAGGTGACGGTGGAGTTCATGACGCGCCTGCGCCCGATGGTCGCCTTCGACGGCGTCGAGGCGCTCGTGGCGCAGATCGCCGCCGACGTCGCGGCGGCGCGCGTCGCGCTCGGGATAGCCGGCTGAGCACCCTGCGGACGGTGCCCTGCGACTACCATGCTGTGTGGGCCACCAGCCCGCCCGCAAGCGCCCCGCCAGCAGTGAGGACCAAAGGATGCCCGGACACGATCTCGTCCAGAAAGTGCTCGGCGGCGCGCCCGACGAGGTGGCGCTGCGCCGCTTCCTGCACGGACTGCCCGGGGTCGACGCCGTGGGCCTCGAGCAGCGCGCAGCAGCCCTGGGCACCCGCTCGATCAAGACGAGCTCGAAGGCCAAGGCCCTCGACACGATCATCCGCCTCATCGACCTGACGACCCTCGAGGGTGCCGACACACCCGGAAAAGTGCGCTCGCTCGTGGCGAAGGCCAAGATCCCGGATGCCAGCGACCCGACCTGCCCGCAGGTCGCCGCCGTCTGCGTCTACGGCGACATGGTCGGCCACGCCGTAGAGGCGCTGGGCGCGGCGCACGGAGATCCCGATGCGGGCGGGATCTCGGTCGCCGCCGTCGCCACCGCCTTTCCGAGCGGCCGCTCCTCGCTCGCGATCAAACTCGCCGACACCGCCGACGCGGTCGCCGCCGGGGCCGACGAGATCGACATGGTCATCGACCGCGGGGCCTTTCTCGCCGGTCACTACAGCCTCGTCTTCGACCAGATCGTGCAGGTGAAAGAGGCATGCCGCCGTCCCGACGGCAGCCACGCCCACCTCAAGGTGATCCTCGAGACCGGGGAGCTGAACACCTACGACAACGTCAAGCGCGCCTCGTGGCTGTCGATCCTCGCCGGCGGCGACTTCATCAAGACCTCGACCGGCAAGGTGCAGCCGGCGGCCACCCTGCCGGTGACGCTGCTGATGCTCGAGACCGTGCGCGACTGGCACCGGATGACGGGGGAGCGCGTCGGCGTGAAGCCCGCGGGCGGAATCCGCTCGTCGAAGGATGCGATCAAGTACCTCGTCACCGTCGCCGAGACCGCGGGCGAGGAATGGCTCGTGCCGCACCTGTTCCGCTTCGGCGCGTCGAGCCTGCTCAACGACGTGCTGCTGCAGCGCCAGAAGCTCGCCACCGGCCGCTACTCCGGCCCCGACTACGTCACGATCGATTGAGGCACGCCATGTCCTTCCTGGAATACGCTCCGGCCCCCGAGTCCCGTTCGATCCTGAATCTGCGGGACCACTACGGCCTGTTCATCGACGGCGAGTTCACCGAGGGCTCTGGCACGGCCTTCACGACCATCTCGCCGGCCGACGAGTCACCGATCGCGACGGTGTCCGCGGCGAGCCCGGCCGACATCGACCGCGCCGTCGCTGCGGCCCGTCGCGCCTACGACAAGATCTGGTCCCGGATGAGCGGGCGCGATCGCGGCAAGTACCTCTTCCGCATCGCCCGGCTCGTGCAGGAGCGCGCGCGAGAGCTCGCCGTGGCCGAGAGCCTCGACAACGGCAAGCCCATCAAGGAGAGCCGGGATGTCGACGTGCCGCTGGTCGCGGCCTGGTTCTTCTACTACGGCGGCTGGGCCGACAAGCTCGACCACGCGGGCCTGGGCGCGAACCCGCAGCCGCTGGGGGTCGCGGGCCAGGTGATCCCGTGGAACTTCCCGCTGCTGATGCTCGCCTGGAAGATCGCCCCCGCCCTTGCCGCCGGCAATACCGTGGTGCTCAAGCCCGCCGAGACCACGCCGCTGTCGGCGCTGATCTTCGCCGAGATCCTGCAGCAGGCGGACCTCCCGCCCGGCGTCGTCAACATCGTCACCGGGGCGGGGGATGCCGGAGCCGCGCTCGTGCGGCATCCGGATGTCGACAAGGTCGCCTTCACGGGGTCCACCGCCGTCGGCCGCGACATCGCCAAGGCGATCGCGGGCACGGGCAAGAAGGTGACGCTCGAGCTCGGCGGCAAGGCCGCGAACATCGTGTTCGACGACGCGCCGATCGACCAGGCCGTCGAAGGGATCGTGAACGGCATCTTCTTCAACCAGGGTCACGTGTGCTGCGCGGGCAGCCGCCTGCTCGTTCAGGAGTCGATCCACGACGAGGTGATCGATCGCCTCAAGGCCCGCCTGTCGACGCTGCGCCTGGGCGATCCGCTCGACAAGAAC
>CAZHML010000076.1:0-8554 GCA_964533745.1 uncultured Microbacterium sp.
CTGGGGTTGACCTTCATGATTCTTCCTGTTCGCTGTCTTCGTACCATCCCGGTCCCTGAGCCTGTCGAAGGGCCGGGGCCGCGATGGCCGTTACTTCTCGACCGGTCTAGCGGTAGCGGTAGACGATGCGGCCGCGGGTCAGATCGTAGGGGCTGAGCTCCACGACCACGCGGTCCTCGGGGATGATGCGGATGTAGTTCTGCCGCATCTTTCCGGAGATCGTCGCCAGCACCCTGTGCCCGTTGGTGAGCTCAACGCGGAACATCGCGTTGGGCAGCGCCTCAGACACCGTGCCTTCGATCTCGATGACACCGTCTTTCTTAGCCATAGCCTCGCTGTCGCTGGTGCAGACCGGTCGGTCTGCGGTGGATGAGTGGATTTCGGTGACGTCTGTGTCGGAAGACACGCCAAAGCAGGCGCAACGCACCAAGAATCAATGCTAACGGATGCCGGGCGCATCCGCCAATTCGCGGACGCGCCCGGTGTCGCACGCTCCCTATCCAGCCGGAGGACGGCTCGCGAGCGCCGCCGCGACGGCGGGGTCGCCGGTCGACGCGAGCCATTCCAGCAGCGCCGGGTAGGTGGCCGGGTTCGCGGCGATCGCGGGCCAGAGCGAGGGATCCTGCTGCGCCAGGGCATAGAGATCCGCCTGCGATGTGCTCGGATCCTGAGCACGACGGAGTTCCTCAGACACGGCAGGCCCCGGCGGCGCGGGCGGCGCCGGGGGTGCAGGAGGCGCGGGCGGCGCAGCGGGCGCCTGCGGCGCGGCAGGCGGCGAGGTCACGAATGCCGGGCCGGGCTGCTGCGCCGGTGGGTACGCGCCCGGAGCCGCCTGCGGATACCCCGCGGGAGCGCCCTGCGGATACCCCATCGGGGCCGCTTGCGGATAGCCCTGCGGGTAGGCCCCGGGTGCCGCCTGCGGATACCCCGCCGGATATGCTCCCATCGGAGCCGGACGCCGCACCGCCGGTGCGTGCGCGGCGAAGGCCTTGCGCACGGACTCCGGCAGGAATAGCACGCCGACGAGCGCCAGCGGGAACCCGATGAGCATGATGAGAACCACCATGGGGTTCACAAGCGTAGCGAGGATGCCCCCCTCGTACCAATCCCAGAACTCTCCCGCACGCACGAGGACGAGGACGAGCAGGACGATGCCGACAACGGCGGTGCCGAGCAGCACGACCATCAAGAGGATCTTGGACGCGAGCGGTGCCTGACTCATCTGCGCCCGCGCGATCACCGCGCCGACCCCGATGGCGATCAGACACAGGATCTGGCCGATCAGAAGGATGACGCCGCCCTCGAAAATGAAGCTGAACACAACGAACAGGACGTTGACGCCCGCGAGCACCATGATGACGAACAGGCCCTGGCTGATGACCTTGAGCCACCGGTCGAGCTGCGGAAGGCCTCGCATCGCCAAGCGGATGCCCGGCGAGCTCAGCAGGCCCGCGGCCATGCCGAACCAGAACAGCAGGTAGCCGCCAGATGAGACGCTCTCGATCACCGCCCCCAGGCCGAAGGGGTTGCCGGAGTTCGCGATCTGCCCGATCAGAAGGGCCCCGAGCGTCACCGCCCCGATGATGAGAGCCACGGTGCGCGCGACCTCGGAGCGGCGCACGAGGAACAGGAACATGAGCGCAACCGCAGCGATGTTCAGCAGGACGATCAGAACACCGAGAAGGAGGAAGCCGACGTTGATCCCCCAGCTCACGTACGCGATCACGACCTTGATCAGCCCGATCAGCGCCGTGATGCCGAACAGACCTGCCGTCGCCAGAAGGATGGTGTACCAGAGCCGTGCCACCGGCCCGCCGGGCTGCTCAGCACGGACCTCGAACTCACGGGGCTGCGCCGCGAGCAGCGCACCGGCAAGGCCGACGATGGCGGCCGAACCGATTCCTCGTCCGCCCCAGCCAATGAGGTCATTGCCCAGCGCGTCGAACACGATGTACACGAGCACCAGCAGCACGTAGGGCGCGTTCGCCAGCATGCGGATCAGCAGGACGTTCGACAGCGTGAGCCCCGGGCCGAACACGCCGAAGCGGGCAAGGTAGGTCACCGCCAGCGACAGGATCGAGAGCACGGTGATCAGGACGACCTCGATCCGGCCGGTGGCACCCCACACGGCGGCGTTCCAGGGCAGCGCCAGCGATACCAGCAGAAGCACCAGTGCCGCACCGTCACGAATCCAGTCGCTCAGCGGCGTGCCGATGAGGGGGTTCGGCCGGGGCGGCACCGCAACGCCGGGCGCGCCGTAGCCCGGAACGCCGGGAGCCGGATACCCCGGCGCACCGGGAGCAAGAGCCCCGGGTGCCTGCGCGGTGGTCCCCGGGTACGGCTGTTCCGGAGGTGTCACGAACACCGGTGCCTGCGTGGCGGCGGGTTGCTGCCCCGGATCGGAGGAGGGAACGGTCATCAGTTGCTCCAGAGGTTGTCTATCGGGATCCTCGGCGGTGAGCACAACCGACACGTCGCTCGCACTCAGACGCTTCCTCGTCATTCAAGCAGTTCTCGGCCCGCTTGGCGACCTCGCCCATGGGGAGCACTCCCCATGGATCGGGATGCGTACCACTCGTCACAAGGAAGGGGGTGCCGAAATGAGCACGGGCGGTGGTGGCTGATCGCACCGTGACGGATCCCCGTCCCGCGTGATCCTGGTCCTATCGCACCACAACACGCACAAGACGCAAATGGGTACCTGGCGAAGGGGCCAGAGAGGTTCCGCCAATAGGTACCGGTCGCTGAGCTTGTCGAAGCGTCCAGAGCCGGAGACTCGCCCCTTCGACAAGCTCAGGGACCGAACCTGTCTGCCTATCGGCGCGACCTCTTAGCCTGCCTCAGCCGAGCAGCCGGGCCAGGACCGTGCCGACCTCGGAGCTGGGCACCCGCTCGCCGTTGTGCATGACCGTCGGCGTCGCGATGCGGCCGGTCTCGGGATCCGGCGGCGTCAAGATCGTCTGATCCTGAACGAACTTCTTGTACGTGCCCGCCTTGATGCAGTTCGCAGCAGCTCCGCCACCGGCCATCTCGGCGATCTCTATGATCTGAGCGTCGCTGAGCCCGGTCGAGCCCTGCGAGGGCTGGTTCGCGAACATCAGGATCTGAAAGTCCATCGCAGCATCGGGTGCCTCGCTCGCGACGCAGTAGAAAGCGCTGCCGGCGCGGGATGAGAACTGCGTGCCCTGCGACAGGTTGTCCTGGATGGCGATGGGGTGCATCTGCAGAGTGATCCGGCCGTCGTCCACAGCGCTCTTCAGCGCCTGACCGTACACCTCTTCGAAGTGGCCGCAGGCCGGGCACATGAAGTCGACGTACAGTGCCACGGCCTCCGGGCCTGAGCCGAAGTTGATCGCGCCCGTCTCGGAGTTGATGATCGCCCCCTGGGGCGCCTCACCGGGTGCCGTCGCCTTGTTGTTCAGGTAGACCACGAGAAAGCCGACGCCGACGAGCGCGACGACCGTGATCGTCGCGATCACCACGGCGAACCAGTTCGTTCCCGCCTTCTTTCCGGGTTTGGCACCGGGTTTGCGTGACGCAGCCATCCTCATCCGATCTCTCTGGGCTCGACGCCGAACGGCGCGAGTCCTGCTTTTCCTCCGTCGGGCGCGGTGAGCACCCAGATACCATCATCGTGCACGACAACGCTATGTTCCCAATGTGAACCATCCGAGCCGTCGGCGGTGGTCACGGTCCACTCGTCGTCCTCGACGAAAGTGCTCTCGCTGCCGCTGGTCACCATCGGCTCGATCGCCAGCGCCAGCCCCGGGCGCACCTCGGGCCCGCGGTCGGCGGTGCGGTAGTTGAACACCGAGGGGGATTCGTGCATCTTGCGGCCGATCCCGTGCCCGATGTACTCCCGCAGGATCCCCCACTGCCCCGTCGCCGGCGGACTCGCCTCCAGGTGCGCCTGGATCGCCGCCCCCACGTCTCCGACGTACTGCGCGGTCGCGAGAGCCGCGATCCCCGCCCACAGCGACCCTTCCGTCACCCGCGAGAGTTCCTCGCGCCGGGCGACGAGGTCGGGACGGGTGGGATCCGGGATCACGATCGTGATCGCGCTGTCGCCGTTCCACCCCCGGTACTGCGCACCGCAGTCGATCGAGACGATGTCGCCGGCCTCAAGTGCGCGGTCGCCCGGCACCCCGTGCACGACCTGGTCGTTCACCGAGGCGCAGACCGTGTGCCGGTAGCCGCGAACGAGCTGAAAGTTCGACTCCGCCCCGCGTGCGCGGATGACCCGGTTCGCCGCGTCATCGAGTTCAGCGGTCGTGACGCCGGGCGCGACCAGGGCGCGCACCGCGTCGAGGGCGGCCGCGGTGATGAGCCCCGGCTCGATCATCGCCCGCACCTGCGCGGGCGACTTGTAGAGGGATGACTTGCGCAGCACCGTCACTCCGCGGCGAGAACGCCGCGCTCGGCGAGAGCGGCGAGAATGCGCTCGGTGACCTCGTCGAGCGAGCCGACGCCGTCGATCCGATCCACGATGCCGCGCTCGCCGTAGACCTCGAGGATCGGTGCGGTCTCGCGCTCGTAGATGTCCAGGCGCCGGGCGATCACCTCGTCGGTGTCGTCGGTGCGACCCTGCTCGGCGGCGCGGAGGCTCAACCGGGCCAGGCTCACCTCGCGGGCGACGTCGAGCAGGACGACCGCGTCCAGCGCCTCGTCGTGATCGTTCAGGAACTCGTCGAGGTGAGTGACCTGGGTGGTGTTGCGCGGGTAGCCGTCGAGCAGGAACCCGCCCGCGGCATCCTCCTGCGAGAGCCGGTCGCGCACGATCGCACTGGTTAGCTCGTCGGGGACGAGGTCGCCGGCATCCAGGATCGCGGTGACCTGGAGGCCGAGGTCCGTGCCTTCCTTGATGTTCGCGCGGAAGATGTCGCCGGTGGCGACCACCGGAATCCCGAAGGCATCCGCGACGCGCACGCCCTGCGTACCCTTGCCAGATCCCTGCGGCCCCACGATCAGTAGGCGGGCACCGCGAGCCGTCATCGCAGAAGCCCCTCGTAGTGCCGCTGCTGCAACTGGGCGTCGATCTGCTTGACCGTCTCGAGACCCACGCCGACGATGATGAGGATCGACGCGCCGCCGAAGGGGAAGTCCTGGTTGGCCTGAACCGTCGCCAGGGCCACCAGCGGAATGAGCGCGATCAGACCCAGGTAGATCGAACCGGGCGTCGTGATGCGCGTGATCACGTACTGCAGGTATTCGGCCGTCGGCCTACCCGCACGGATGCCGGGAATGAAGCCGCCGTACTTCTTCATGTTGTCGGCGACCTCGACCGGGTTGAAGGTGATCGCGACATAGAAGAAGGCGAAGCCGATGATGAGCAGGAAGTAGACCAGCATGTAGAGCGGGTGATCGCCAGTGGTGAAGTACATCTGGATCCAGGTCACCCACGGTGCCGGCTCGGTGCCGTCCGCCGGGGTGTTGAACTGCGCGATGAGCATCGGGATGTACAGCAGCGATGAGGCGAAGATGATCGGGATCACACCCGCCATGTTCACCTTGATCGGGATGTAGGTGTTCGTGCCGCCGAAGGTGCGCCGGCCCACCATCCGTTTGGCGTATTGCACCGGGATGCGCCGCTGGGATTGCTCGATGAAGACGACCAGGGTCATCACGACCAGGCCGATGACCATCACCATGAGGAAGATCTCGAAGCTGTGCTGCTCCCAGATGCGCCCGAGCGCGGCCGGGAAGGTGGCGGCGATCGACACGAAGATCAGCAGCGACATGCCGTTGCCGATGCCCCGCTCGGTGACGAGCTCGGCGAACCACATGATCAGGCCCGTACCGGCCGTCATGGTCATGATGATGAGCAGCTGCGCCCACCACGCCTCGTTGGTGAGCAACTGACTACAGGCCGCAATGTCGAGGTTGCCGAAGAGCTGGCCGCTGCGGGCGACCGTGACGAGGGTCGTGGACTGCAGGAGTGCCAGCGCGATCGTGAGGTAGCGGGTGTACTGGGTGAGCTTCGCCTGCCCCGCCTGCCCCTCTTTGTGCAGCGCTTCGAAGTGCGGGATGACCACGCGCAGCAGCTGCGTGATGATCGTGGCCGTGATGTACGGCATGACGCCGAGCGCGAAAATCGACAGCTGCAGCAGCGCGCCGCCCGAGAAGACGTTGACGAGCCCGAGCAGACCATCGGTACCGGCGGTGCCGGCGATACACAGTTGCACGTTCGGGAAGTCCACGAACGGCGACGGAATGTGCGCGCCCAACCGGTAGATGGCGATGATGGCGAGCGTGAAACCGATCTTGCGTCGCAGGTCTGGCGTGCGGAAGATCCGCCCGATGGCACTAAACAAGGTGCGTTCCTCCTGAAAGGGATGCCGATCCGCGGGTGAACGGCCGACAGTCCAGCGTATCCCAAGAGGGGCCGGAGCGTTCCCGACCCCTCCCAGATACTGCTATTTGACCGAACCGCCCGCGGCGACGATCTTCTGCTCGGCCGAACCCGAGACCTTGTCGACGTCGACCGTGAGCTTGACGGCGATGTCGCCGCCTCCGAGAACCTTGACCTTCTCGTTCTTGCGCACCGCACCCTTGGCGACGAGGTCGCCGACGGTGACCTCTCCGCCGGTGGGGTAGAGTTCAGCGAGCCGGTCGAGGTTCACGACCTGGTATTCCACGCGGAAGGGGTTCTTGAACCCGCGCAGCTTCGGGGTGCGCATGTGCAGCGGCATCTGCCCGCCCTCGAACCCGGCCTTGACCTGGTAGCGCGCCTTCGTGCCCTTGGTGCCACGGCCCGCGGTCTTGCCCTTGGAGCCCTCGCCTCGACCCACGCGGGTCTTGGCGGTGTGGGCACCGGGAACCGGACGCAGGTGGTGGATCTTGAGGACCCCCGGACGGGATGCCGGAGCATCCTTCGCCTTGGCGGCGGGCTTGCTCGCGGGTGCCTTGTCGGCGGCCTTGGCGGCAGCCGGCTTCTTCTCGGCAGCGGGCTTGGCAGCCGTGGCCTTCTCTGCGGCAGGCTTCGCGGTCGCAGCGGGCTTCGCGGTCGCAGCGGGCTTCTTCTCAGCCGTGGCCTTCGCGGCGGCGGGCTTCGCAGCCGAAGCGGCGGGCTTCTTGGCAGGAGCCTTCTCTGCCGCGGGCTTGGCTGCGGCAGTCTTTGCGGCCGCCGGCTTCGCCGCAGCAGGCTTCGCAGCGGGCTTGCTCGCCGCAGCCTTCTTGGCCTCCGCGGCCTCGTCCTTCTTCTCAGCCATTAGTCGATCTCCTCAACCTTCACAAGGTGCGCGACAGCACGCACGTAGCCGCGCGTCTGGGCGTCGTCGGGACGGACGACCGAGTCGCCGATCCGCTTCAGACCCAGCGAACGCAGCGTGTCGCGCTGGTTCTGCTTCTCGCTCACCTTGGACTTGACCTGTGTGACCTTCAGTCGGGCGGCCATCAGGCACCTACCTTCTCAGCGGCCGCAGCGGCGGCCTTCGCCTCGTTCCGGATGATGATCTCCGGCACGACGGCGTCGTAATCCAGACCCCGGCGGGCAGCGACGGCGCGCGGCTCCTCGAGGCTCTGCAGCGCCGCGACGGTCGCGTGCACGATGTTGATCGTGTTCGACGAGCCGAGGGACTTCGAGAGCACATCGTGGATGCCGGCGCACTCGAGCACCGCGCGCACCGGACCGCCGGCGATAACACCGGTACCGGCAGCAGCGGGACGCAGCAGCACGACACCGGCGGCAGCCTCACCCTGCACCGGGTGCGGGATTGTGGATCCCACACGCGGCACGCGGAAGAAGTTGCGCTTGGCCTCTTCGACGCCCTTCGAGATCGCCAGCGGCACCTCGCGAGCCTTGCCGTAGCCGACGCCCACCATGCCGTTGCCGTCACCGACGACCACGAGCGCGGTGAAGCTGAAACGACGACCGCCCTTGACGACCTTCGAGACGCGGTTGATGGTCACCACGCGCTCGAGGAACTGGCTGTCGGCGCCGCGGTCGCGCGCGCCGCGGTCACGGCCCTGGCCGCGCTCGCGTCCGCCGCGACGCGGCTCGCGCCCGTCGCGCTCGGTGCCGCTCTGCCCTTCCAGGGCAGTCTCGTCGGTGGTCACTTCGTTCTCCTTGTTGTCACTCACAGTGCCAGCCCCCCTTCACGGGCGCCCTCGGCGATGGCCGCGACGCGACCGGCGTAACGGTTGCCACCGCGGTCGAAGACGACCTCGGTGACGCCGGCGGCCTTGGCGCGCTCGGCGACGAGTTCACCGACCTTGCGGGCCTTAGCGGTCTTGTCGCCGTCGTGAGAGCGCAGGTCAGCCTCGAGCGTGGATGCCGAGGCGACGGTGCGGCCCTTGCTGTCGTCGACGAGCTGCACGAAGACGTGACGTGCAGAACGGGTGACGACCAGGCGCGGACGCGCCTCGGTGCCGGCGATCTTCTTGCGAAGGCGGGCGTGACGACGCGCGCGGGCGTCGGACTTCGACTTCACAGCCATGGTTACTTACCAGCCTTTCCGGCCTTGCGCCGCACGATCTCGCCGGCGTAGCGCACACCCTTGCCCTTGTACGGCTCAGGCTTGCGGATCTTGCGGATGTTCGCAGCCGCCTCGCCGAC
>CAZHML010000077.1:0-8264 GCA_964533745.1 uncultured Microbacterium sp.
CCAAGTTCGGCATCAAGGGCCCGGATCAGCAGAAGCAGGCGGGCCTGCTCTCCGGCGGCGAGCGCAACCGCCTGAACCTCGCCCTGACCCTCAAGCAGGGCGGCAACCTGCTGCTGCTGGACGAGCCGACCAACGACCTGGACGTGGAGACGCTGCAGTCGCTCGAGAACGCGCTGCTGGAGTTCCCCGGGTGCGCGGTGGTCATCACCCACGACCGCTGGTTCCTCGACCGCATCGCCACGCACATCCTCGCCTACGAGGGGACGGATGAGGACCCCGCGACCTGGTACTGGTTCGAGGGCAACTTCGAGGCATACGAGCAGAACAAGATCGAGCGCCTGGGTCCGGATGCCGCGACCCCGCACCGTTCGACGCATCGCAAGCTGACTCGCGACTGAGCATGAGCCAGCGCCTGCACGTCCCCATTCACCTCCGCTGGGGCGACCTCGACGCCTACAACCACGTCAACAACACCGCGCTGCTCAAGCTCCTCGAAGAGGCGCGTGTGCGGGCGATGTGGCGCAGCGACACCGGCGAGCAGGAGCATCCGACCGCCGTGCTCAGTTCTGGCATGGAGACCGGGATCCTCTCGATCATCGCGCGGCAGGAGATCGAGTATCTGGTCCCGGTGCCCTATCAGCGCGAGCCGCTCGACGTGGAGCTGTGGTTCGGGCGGATCGGCGGGTCGAGCGTCGAGGTCTGCTACGAGGTGTACAGTCCCGCAGGCATCCTGCCCCGCACGCTCTACGCGCGGTCGTCGGCCACGCTCGTGCTGGTCGACGCCGAAAGCGGCACGCCGCGCCGGCTCAGCGACGAGATGCGTGCGGCGTGGGCACCCTATTCCGGCGACCCTGTCGCCTACACGCGTCGCTGAGCGGCCACCGAGTCGTCTGAGTGGTGCCGGTCGCTGAGCCTGTCGAAGCGCCCGAAGCCGCCTCAGAGCATGCTCGGCACACGGACCATGATCTCCTGCGCGATGGTGGCGACCAGCATCCCGTCCCGCGTATAGACCCGACCGGTGGCCAGGCCCCGCCCGCCCTGTGCGCTTGGCGACTCCTGCACGTACAGCAGCCAGTCGTCGACGCGTGCGAAGCGATGCCACCACATGCCGTGATCGAGGCTCGCGATCTTCAGTCCGGGCGTGCTCCACGAGACGCCGTTCGCGCGCAGCACGCTGTCCTGGATGGTCATGTCGCTCATGTAGGCGAGTGCGGCCCGGTGCAGGCCGGGGTCGTCCGGCAGAGGTGCGCGCATCCGCATCCAGACGTGCTGGCGATTCACGCGGCGCTCGTCCGGTGCCTCCCAAAGCGGTGCCTCGACGTGGCGGACGTCGACGGGGCGGAGGGTGAGGAGTCTCCGCAGCGCGGGATCGAGCCCGGGCGAGCGATCCTCATCGGTGGCGAGCGTCTCGGGATCGGGGACGTCCGAGGGCGGGGGGAAGGCGTGCTCGATGCCGGGATCGGAGTCCTGGAATGAGGCGATCATCGACCAGATCGGAACCCCGTTCTGGAAGGCCTGGGTGCGCCGGGTCGCGAAGGAGCGTCCGTCGTGGATGCGGTCGACGGCGAAGGTGATCCCCTGCGCGGTGTCACCGGGCCGCAGGAAGTAGCCGTGCATCGAGTGCAGCACACGGTCGGCGGGTACGGTGCGCTGCGCGGCGATCACCGCCTGGGCGAGAACTTGGCCGCCGTAGACGCGGCCTGTGGGCATGTAGTGCGAGATGCCGGTGAAGATGTCCTCGTTGGTGCGGGCGATGCTCTCCTGCAGGTCGAGCACCGTCAGCAGCTGCTCCACAGTGCTCTGCGACTGCGCGTCCTCGGCCATCCCGCTCCTTCCGGTCCCCTTGGTAGTTTAGGGGGGTGTCTTCCCGCCTCGTTCTCGCCGACGCCGACACGGCGCGGGACGTGCTCACTTTCGCCGGTCGTGCCCGACGCATCGGGGCCGAGGGAGTGCGCTTGCAGGCGGCGCAGGGTGTGCTCGTGCTCTCGGCGGCGGCCCTCGCGCCGCAGAGCCTCTTCGACGCCACGCCCACGGTGCTGGCGATGAGGATCGTTCGGGCAGACCCCGAGCTGCGGTGCGACCTCGTCGTGGCATATCTCACCGAGACCGAGGATCCTGTGGCCCTCGCCCTGCCCGAGACCGGGCTCGCGCCGGCGTGGGCGGGGATCGCGCCGCCGCGCGGCGGCTGGGAGCCAGCGGGCGACCTGGCCTCGTCGCTCGTCGCCGAGCGCGCCCACTGGGGCATCTCGGCCGTGGCGCACGGCACCCCGCCGGGCGCGGGTGAAGAGGCGGTGCGGAATCTGCGCGCCTCGATCTGGGGCGCTCCGGATGACGACCTCGGCGGCATGCCGCGCGGCGTCGCCTTCGCCGCCGACTCCTTCGGCTTCATCGGGGATCACGAGATCGCACCCGTGACCTTCTCAGGTCGCTGGACCCGGGTCGCCTTCCGCCGCGGGCATGTGCTCAGCCGTGGCCCCGCCGTGTCAGGGCTGACGCCGGTGCGCGAGACGGGGTCGGCCGCGCGCTGAGCCATCACCCATCCTTCGTGGTCGGTGAAGGGCTATGCATGCCCGTGCTCGCAGAGGGCGTCGACAACGCAGGTCCGGGTGGTATATTCCTCGAACGGAGCCGCAACGAGGCCACTCCGACCTGGGGAGGGGAAGTTCGATGGTTCGGGTTCGTGTGACAGGAATCGCCATCGAAGGCAGCAACGCGGTCTATGCGCGGTACACGCCGATGAAGGAGGCTATGACCGCGCTTGGCACTTTCACTCTCGTAGGGTAAGGAACTCCAATGGACGTGCAGCGAAGCGGAGGGCTGGCGGTCTGCGTCGTCCTGATGCTCAGCCTGGTGGGGTGCACCTCGGAGGTAGATCTGGAGCAGTTCCGGGATCAGTCGTTCGCCGTGTATGCGGCCGAGCCTTCCGAGGAGGGTCATCTCGCCGAGGTCAGGGGGAACCTGACATTGAGCGGCGGATGCCTGACCCTCGTCGAAACATACGAGGTCTCCGGCGAAGGCGGCGAGATTCAGACGGAGATCGTCATTGTCGTGCCCGAGTTTCCTTCGTTTCTCGAACCACACCTGGAGCGTCCCGCAGTCGGACCGGCCGTGCTTCATCTCGGAGACCTGCAGTTCACCATTGGCGAGTACGTCAGCTGGCGCAGCGGTGGTCATCGGACTGTCGACGAGGCTCGTGTTGGCGACGTCTCCCCGCCGCGGATGGTCCCCGATGCCTGCCCGGGCGATCTGGACCTCATCACCGTCGAAGGGGTCGGGAAGGCGAGCCAACCCGAGGCCGAAGCCGTGCTTTCTTATCTCGTATAGTCCCCGACAACCGCGTGAGATGTGCCGCCCTTGGCGCACATGCCCTCACCGCCCCGCCGCGCGCCCCGACTGGCGCCCGGAGAAGAGGCATCCGCCGAGGAAGGTGCCCTCAAGAGCGCGGTAGCCGTGCATCCCGCCGCCGCCGAAGCCGCTGGCCTCGCCGGCGGCGTAGAGCCCCGGAACAGGGGCACCGTCCGCACCGAGCACGCGCCCGTCGAGGTCGGTCTCGATGCCGCCGAGCGACTTGCGGGTGAGGATGTGCAGCTTCACCGCGACCAGTGGCCCGGCCGAAGGATCCTGCAGGCGATGGGGCGACGCGGTGCGGATCAGCTTGTCGCCGCGGTAGCTGCGCATCTGGCGCAGCATCCCGATCTGGGCGTCCTTCGTGAAGTCGTTGTCGATCTCGCGGTCGCGGGCGACGACCTCGCGGCGCACGCGGTCAGCGTCGAGCACCTCGCCGCCGGGATGCGCGGCCATCCGCTCCAGCAGGGCATCCAGCTCGTCCTCGACGATGAAGTCCTCGCCCTCGTCGAGGAAGGCCTGCACGGGTCCGGTCGGACCCTTCGCCAGGCGCGACTTGACCAGCAGCCTCAGATCCTTGCCGGTGAGGTCAGGATTCTGCTCGCTGCCGGAGAGAGCGAACTCCTTCTCGACGATCTTGAGCGACGTGACGAACCAGGAGTGATCGTGGCCGGTCGCGCGCAGGTGGGCGAGCGTGCCGAGCGTGTCGAAGCCGGGGAACAGGGGTACGGGCAGCCGGGCGCCGGTCGCATCCAGCCACAGCGACGAGGGTCCGGGAAGGATCCGGATGCCGTGCATCGGCCACACCGGATCCCAGTTCGTGATGCCCTCGACGTAGTGCCACATCCGATCGCCGTTGATGAGCCGAGCCCCCGCGTCTGCCGCGATCGCCTGCATCGAGCCGTCGACGTAGGCGGGGACACCTGAGAGCATGTGCGCGGGGGGAGTACCGAGGCGATCGCTCGGCCAGGCCGCGCGCACGAGATCGTGGTTGCCGCCGATTCCGCCTGAGGCGAGGATCGTGGCATCCGCCCTGATCTCGAACTCGCCGACCACCTCACGACTGCTCGACACACCGCGTGCGGCATCGCTCGGCATGAGCACCTCGCCCCGCGCGCCGGTGACGGCACCACCGTCAACGGTGAGCGCCGTGACGCGATGCCGGGGCAGCAGCGTCAGCCGACCCTCGGCCTCAGCGGCGCGCACGGCCTCGGCGAAGGGCCCGACGATGCCCGGACCCGTGCCCCAGGTGATGTGGAAGCGCGGCACCGAGTTGCCCGGGCCGATCGCCCCGTAGCCGCCGCGCTCGGCCCAACCGACCACGGGAAAGAAGCCGACCTTTCGCTCGCGCAGCCAGGCGCGCTTCTCACCCGCCGCGAACTCCAGATACGCCTCTGCCCAGCGGCGGGGCCACTCGTCCTCGGGCCGGTCGAAGCCGGCGTTGCCGAACCAGTCCTCGCGCGCGAGGTCCAGCGAGTCACGGATGCCCATCCGGCGCTGCTCGGGCGAGTCGATGAAGAACAGGCCGCCGAAGGACCACCACGCCTGCCCGCCGAGGTTCGTCAGCGGCTCCTGGTCGATGATCGTCACCTGCCGCCCGGCCGCGAGGGCCTCGCCCGCGGCGACGAGCCCGGCAAGGCCCCATCCGATGACGAGCACGTCGGTCTGGTGGGGCTTCATGGGCGGGGCTCCTCATCCGGTCGTGCGGCGAACTGCTGATGAATCGTGGACGCCGGCAGGGTGGTGGATCCCGAGGGTGCGGCAGCCCCTCGCTGTGCGCCGCCCGCCGCCTGCGCCGCCGCCGAGGGCTCGAAGGTGTTCACCATCGCGTGAGCCGCCCGGTCGAGGTAGTCCCACAGCGTCGCCTCGTGCATCGGCGAGAGCTCGAGCTCGTCCAGTGCGGTGCGCATGTGCCCGAGCCATCGATCCCGGGCATCCGGATCGATGTGAAACGGCAGGTGGCGCATGCGCAGACGCGGGTGCCCACGCCGCTCCTGGTAGGTGGCCGGCCCGCCCCAGTACTGCACGAGGAACAGCATGAGCCGCTCCGCGGCGGGGCCGAGGTTCTCTTCGGGATACATCGGTCGCAGTACCGGGTCGGCCGCGACCTCGCGGTAGAACGCCGACACCAGTCGCTCGAAGGTCGGCAGCCCGCCGACCTCGTCGTAGAAGGTCATGATCCGTCATCTCGCGGCGAGGGCGGCGGCTCGGGAGAAGAAGGCGGCCTCCGGTGATCCTGCAGCGGCTTGCGTCGCCAGATCCCGCGACTGACCGGCGGCACACCCGTGACCGCGGTCGCCCTGGTGACCGGCGGGTTCGCCCCGCGTACGCGGCGCGCAGCATCCTGCCCGGTCAGGGTCACCGAGTTCAGGCTCGGGATGCCGACGCCGATCTCCGCGAGCGCGGCGCGCAGCCGCATCCGAAGCTCGCGGGCGACGTCATCTCGCGTGTTCGTTCGGGTGCGCATGACGACCCGGATGACGAGCGTGTCACCCTCGATCGATTCCAGCCCCCACACCTCGGGCGTGTCGAGGATGCGCGTACGCCACTTGCGGTCGGTCGAGAGGCCCTTGGCGGCATCCAGCAGCGCCGCCTCGACCGCTGTCACGTCGGCGTCCGCCGGCACGCCGATGTCGACGATCGCGCGCGCCCAGCCCTGCGACATGTTGCCCACGCGCGTGATCTCGCCGTTTCGCACGTACCAGAGCGTGCCGTTCACGTCCCGGACCTGGGTGACCCGCACGCTGACGTACTCGACGATGCCGCTGGCAAGGCCGAGGTCCACGACGTCGCCGATCCCGACCTGATCCTCGGCGACGATGAACAGGCCGTTGAGTGTGTCGCGCACGATGTTCTGCGCGCCGAAGCCGAGCCCGGCACCGACGGCGGCGGTGATCAGCGCGAAGGAGCTGAGCACGCCCGGGAAGGCCGCATTCACGCACAGCACGATCGCACCCACCGCGATCACGACGTTCGAGATGTTCTGCAGGATCGAGCCGAGCGTGCGCGTGCGCTGCACGAGGCGGATGTCCGCGAGCGGCGAGCGTTCGAGCGCCTGCGTGTCGTCGACATGCGCCTTCTGCTTGGCGGAGTTCACGACGCGGCGCACAACCCGCCGGATGATGAGCCGAAGCAAGCGCGAGAGCAGCCAGGCGACGATCAGGATGATGAGGATCTCGAGCAGGATGCCGCTGATCTCACTGAACCAGGTGAGGAAGGCCTCCCAGAAGCCCAGCAGGGTGTCGAGGAAGCTCCCTTCCCCCGCGGCGAGATGAACGCTGCTCACGCTGTGATCCCCGTACCGTTAGTTCTCCGCGTCGCGCTCCTGTGCGGCGAGCGCCCGCTCAACATCGGCGAGATTCTCGTGCACGAGACGGCGCAGGGCGGCGGGCGCCTCGGCGTTCGCCGAGAGCCATGCCCGCGTCGCGTCGCGGAGGGCCGCATCCGCCAGCGCCTTCGGGTAGAGCCCGACGATGAGGTACTGCGCGATCTGGTAGGTGCGCGACTCCCAGATCGGCAGCAGCATGTCGAAGTAGGGCTGGACGAAGTCCGCGAGCACCTCGCGGCCGGCGGGATGCACGAAGCCGAGCGCGGTGGAGCGCACGATCGTGTTCGGCAGCGCGTCGCTGTCGATGAGCGACGACCAGGCGGCGACCTTGGCCTCGGCGCTGGGCAGGGCCGCCCGCGCCTGAGCGGCGAACTCCCCGCCCTTGGCGGTGTTGTCAGCGGCGAGGGCTGCGTCGATGGTGGCCGCGTCGGTCCCGCCGACGGCGGCGAGCCCGGCCAGCAGCAGCCACGAGAGGTCGGCGTCGATCTCGAGCCCCTGCAGGGTCCGCTCGCCGGCGCGCAGCTCACGCACGATCGCGGCGTGCTCGGGGGTGACGAGGGAGTTCGCGAACGCTGTCACGAACTGCAGCTGCGCGTCGCTTTCCGCCTCGGCGGCTTGCGCGAGCGCCCAGAGGCCGTCCGCGACCTTGCGGCGCGCGGCATCCCGCCCGGAGGGCTCGACGTACAGGACCGCGGCCGTCTGCACCTGCGCGAGCGTGGTGCGCAGGGTGGTCGACTCGGTCTCGCGCCCGATGTTGCCGAGCACCAGGTCGATGTAGTCGGATGCCGAGGCCTCGGCATCCCGGGTCTGATCCCAGGCCGCGCCCCAGACGAGCGAGCGGGCGAGCGGGTCGCCGATGTCGGCGAGGTGCGCGATGGCAGTGGCGAGCGATGCGTCGTCGAGGCGGATCTTCGCGTAGGCGAGATCCTCGTCGTTCAGCAGCACAAGGTCGGGCCGTGTGCGGTCCTTCAGCTCGGGAACCTCGGTGAGGTCGCCGTCCACGTCGATCTCGACGTAGTCGGTGCGCACGAGCGCGCCGTCGTCGAGGCTGTAGAAGCCGATCCCGAGCCGGTGCGGTCGGATCGTGGGATAGTCCGCGGGCGCGGTCTGCATGACGGCGAAGCGGCGGATGCGGCCTTCCGCGTTGCTGTCGATCACGGGCGAGAGCGTGTTCACGCCCGCCGTCTCGAGCCACTTCTTCGACCATGTGGCAAGCTCGCGGCCGCTGGTCTTCTCGAGCTCGACCAGCAGGTCGGCCAGCTCGGTGTTGCCCCAGGCGTGCTCGCGGAAATAGGCGGAGACGCCCGCGAAGAAGGCGTCGAGGCCGACCCAGGCCACCAGCTGCTTGAGCACCGATCCGCCCTTGGCATAGGTGATGCCGTCGAAGTTGACCTGCACGTCTTCGAGGTCGTTGATCTCGGCGACCACGGGGTGGGTCGACGGCAGCTGGTCCTGACGGTACGCCCACGTCTTCTCCATGGCGTTGAACGTCGTCCAGGCCTCCGTCCACTCGGTGGCCTCGGCCGTCGCGATCGTCGAGGCCCACTCGGCGAACGACTCGTTGAGCCACAGATCGTTCCACCACTTCATC
>CAZHML010000078.1:0-8067 GCA_964533745.1 uncultured Microbacterium sp.
CGCGCGGCCACTCGATCGAGTTCCGCATCAACGGCGAGGACCCGGGCCGGGGCTTCCTGCCGCAGCCCGGTCCGATCAAGGTCTTCAAGACCTTCGGCGGCCCCGGCATCCGCCTCGACTCCGGGGTCACCGCCGGCGACGCGATATCCGGTGCCTTCGACTCCCTGATGGCGAAGATCATCGTCACCGGGCGCGACCGCACCGAGGCCCTGGAACGCGCACGGCGCGCGCTCGACGAGTTCGAGATCGCAGGGCTGCCCACGGTGCTGCCCTTCCACCGCAAGGTCGTGCGCGACCCGGCCTTCACCGCCGAGGGCGGCACCTTCGGCGTCTACACGCGATGGATCGAGACGGAGTTCGACAACGACATCCCGCCGTGGGACGGCGAGCTGGAGACGGTCGCCCCCACCGAGGCGCGCCATACCGTCGTCGTCGAGGTGTCGGGCAAGCGGCTGGAGGTATCGCTTCCGGATCGCGTCGCGGTCGCGGCAGGCACCGCCGGACGCCCCGTCGCCGTGCCGCCGTCGCGGCGCGACCACACCGCCATCGGCCACCCCGGCGCATCCGGCGACGCCGTGAAGTCCCCCATGCAGGCGACGATCGTCAAGGTCGCCGTCGAAGAGGGGCAGCAGGTCGTCAAGGGGGATCTGGTCGTCGTGCTCGAGGCGATGAAGATGGAGCAGCCCATCCAGGCGCACAAGGATGGCACGATCGGTGCGATCAACGCGACGCCCGGCGAGACGGTCTCGGCCGGCCACCAGCTGCTGACGATCAGCTAGGGCGGCTCGCGCTCACCCCTGGATCATCTGGTGCATCGCCCGGGTGGCGTCGGTGATGCTGCCGGTGAGCGAGGGATAGGCGGCGAACACCCGCGCGACCTGCTCGGTCGTCAGGCGCCGTTCGACGGCGATCGCGATGGGGTAGATGAGCTCGGACGCCTTCGGCGCGACGATGACGCCCCCGACGACCGTTCCGCTGCCCTTGAGGGCGACGATCTTCACGAAGCCGTCGACGATGCCCATCATCTTCGCGCGGGCGTTGGCGGCCAGCGGCAGCTTGTGCACGATGCCGTCGAGCGCGCCGCTGTCGACATCCGCGGCAGAGACGCCGACGGTGGCGATCTCGGGCGCGGTGAAGATGTTGGCGGTGATCCGGCGCTCCTCGAGGGGGATGACGATATCGCCGAGCGCGTGGAAGACCGCCGTGCGCCCCTGCATCGAGGCGACCGAGGCCAGCGGGAAGAAGTTCGTGCAGTCACCCACCGCGTAGATGTTCGGCACCGAGGTGCGGGCCACGCGATTCACCCGCACGTGACCGGAGGGCTCGAGCTCGACGCCCGCCTCGCCCAGCCCGATGCCCGCGGTGTTCGGGATGGATCCCACCGCCATCAGGCAGTGGCTGCCCTCGACCGTGCGCCCGTCCTCGAGCGTGACGACCACGCCGTCACCCGTGCGCTGGACCGTCTGCGCGCGGGACCGGGCGAGCACCTGCATCCCGCCGCGCGTGAAGACCTGTTCGAGCACGGCCGCGGCATCCTGATCCTCGCCCGGGAGCACCCGTTCGCGGCTAGAGATCAGCGTGACCTTCGCACCGAGGTTCATATAGGCCGAGGCGAACTCGGCACCGGTGACGCCGGAGCCGACCACGACGAGGTGCTCGGGGAGCGCCTTCATGTCATAGAGCTGGGTCCAGGTCAGGATCCGCTTGCCGTCGGGGCGCGCGCTGTCCAGCTCACGGGGCGAGGCGCCGACCGCGACGATCAGAGTGTCGGCCTCGACGCGGTCGAAGTCCGTGCCGTCCGCGGCGGTCGAAACGACGATCGTGTTCCTGCCCTCCAGGCGTCCGTGCCCGGGAATGATCCGCACGCCCGCATCCAGCAGCGTCTGGCGCATGTCCTCGGACTGCTGTCGGGCCAGCGAAAGCAGTCGCTTGTTGACCGCCGCGAGGTTGATCGCGACGCGCGGTTTGTGGGCCTTGCCCGCGGCATCCGTGACGAAGAACTGCACGCCGAGGTCGCTCGCCTCCGAGATCGCGACCGCGGCATCGGCGGTGGCGATGAGGCTCTTGGACGGCACGACATCGGTGAGCACGGCCGAGCCGCCCACGCCCACCCGCTCGACGAGGGTGACCTCCGCTCCCAGTTGTGCCGCCGACAGCGCCGCCTCGTAGCCGCCGGGGCCGCCTCCGAGGACGGCGACGCGCTGGGACTGTGAGAAAGCGGAGGGCATGGGAACCATTCTCGCGCACTTCTCGCCGGGCATCCCACCTCATAGAGTGGGGGGATGGCTGATCAGGCACCGAACCCTCTCGACGACCCCGCCGCCGATCCCTTCGAGGTCGCAGCCAGGGCGGCATCCGATCTTGCCCGGCTCACCGGCGTCGAGACGCACGACGTCGCCCTCACGCTCGGCAGCGGCTGGGGCAAAGCCGCGGACCTCCTCGGCGAGACGGTGGCGGCGATCCCGGCCACCGAGGTGACGGGCTTCTCCAGACCCGCGGTCGAGGGACACGGCGGGATGCTGCGCAGCATCCGCACCCCGGGCGGAAAGGCCGTGCTCGTCATCGGCGCGCGCACCCACTACTACGAGGCGCATGGCGTGCGCCGGGTCGTGCACTCGGTGCGCACCGCGGCCGCGGCAGGGGCGAACACCATGGTGCTCACCAACGGCGCGGGGGGCATCAAAGAGACCTGGTCGCCGGGGCAGCCCGTGCTGATCAGCGACCACATCAACCTCACCGCAGACTCTCCGCTCGAGGGCGCGACCTTCATCGATCTGACCGATCTGTACTCGCGGCGTCTGCGCGACATCGCCCGCGGCGTCGACCCGTCTCTGGACGAGGGGGTGTACTGCCAGTTCCGCGGCCCGCACTACGAGACACCCGCCGAGGTGCAGATGGCAAAGGCGATCGGCGGACATATCGTCGGGATGTCCACGGCGCTGGAGGCCATCGCCGCCCGTCAGGCGGGCATGGAGATCCTCGGCCTCTCCCTCATCACGAACCTCGCCGCCGGCATCCAGACCACGCCGCTCAGCCACGAGGAGGTCATCGAGGCCGGCCGGACCGCCGAGCCCGTGATCTCGGCCCTGCTGGCGCGCATCGTGGAGGCGCTGTGAGCGAAGTGCTGGACATCGCGCGGGCCTGGCTGCGCCAGGATCCGGATCCCGAGACGCGCGACGAACTCGCCGGGCTGGTGACGAGCGCCGCGGCGGGCTCGGCCGGGGCGCTCGCCGAGCTGGAAGAGCGCTTCGGCACCCGGCTCGCCTTCGGCACCGCCGGGCTTCGCGGGGCGCTCGGAGCGGGAACGAACCGGATGAACCGGGTCCTGGTGACCCAGGCGGCCGCAGGCCTGGCCGCCTACCTGCGTGCCCGCGCGCCCCGGCCGACCGTGGTGGTGGGATACGACGGACGCAAGAACTCGCGCGTCTTCGCGCTCGACTCGGCGGAGATCTTCGCCGGAGCGGGCCTGCGTGCGATCCTGCTGCCGCGGCTGCTGCCCACGCCCGTGCTCGCCTTCGCGGTACGCCACCTCGGTGCCGACGCCGGCGTCATGGTGACCGCGAGCCACAACCCGCCCGAGGACAACGGCTACAAGGTGTACCTGGGCGGCATCGACGAGGGGTCCCAGATCGTCTCGCCGGCGGATGCCGAGATCGCCGCCGCGATCGATCTGGCCGCCGCGGGCGACATCGGCGACCTGCCGCGCTCTGCCGGCTACGAGGTCGCGGGCGAGGAGGTCGTGCGGGCCTACGTCGAGGCTACGGCCGCCCTCGCGCCGGCCCCGGCCGCCGCTGCGGGCATGAGATGGGTCTACACCCCGATGCACGGCGTGGGCGGCGAGACCTTCGCCGCCGTGCTGGAGCGCGCGGGATACCCGACACCGCGGATCGTCGCCGAGCAGCGGCATCCGGATCCCTCCTTCCGCACCGTCTCCTTCCCCAATCCCGAGGAGCCCGGTGCCCTCGACCTCGCCGTCGCCCACGCACGCGAGAGCGACGCCGAGCTCATCGTCGCCCACGACCCGGACGCCGACCGGCTCGCCGTGGCGATCCCGGACACCGCGGCGGAGGGCGGATGGCGAAGGCTCACCGGCAACGAGGTGGGGCTGCTGCTGGGTGCCCGCGCCGCGCGCGCGGCGGAGGGCACGCCGGGAGCCGCGCTCTCGAGCTCGCTCGTGTCATCCCCCGGTCTGCGAGTGATCGCCGAGCGCCACGGGCTCGGCTACGCCGAGACGCTCACCGGCTTCAAGTGGGTCTCTCGCGTTCCCGGCCTCGTCTACGGCTACGAAGAGGCGCTCGGCTATCTCGTGAACCCCGGGACCGTGCGCGACAAGGACGGCATCTCTGCCGCCGTCGCCCTGCTCGACCTCGCAGCCGGCGCGCGCGGACGCAGCGCGACGATCGCCGGCCTCCTCGCCGAACTGGGCGAGACCTATGGCCACTTCGCCAGCGGCCAGGTCTCGGTGCGGGTCGAGGATCTCGCCGCGATCGGGCAGACGATGCTGTCGCTGCGCTCCCTCCCGCCCGCGCGGATCGGCGCGGCCGCCGTGGTCGCGACCGACGACCTCTCGCTCCCCGGCGGCCCCCTGCCCCCGGGCGACGTGCTGCGCTACCGGCTCGACGACGGCTCGCGCGTGATCGTGCGCCCGAGCGGCACCGAGCCCAAGCTCAAGGTCTATCTCGACGCGCAGGCGGCCTCGGCAGAGGATGCCGCGGCGGCCGTCGCGCGCTTGGACGAGGCCGTGCGGGCGCTGCTCGACGAGCGCGAGGGGGGCTGAGCGTGGCCGGCAGATACGCCGTGATCGGCGCGGGTCCCTCCGGGCTGTCGGCGGCTCGCGCGCTGCAGAGCGTCGGGATCGTCGTGGACGGCTATGAGGCATCCCGAGGCGTCGGCGGCCTCTGGGACATCGACAACCCGCGCAGCACCATGTACGCCTCGGCGCACCTGATCTCCTCGCGGACGACGACCGAGTTCGCCGAGTTCCCGATGCGGTCAGATGTGGACTACCCGGGCCATCGGGTGCTGCGCGAATACTTCCGGGAGTTCGCCGACCACTTCGGGCTCACCGGTCTGTATCGCTTCGACACGCGCGTGACCGCCCTCGAACCCCGTGACGGCGGCTGGGACCTGACCGCGGTGGGGCCTGACGGCACCGAGGAGACCCGCTGGTACGCGGGCGTCATCCTCGCCAACGGCACGCTCGCCGAGCCCCACATCCCCGAGTTCCCCGGCGAGTTCACCGGCGAGCTCCTGCACACCAGCGCCTACAAGCATCCCTCGCAGCTGGCCGGCCGGCGGGTGCTCGTCATCGGTGCCGGCAACTCCGGTTGCGACATCGCCGTGGACGCGGTGCACCACGCGGAGTCCGTGGACATGAGCGTGCGACGCGGCTACTACTTCGTCCCGCGCTACATCTTCGGCAGGCCCAGCGACACCCTGAATCAGGGAAGGCCCCTGCCCGCGAGGATCAAGCAGTTCATCGACAGACGGATCCTGAGGATGTTCACCGGCGACCCGGTGAAGTTCGGCTTCCCGAAGCCCGACTATCGCATCTACGAGTCGCATCCGATCGTGAACACCAGCATCCTCGGGCACCTGGGGCAGGGGGACCTGCGCATCCGCGCCGATATCGAGCGCTTCGACGGCTCCACGGTTCATTTCCGGGACGGCAGCAGCGACGAGTACGACCTCGTGCTGCTGGCGACCGGATACACGCTCGACTACCCCTTCGTGGCCCGCGAGCATCTGAACTGGACGGGCGCCAGTCCGAGCCTGTTCCTGAACGCCTTCCCGCCCGCCATGAACGGCCTGTACGTGGTCGGCATGATCGAGGCATCCGGGATCGGCTGGCAGGGACGCTACGAGCAGGCCGAGCTCATCGCCGCCTACATCGAGGCCGCCGAGCGCGACCCCGCCCGGGCCGCGCGCTTCCGGGAGCGCGTGCAGGGTGAGCCCTGGCCGGATGTCACCGGGGGCTACCGGTACCTGGGTCTTGACCGGATGTCGTACTACGTCAACAAGGACGCCTACCGCGCCGCGGTCCGCCGCGAGCACGAGGCACTGGAGGAGCGCGCATGAACGTCGACGGGATCGAGCTGGCCTTCGCCCCGGGGAGCCTCGTCACCTTGAACGTGGTGCTGGGCCTGATCATGCTCGGGATCGCCCTGGACACCTCGCCGAGCGACTTCAAGGCCGTGGTGCGCCATCCCAAGCCCTTCGTGATCGCGATCCTCGCCCAGCTCCTGCTGCTGCCCGTGGTGACGTTCGCGCTCACGCTCGTGCTGCCCGTGACGCCATCGATGGCGCTCGGGATGATCCTGGTCGCCTGCTGCCCGCCCGGCAACATCTCGCAGGTGCTCACGCACCGCGCGGGCGGCAACGTGGCGCTCTCGGTGTCGATGACGGCGGTCGCCAACCCCCTCTACATCGTCTTCCTGCCGCTGTCGGTCGCGTTCTGGGGATCGCTGCGCCCAGGCACCCGGGAACTGCTGCAGACCGTGGCCCTGGATCCCTGGGAGATGCTGCTGAATGTCTTCCTCATCATCGGGCTGCCATTCATCGTGGGGCTGCTCATCCGCGCCAAGTTCCCGGGCTTCGCGAAGAAGGTACAGCCCTTCGTGAAGTGGTTCAGCCTGCTGGCGCTGGTCGCCTTCATCGTCATCGCTCTGATCGGCAACTGGGGCGTGTTCATCTCGGTGCTCGGGATCATCGTGCTCGTGGTGACGATCCACGACGGGGTCGCCCTCGCGCTCGGCTACGGCACCGCGGTGCTCGGGGGCCTGGCCACCCGCGAGCGCAAGGCGATGACCTTCGAGGTCGGGATCCGCAACGCCGGCCTGGGCCTCGGCCTCATCTTCGCCTTCTTCGGAGGGCTGGGCGGCATGGCGATCGTGGCCGGGTGGTGGGGCATCTGGGACATCGTCGCGGGCCTCATCGTCGCGGGCCTGTGGGCGCGGCATACCAAGAAGCGCACCGGAACGGTCACCGGCGACACCTCGGGGAGGGCGATCGAGTGAGCCGGGTGCTCGTCACCGGCGGCGGCGGCTTTCTCGGCTCGCACGTCGCGGCGGCTCTCGCCGCGCGATCGGATATCACGGCGGTCGTCTCGGGCGATGTGCGCCTGCCTGCTGAGCCTCGCGAGGGCATCGTCGATGTGCCCCTGGACGTGACGGATGAGGCGGCCGTCCTGCCGCTCCTGCGCGCGCACCGGATCGACACGGTCGTGCACCTTGCCGCGATCGTGAACCCGGGGCGGGATGCGACCCTCGAGTACCGCGTCGATGTGGAAGGCTCGGCGAACGTGCTGGCGGCGTGCGCCGAGGCGGGAGTGCGCCGGATCGTGGTGTCCTCCTCCGGGGCCGCCTACGGCTATCACCCCGACAACCCCGAGTGGATCACCGAGGACCAGCCGCTGCGCGGCAACGACGCCTTCCCCTACGCGCGGCACAAACGGCTCGTCGAGGTGATGCTCGAGGGGTACCGAGTCTCGCATCCGGAGCTCGAGCAGGTGATCTTCCGCATCGGCACGATTCTCGGACCCACGGTGCAGAACCAGATCACCGCGCTGTGGGACGGCACCCGGATCCTGCGCATCGCGGGGTCGGACTCGCCCTTCGTCTTCGTCTGGGTCGACGATGTCGCCGCCGCCATGGTGCGGGCCGCGACCGACGGCCCGCCCGGCATCTACAACGTCGCGGGCGACGGACGGATGACGGTGCCCGAGATCGCCGAGCGGCTCGGCAAGCCGATGCTGACGCTGCCCGCCGCCGTGCTCGCCGGTGCCCTGCGCTTGGGTCGGATGCTGCGACGGACGGAGCACGGCCCCGAGAAGGTGCCGTTCCTGCGCTACCGCCCGGTGCTCGCGAACGAGCGCCTGAAGACCGCCTTCGGCTTCACCCCCGCGCGCACCTCGCGCGAGGCCTTCGAGGAGTACCTCGCGACCCATCCCGGAGTCGTCGCCTGACCCACACCCCCCACCCGGGAGTCGTCGCCCGACTCACACCCCCCATCCCGGAGTCGTCGCCTGACCCACACCCCCCACCCGGGAGTCGGGCGACGACTCCCGGG
>CAZHML010000079.1:0-3613 GCA_964533745.1 uncultured Microbacterium sp.
CATCGACGGACAGCTCTGGAGCGTCGTGGAGTTCCAGCACGTCAAGCCCGGCAAGGGCGGCGCGTTCGTGCGCACCAAGCTCAAGAACGTCATCACCGGCAAGGTCGTCGACCGCACCTACAATGCGGGTGCCAAGATCGAGACCGAGAACGTCGATCGGCGTGACTTCACCTACCTCTACAACGACGGTGAAGGCTTCGTCTTCATGGATCAGACGGACTACGACCAGCTGACGATGCCTGCGGCGCAGGTCGGCGACGCCAAGAACTTCCTGCTCGAGAATCAGGAGGTCACGATCGCCTTGCACAACGGGAACCCGCTCTACATCGACCTGCCGGCGTCCGTCGTCCTCGAGATCACCTACACCGAGCCAGGCCTGCAGGGCGACCGCTCTTCGGCCGGCACCAAGCCCGCCACGGTCGAGACGGGGTACGAGATCCAGGTCCCGCTGTTCCTCGAGACGGGTACCAAGGTCAAGGTCGACACCCGAACGGGCGAGTACCTCGGCCGGGTGAACTGATCGCGCGGGTGTTCGGGTGAGCGCACGCAGCAAGGCGCGCAAGCGCGCCCTCGACATCCTCTTCTCCGCCGACGTCCGCGGCGAGGAGATCGCCGTGACGCTGGCAGCCGAGGCCGCGCGCGCGGCGGCAGAACCTGCCCGCGAGGCGTCCTGGCTCTACGCTCGCGAGATCGCGGACGGCGTGATCGACCACGGGGACGAGATCGACGAGCTGATCCGCACCCACAGCAGGGACTGGAAGCTCGAGCGGATGCCGGCCGTCGACCGCGCGGTGCTGCGGATCGGCGTCTGGGAGCTGCTGTTCAACGACGAGGTGCCGACGGCGGTCGCGATCGACGAGGCTGTGGAGCTCGTCAAGGAGTTCTCGACCGAGGAGTCCGGATCTTTCGTGCACGGCGTGCTTGCACGCATCGCGCGCGCTTCCTGAGCGGTCACCGCTGCTCGTCCGGTACGGGCTGTCTCCGGACCGCGCGCGCGACGGCTCCCGCACCGGGCCAGCCGGACGATGAACCAGCTGATCCCGGCGATCACGATTCGGTTCGGATCCGGCAACGACTGCGCAACGCGCCCGGCGCCTCGGCTCAGGATGGGCGGAGGTGGCGCGGATAGACTGGAAAGGCACACGAAGAAGGGGCAGGAATGCGGGTAACAGGACTCGGCCATGCCGGGATGTTCATCGAGACCGCCGGGGGCAACATCCTCTGCGATCCGGTCATCGGACCCTCCTTCTTCGGCTCCTGGTTCCCCTTCCCCGACAACCGCGGCCTGGACTGGGAGCGCCTGGCCCGCGAGGCTGACTTCCTCTACATCTCCCACCGTCACCGAGACCACTTCGACCCGGCTCTGCTGGAGCGCTGGGTCTCCAAGGACATCGAGGTGCTGCTGCCGGAGTACCCGACCGACGATCTCGAGCGCGACATCCGTGCTCTCGGTTACGCCAACATCACCTACGCGCCCGCGGGCGAGGTCATCGAGCGCGGGGCGCTGAAGATCATGATCACCCCGCTGCGCGCACCCAGCGACGGGCCGATCGGCGACTCTTCCCTGAGCGTGGACGACGGCACCGCCTCGATCCTGAACCAGAACGACTCGCATCCGCTGGACCTTGATCGCCTGCTCGGCTTCGGCACGCCCGATGCCTACTTCACTCAGGTCTCAGGTGCCATCTGGTGGCCGATGGTCTACGACCTGCCCCAGGACGCCAAGCAGAACTTCGCGCACCTCAAGCGCGAGGCGCAGAACAAGCGCGCGCTGTACTACATCGAGAAGGTGGACGCCCCGCACGTCTTCCCGATGGCGGGGCCGCCCATGTTCCTGCGTGAGGAACTGTTCCGCTACAACGGCTATGGCCTCGAGGACGACGCGATCTTCACCGATCAGAAGCAGTTCCTGGCGCTGCTGAAGGAGCGGATGCCGGTCTACGACGGACACCTGTTCCTGCCCGGCACCGTCGTCGACATCGCCGGATCCGATGTCGCCGTCTCGCAGACCCTCTACAGCGAGGATGAGATCGCGCGGGTCTTCGACGACAAGTGGGAGTATCTCGCGGCGCAGCGGGACTCACGCCACCAGGAGCTTCGGGATGAAGAGGCTTCGCGTGCTTCCGTCTTGCCGGCCGAAGAGATGCTCGCGGCGATCAAGGAGTGGTGGGAGCCGCTGCTGCGCAAGTCCCGGACGATCCGGCTCGGGGTCGGCGGCAACGTCCGCTTCCGGATCGGCGAGCTGGACATGGTCGTGGATTTCGCGCGGGCGAAGGTGCGCGAGTACGCGGGGGAGGAGTGCATCTACTGGTACGACATCCCCGCCGATCTGGTGTCGACGAACATCCGCGACCACGAGATCGACTGGTCGAACTCCATCTTCCTGTCCATGCAGTTCTCGGTGGGCCGCAGCGGCAAGTTCAACGAGTTCCTGACGACCTTCCTGAAGTGCCTGTCGGCGGATCGGATCGAGTACGTCGAGAACTGGTACTCCGAGCAGACCGATCAGACCGAGGACGCCCAGATCGGCGACTGGGTCGTACAGCGCCGCTGCCCGCACCTGCGCGCCGACCTGACCCGTACGGGCAAGGTCGACGAGGAGGGCGTGCTCACCTGCAGCATGCACGACTGGAAGTGGGATCTGAAGACCGGCCGGTGCCTGACAACGAGCGGCCACCCCATCCGCGCCGAGCATTGCCCCGTGACCGAGGAGGCGCTCCGCGCGGGGTGAGCCTGTACCACCGATTATTCCGGTGGTGCAGGATGAGGCGATCGGTGACCTCACGCACGGCAGCAGGTAGACGCGCAGCAACAGGCGAATACTGTCTTGATCTGCCTGTTCGCCTGTTCTCGCGTGAACGCTGGTCTCGCGTTACCCGCTAGACTGGGCTGAGCAAGCAACCTTTAACCCCGTCCCGTGAGGCGGAGAAGGGAGCGGCACATGGGCACGCGCGCCGTGCTGCAAGAGGCCGACATCGCCCGGGCCGTGACTCGGATCGCACACGAGATCCTTGAGTCGAACCGGGGCGCTGAAGGGCTCGTCCTGCTGGGGATCCCCACTCGCGGCGTCACGCTCGCGGGGCGCCTAGCCGCCGTGATCGGTGAGATCGCAGGCATCGCGATCCCGGTGGGCGCTCTGGATGTGACGCTGCACCGCGACGACCTCTCGCGGCACCCCACCCGGTCACCGCACCCCACGCACATCCCGTCCGGCGGCATCGACGGCAAGACCGTGGTGCTCGTCGACGACGTGCTCTTCTCCGGCCGCAGCATCCGCGCCGCCCTCGACGCCCTGCAGGCGATCGGGCGGCCCGCCGCGGTGCGCCTGGCGATCCTCGTGGACCGCGGGCACCGGGAACTGCCCATTCGCCCTGACTTCGTGGGCAAGAACATCCCCTCCTCGCGCGACCAACGGGTCAACGTCCGCCTGCGCGAGATCGACGGCACCGAGGAGGTGACGGTCGGATCATGAGGCACCTGCTCGACACCCGCACGCTCGGCAGAGACCAGGCGATGCGTATCCTCGACATCGCGGAGGACATGGCAGACACCCAGTCCCGCGAGGTCAAGAAGCTGCCGACGCTGCGCGGCAGGACCGTCGTGAACCTCTTCT
>CAZHML010000079.1:3623-7807 GCA_964533745.1 uncultured Microbacterium sp.
CTCTTCTTCGAGGACTCCACCCGCACCCGCATCTCCTTCGAAGCGGCGGCCAAGCGGCTCTCGGCCGATGTGATCAACTTCTCGGCGAAGGGGTCGAGCGTCTCGAAGGGCGAGAGCCTGAAGGACACCGCACAGACCCTGCAGGCGATGGGGGCGGACGCCGTCGTCATCCGGCACGGGGCATCCGGAGCCCCGCGCACGCTCGCCACGAGCGGCTGGATCACCGCGGGCGTCGTCAACGCAGGTGACGGCACGCACGAGCATCCCACCCAGGCACTGCTGGACGCCTACACGATCCGCAAGCGCCGCTTCGGCGACGACAGCCGCGGGCGGGACCTGAACGGCATGAAGGTCGTCATCGTCGGCGACGTGCTGCACTCCCGCGTGGCCCGCTCGAACGTCTGGCTGCTGACGACCCTCGGTGCCGAAGTCACACTGATCTGCCCGCCCACGCTCGTGCCGCAGGATGTCTCGCGCTGGCCCGTGCGCGTGGGCTGGGATCTCGACGAGGCCCTCGCCACGGACCTCGACGCGCTCATGATGCTGCGCATCCAGACCGAGCGCATGCACGCGGCGTTCTTCCCCACCGAGCGGGAGTACACCAGGCTCTGGGGGCTGGATGCCGTGCGGCTCGCGGCGCTGCCGCCTCATAGCATTGTCATGCACCCCGGTCCCATCAACCGGGGTCTGGAGATCTCCGCGGACGCCGCGGATTCGGCGCGCTCCACGATCCTGGAGCAGGTCGCGAACGGGGTCTCGGTGCGCATGGCGGTGCTCTATCTGCTGCTGGCCGGGGAACGACACGAGGATGAGGAGACACGGGCATGAGCGAGACTCTCCTCGTTCGCGGGGCGCGACTGTACGGGCAGGATGCCGCCGACATCCTCGTGGACGGCGGGGTCATCACCGACGTCGGCACCGGGCTCAGCCGCAGCGGGGCGCGCGTGATCGACGCCGAAGGGCTCATCGCGCTGCCCGGTCTGGTCGATCTGCACACGCACCTGCGGGAGCCCGGCTACGAGGCTTCTGAGACGGTGCTCACCGGCACGCGCGCGGCGGCGGCCGGCGGCTTCACCGCGGTGTTCGCGATGCCGAACACCTCGCCGGTGGCCGACACAGCCGGCGTCGTCGAGCAGGTGCTCACGCTCGGCGAGGCGGCGGGATACGCGACCGTCCAGCCGATCGGCGCGGTGACCGTGGGGCAGAAGGGCGAGCGGCTGGCCGAGCTCGGCGCGATGGCCGCGTCGCGCGCCCGCGTGCGGGTCTTCAGCGATGACGGCTTCTGCGTGGCAGACCCTCTCATCATGCGGCGCGCCCTGGAGTACGTGAAGTCCTTCGGCGGCGTGATCGCGCAGCACGCGCAGGATCCGCGCCTGACCGAGGGCGCCCAGATGAACGAGGGTGCCGTCTCAGCCGAGCTCGGACTCGCCGGCTGGCCCGCGGTCGCCGAGGAGTCGATCATCGCCCGCGACGTGCTGCTGGCCGAGCACGTCGGCTCTCGCCTGCACGTCTGCCACCTCTCCACCGCGGGCTCGGTCGACATCGTCCGCTGGGCGAAGAAGCGCGGGATCGCCGTCACCGCCGAGGTGACCCCGCACCATCTGCTGCTCACCGAGGAGCTCGTGCGCGATTACGACGCCCGCTTCAAGGTGAACCCGCCGCTGCGCCGCGAGGAGGACGTCCTGGCCGTCCGAGAGGGACTCGCTGACGGCACGATCGACATCGTCGCCACCGACCACGCCCCGCATCCCGATGAGAGCAAGGCCTGCGAGTGGCAGGCGGCGGCCAACGGGATGGTGGGGCTGGAGAGCGCCCTGCGCGTCGTGCACGCGAGCATGATCGACAGCGGACTGCTGGGCTGGCCGGACCTTGCGCGGGTGCTGAGCGAAGCCCCGGCGCGCATCGGGATGCTCTCCGGCCACGGCCGGCCGCTCGCCGAGGGCGAGCCCGCGCATCTCACGCTCTATGATCCGGATGCCGGCGGCCCCTTCACCGCGAAGGATCTGCACGGACGCAGCGTCAACTCGCCGTACCTCGGCCAGGAGCTGCCGGGGCGGGTGGAGTGGACGATCCACGGCGGTGTCATCACGCTCGCCGAGGGCGAGCTGACGGAAGGGCTGGGCGCATGACCAAAGAGGCCGGAACACTCATCATGATCGGCGTCGCGGTCGCGCTGCTGCTGCTCATGCTGCTCGCCTGGCGACGTCGCATCCGCCGCGACTCAGGGCTTTCGGCACCGCTCGGCGTGCCGGAGCACGCCGAGATCGCCGCCCGCTACGAGGTGCTGTACGTGGCGACGACCCGCCACGACGAGCCCCTCGAACGGCTTGCGCTGAAGCCGCTGGCCTATCGCGCGCGCGGCGAACTCGCGATCACCGACCGCGGTGTTGCGCTCAGCCTCGATGGCGCGCCGACGGTCTTTCTCGCCTCCGCTCGCCTGATCGCCGTCGGCCGCAGCACGTGGACCATCGATCGCGTCGTCGAACCCGGGGGACTCGTGCGCGTCGTCTGGCGTGCGGACGACGACACCGTCGTCGACTCGTATCTGCGCGCAGCCTCGGGCAGCCCGGCCGACCTCATCCGCGACATCGAGCCGCTGTGCGCCGCGCCGCAGGCGGCGGTGCAGGGGGCCGCGCCGCAGGCATCCTCCGCTAAGAAGATCGCTCCCGGGACAGGAGAGACCGCATGACCCCGACGACAGCCGCTGCTCCTGTGGCGAACGGCCGAGGCTCCGCGGTGCTCGTGCTGGAGGATGGCAGCCGGTATCCCGGTCAGGCCTACGGTGCCGAGGGCACGACGCTCGGCGAGGTCGTGTTCGCCACCGGGATGAGCGGCTACCAGGAGACGCTGACCGACCCCTCCTACGCCGGTCAGATCGTGCTGCAGACCGCGCCGCACATCGGCAACACCGGGATGAACGAGGAGGACTCCGAATCCCGTCGTATCTGGGTCTCGGGCTACATCGTGCGCGATCCCTCCCGGGTGGTCTCCAACTGGCGGGCGACCACGTCGCTGCAGGCCGTGCTGGAACGGGACCGGATCGTCGGGATCAGCGGCATCGACACGCGTGCCGTGACGCGCCGGATCCGCGCCGAGGGCAGCATGCGCGGTGGCATCTTCTCGGGTGCCGCCGCGACGCTCGCCCCCGAGGAACAGCTGCGTCAGGTGACCGAGGCCCCCGAGATGGCTGGGCAGAACCTCTCGGCACAGGTGTCGGTGGAAGTGGCGACCGTGACTCCCGCGCAGGGGGACCGGATCGGTGCCCTCGCGGTGCTCGACCTCGGCGTCAAGCGGGCCACGATCGACAACCTCGCCGCGTGCGGCTTCGAGGTGCACGTCCTGCCACAGACGGCGAGCCTGGACGACATCCTCTCGATCGACCCGGTGGCGGTCTTCTACTCGAACGGCCCCGGCGACCCTGCGGCATCCGACGCGCATGTCGAGGTGCTGCGCGGCGTGCTCGACCGGGGGCTGCCCTTCTTCGGCATCTGCTTCGGCAACCAGCTGCTCGGCCGCGCGCTGGGCCTGGGCACCTACAAGCTGCCCTTCGGGCACCGCGGGATCAACCAGCCCGTGCTCGACAAGGCGACCGGGCGCGTGGAGATCACCGCGCACAACCACGGCTTCGCGGTGGACGCGCCGCTGCAGGGCGAGTTCGACAGCCCGAACGGCTACGGCCGCATCGAGGTGAGCCACATCGGCCTGAACGACAATGTCGTGGAGGGGCTGCGGGCGCTGGACATCCCGGCCTTCTCGGTGCAGTACCATCCCGAGGCCGCAGCTGGTCCGCACGACGCGAACTACCTCTTCGATCGCTTCCGCGATCTGGTCTCACGGTCGTTGAGCGAGCCGAAGGCGAGACGAAACGCAGAGACGAAACGTGACGCGGGATCTGACGACGCCTCGTCTCGTCGCTCCGCCCCTGGCTCGACGACCAAGAAAGACGGCAAGTAATGCCCAAGCGCGACGACATCTCCTCGGTCCTCGTCATCGGCTCCGGCCCGATCGTGATCGGTCAGGCCTGCGAGTTCGACTACTCCGGGACCCAGGCCTGCCGCGTGCTGCGCGAAGAGGGCGTGCGCGTCATCCTGATCAACTCGAACCCGGCGACCATCATGACCGATCCGGAGTTCGCCGACGCGACCTACGTCGAGCCGATCACGCCCGAGGTGATCGAGACGATC
>CAZHML010000079.1:7817-8055 GCA_964533745.1 uncultured Microbacterium sp.
GCCATGGCGTTGCACGCGGCGGGAGTGCTGGAGAAGTACGGCGTCGAGCTCATCGGCGCGCGGGTGGAGGCGATCCAGAAGGGCGAGGATCGGCAGATCTTCAAGGATCTCGTCATCGCCGCGGGCGCGGACGTCGCGGCGAGCCGCATCGCGCGCTCGATGGACGAGGCGCTGGCGGGGGCCGCCGAGCTCGGCTACCCGCTCGTCGTGCGCCCCCCATCGTGAAGGAGGGGCGCAC
>CAZHML010000080.1:0-7462 GCA_964533745.1 uncultured Microbacterium sp.
CTCACGACCGCCGACAACATCATGACCTTCCGCACGGTCATCAAAGAGGTCGCGATCGAGCAGGGCGTCTACGCGACCTTCATGCCCAAGCCTCTCAGCGGCCAGCCGGGCAGCGGCATGCACACGCACATGTCGCTGTTCGAGGGCGACACTAACGCCTTCTACCAGGAGGGCGCGCAGTATCAGCTCTCGAAGACCGGCCGCCAGTTCATCGCGGGGCTCCTGCGGCATGCGAACGAGATGGCGGCCGTCACCAACCAGTTCGTGAACTCCTACAAACGGCTCTGGGGCGGGGACGAGGCGCCGAGCTTCGTGTGCTGGGGGCACAACAACCGCTCCGCGCTCGTGCGCGTGCCGATGTACAAGCCGACCAAGGGCCAGTCCTCGCGCATCGAGTACCGCGGGCTCGACTCGGCGGCGAATCCCTATCTCGCCTACGCCCTGCTGCTCGCGGCGGGCCTGAAGGGGATCCAGGAGGAGTACGACCTCCCGCCCGAGGCCGAGGACAATGTCTGGTCGCTGACCGAGACCGAGCGCCGGGCGCTCGGCTACGCGCCGCTGCCGTCGAGCCTCTCGGAGGCGCTGGAGCACATGGAGAACTCCGAGCTGGTCGCCGAGACGCTCGGTGAACAGGTCTTCAACTACGTGCTGCGCAACAAGCGCCGCGAGTGGGAGGCCTACCGCGACCAGGTGACCCCCTTCGAGCTGAAGAGCAACCTCGAGATCCTCTGAGGGCTGCCATGCCCCGCCCCGACGACGACATCTCGCTCTCTGCGCTCGCGCGCCGGGGCTTCGCCGAGCTTCGCGGTGCCTCCGTGCTGCTCGACGAGCTCGCGGTACTCACCGACATCGCGCGGGCCGGGCTGTTCGCAGAGGTGGAGGCGGCGGATCCGGATGCCGCTCTCGTGGGGATCGTGCGGGTGGCGCGCCGCGATGCGGCAGTGGTGCGTGCGCTGCTGGGCGACGCGGAGAGCAGGGCGCGACTGTGGCGGGTGTTCGGGGCTTCTGAGGGCCTCGCAGGCTTCTTTCTGCGACAGCCCGGGGAACTGTCTGTGCTGGGCCGAGAGGCAGTGTTCCCGGATGCCGCGACGCTGCGCGCGCGCCTCCTCGCCGCGGTGGGGGCCGCTGACGGCTTTGCCGTCGAGGGCGGCGAACAGACCTGGGACCGCCTGAGGATCGCCTACCGGAGGTCGCTCGCCGAGATCGCCGCCGCCGACCTCGCACTGCCGGATGCCGCGGATCACACCCGGCAGATCACGGCGGCGCTGTCGGATGCCGCATCCGCTGCTCTCGAGGCATCCCTCACCGTTGCGCGCACGCGGGCTGTGGAGGCGAGAGGTCGCGAGGCCGTCGCCGCGACGCGCCTGGCCGTCATCGGCATGGGCAAGGCCGGCGCGCGCGAGCTCAACTACGTCAGCGACGTGGACGTGATCTTCGTCGGCGGCACGGCCGATGACGAGATCGTGGACGAGCCGGCCGCGATCGACATCGCCACGCGCCTGGCGCGCGACACGATGGCGGGACTCTCGGCATCCGGGGTCGAGCCGCCGCTGTGGGAGGTCGATGCGGCGTTGCGTCCGGAGGGCAAGAAAGGTGCCCTCGTGCGTTCGCTCGGCTCGCACCTGGCGTACTACGACCGCTGGGCGTCGAGCTGGGAGTTCCAGGCGCTGCTGAAGGCCCGGCCGATGGCAGGAGATGCCGCCCTCGGCACCGAGTACGTCGCGGCGATCGCACCGCGGGTGTGGGCGAGCGCGGGCCGGGAGGACTTCGTCGAGAGCGTGCAGCGGATGCGACAGCGCGTCACCGACCATATCGACCCCGACGATGCGCCCTATCAGCTCAAGCTCGGCGAGGGAGGCCTGCGCGACATCGAGTTCACCGTGCAGCTGCTCCAGCTCGTGCACGGGCTGAGCGACGAGGCGCTGCGCACGCGGGGGACCCTGGAGAGCCTGGACGCCCTGGTCGCCGGCGGCTACATCGGCCGCGACGACGCGGCGGCCTTCGCCCGGCACTACGGCGTGCTGCGGCTGCTCGAGCACCGGCTGCAACTGCGCGAACTGAGCCGCACGCACCTCATGCCGCGTACGTCCCCGGATCTGCGGGTGCTCGCGCGCGCGACCGGGCTCGCCGACAGTGGCGAGGCGCTGTGGGGGCTGTGGGAGCAGACCCGGCGCGAGGTGCGCGCGATCCACACCCGCCTGTTCTACCGGCCCCTGCTCGCCGCGGTGGCGGGCCTGTCGGCCGAGGAGCGGTCGCTGTCGACGGAGCAGGCGCGCGACCGGCTCGCCGCGATCGGCTTCCGCGATCCCTCCGGCGCGCTTGGGCACATCCATGCGCTGACGTCGGGCCTCAGCCGCAAGGTGACGATCCAGCGCCACCTGATGCCGGTGATGGTCCGCTGGTTCGCGGAGGGAGCGGATCCCGACTACGGGCTGCTGGCCTTCCGACGGATCAGCGAGCGCCTCGGCGACACCCCCTGGTTCCTGCGGGTGCTGCGGGACTCCGCGGGGGCGGCCGAGCAGCTCACGAAGGCGCTCTCGACGTCCCGCTACATCGGCGAGCTGATGGAGTGGATCCCCGAGTCGGTCGCGTGGCTCGACAGCCCCGATGCGCTGCGGCCGCGGGGGCGCGAGGCGCTGGACGAGGAGGCGGATGCCATCCGGACCCGGCACGAGTCGGTTGCCGATGCCCTGCGCGCCGTGCGGGCGCTGCGCCGCCGCGAGCTGCTGCGGACGGCCATGGGCGCGGTGCTCGGGCGCATCACGGTCGAGGAGATGGCGACGGCGCTGAGCGACATCACCGAGGCAGCGATCCGTGCAGGCCTGCACGCGGTGCGGCGCGAGGTCGTGCCGCCGGAGGACGAGGGGCTCGAGTTCGCGATCATCGCGATGGGGCGCTTCGGCGGGGGAGAGCTGGGCTTCGGCTCGGATGCCGACATCCTCTATGTCTTCGACGCCGGCCCCGTCGAGACCCAGCGCGCGCAGACGCTCTCGGCAAAGCTCGTCGCCGAGGTCCGCGAGCACCTGGCGGATGCCCGCGTGCCGCTGGAACTGGATGCCGGGCTTCGCCCGGAGGGCCGCAACGGGCCTCTGGTGCGATCGCTCGACGCCTACGCCGCGTACTACCAGCGCTGGTCGCTGTCGTGGGAGGCACAGGCGCTGCTGCGCGCTCGGGGCATCGCGGGCAGCCCCTCACTCAATGAGCGCTTCAGGCAGCTCGCCGACTCCGTGCGCTATCCCGAGGCCTTGTCGGCCACCGACCTCGCCGAGATCAAGCGCATCAAGGCGCGCGTCGAGGGGGAGCGCCTGCCGCAGGGCGCCGATCCGCGCCGGCACCTCAAGCTCGGTCCCGGCACCCTCAGCGATGTGGAGTGGCTCGTGCAGCTATACCAGCTGCGCCACGCCCAGGAGATCCCGGGTCTGCGCACGACATCGACGCTGGGGGCGCTGGATGCCGCAGCCGCGGCATCGCTGCTTCCCGCGGCCGACGCGGACCGCCTGCGCGAGGCCTGGCTGCTCTCGAGCCGCCTGCGCTCGGCGATCACGCTGCTGACCGGGCAGACCAGCGACGTGCTCCCGACCGACCGGCGCCTGCTCGACGGGATCGGCCGGATCCTCGGCTACCCGCCGCGCGCGGCCACGGCCGTCGACGAGGACTTCCTCGCCGTCACCCGCCGCTCCCGCCGCGTCTTCGAGCGCCTCTTCTACGGCTGACGCGCCGCGCGCCCGCCCCGGGAACCGGGACGGGCGCGCGATTCGACAGGCTCACACCCCGAAGTAGAGCTCGTACTGAGTTCGGTTTTGCCGGTCGGTGTGCGGATTGTTCGTGCGTCCTAGACTCCGGACAGAGTTCAGCCTTCGAGGGACTTACGGGCATCTGCAAGCAGCAGGTACAGATGCAGAGCCTCGGTGGGGGAGGACTGGAACCCGAGGCGCTGATAGAACGTCGCAGCATTCTCGTGCAGCGCGTGGACGAGAAGGATGCGCACGCCGATGCGGTCGGCGGCTGCAAGGGTCGAGAGAATCGCATCGCGCACGAGGAAGCGACCTAGACCCGATCCCTGCGCCTGGGCATCTATGGCGAGCCGACCGAGAAGCACAGCAGGGACCGGATCCGGAGCGTTGCGTCGCGCCTTGCCTCCGAGGTCGGCATGCGCGACGGCGACCGCTGACAGTGTGTAGTAGCCGAGGATTCTGCCCGTGTCGGCGTCGACGCAGACATAGCATCGCCCGAGATCGGCGAGATGGTTGGTGAGCGCCCGATCTCGGAGATAGCGGTCCAGTGATTCTTCGCCGGAATTGAAGTCTGAAGTGGTGTCAGACGGCTGTATCGGGCGGGGGCGCTGGGGATTCACCTGTCCCAAGGCGCGGGCTCGTTCAGCAACCCCGCAAGCTCGGAGATGCGACGGGCAGGCCGGTCGAGGATTGCAGTGAACTCGGCCCACGCGGCATCCGTCAGTCGAAAGACGCGGCGATCGGCGAGCGTGTCCTCGGCACGGGTCACGGCGGCCGTGGTGACGAATTCCGTCAAGGACTGCCCCGTGACCGCGGCGGCATCACGGATCAGGGCATCCTGATCCGGCGTGAGGCGCATCGCAAGGCGAGCATCCTTGCGGCGGGTGGCTTCGGGTGTGATCGTCATGCGATCATTGTACGCCTATTGTGACCACAACGATAGCCACCATACGCCGAACCGGCGCGGACCCTGCGATGAAGCAGGTCACGGCCGGTTCGGCGTTCAGGTGAGTGCTACACCCCGAAGTACAGCTCGTGCGGTCGTCGGGCACGTACTCCCGCGTGTTCGCGCGCACAGAGGCGTGTTCGTGCGCACCGCAACGTCTGCATCGGGCTCAGTTCTTGTCGCGATTCTGTAGCCTGCCGACCTCGTCATGCACGTTCGATGGTCATGGCAGGCGCGCGCGGTCGAGCGCGGCGATGATGCCGGCGGAGTCGTCGGCGCGGGCGATCACGCGGATCGCACTGGCGAGCGCCTTGTGCGTGGTCGTATACGTTTCGCGAGGCGTGGGTTCCCGGATGCCCTGTGACGGGAGTGCGTGAGGGTCATCGAGCGCGATCTCGAGCAGCTCCACTCCCTCGTGCATGCGGTCGCCCTGCTCGTTGGCGATGGCGTAGCGCCAGAGATCTCGGGTAGTCGCCCGAATCAGAGGGAGCACAGCCTCGGGGAGGGGAAGGAGGTGTTCGGGAGGAACCATCAGAGCGGGAGCGATCTCACGATTCGGGGTTGCCGCCGCACCCAGAAAGCTTCGATGTCCGCGCGGGGAATGGGGAGCGAGGGGTCGTCTTCGACGTCGTCGAGGTAGCCGAGTCCGCGGACCACGTTCGCAATGAGGCCGGCCGGGGCCACGGGTTGATACTTCTGCACGAGGAGGGCGAGGCCTTCTTCGATCGGGATGTGCTCGTCGATGACCATCAGGTCGAAGTAGTCGCGAAGCGCACCGCGGTCTTGGACCACCTTGAGCTTCGTCGCGAGCACGTCGGCGAGGCTCGCCAGCCGGATGCCGCCGAACGTGGTCGTGGGCTCGAGCAAGCGCTGCGACGACGCATCGAGGAACTGGACCTTCGTGTCGTCGAAGACGCCGTTCAGGGTCCCCTCCTCGGCGAGCGTCGGCGCGAAGATGCCGACGCTGTTCAGCGTGGAGTGGAGGGCGCGACTATCGAAGCTCTCCTCGGTGAAGAAATCGAGGTCACGGCTCACCCGGTGCCGCAGATGCGCGGTAAGCGCGGTGCCGCCGGAGAGATAGGCGACCGCAGGGACGACGGGCGCGAGCGTACGCCAGGCCGTGAGCGTTCCTGCTGGGAGAACGCCGACGAGTGAGGAGAGGTCGTCGAAGCGCTCACTCATCGCGCATCCAGTTCGCGACGAGGGCTTTGATGCGTGGGTTCACTCGGCGTCGAGACATGGCCTTGTCGATGTCGCGTGGGGAGATATTGGCGAGTGCCCAGCGCCAGGCGCGGATATCCGGTGCCTCGAGCAGCCGGCCGGCCATGTAGCTGCCATCCACACCAGGAGCGAGATTCGAGACGTCGGCGTTCCAGAACAGGTGGTGGAGCGAGCGCGGGAGTGGGGCGGCGGAGGTCTCCTGGTGAGGCAATCGAGTCCGTCGCACCGCGCGGCGGAGATCATCAGGCCATCCTGGGGTGTTCGCCTTCCACCTCAGCTCGCGTCTTGCCCTACTGCTCGCGACATCGAATGATGCCTGCGAAACCAGATTCGTCGCGGCCAGGTGATGCAGCACTTTCGACGCCGTGGTCGTGCTCACCCCTGCCTGAGCCGCAACGCTTCGCGCGCTGGGCAGCCCGAGCGGAGCGCGAGAGAGCGCAGCGAGAACCCGAAGCTCGGCAGCCGGGGTCGCATGCCGCGGGGCGGCACCCCGCGTGGCGAGCAGCCACGCCAGCGTGCCGTCGGGGATCTGTCGCGCGTGGCCGCGACCGGCGCGAGGCACACCGAGGGAATCGAGTGCACGATGCACCGCGGGGAGGCTCACTCCCAGTTCGCGAGCGAGGTCCGGCGCCGTGGTGTCCATACCGTTATTCTACCTCGCTGCGCTGGTCATGCACGGGGCAATCCCGCCGCGGGCTTCGCGCGCGCGGGAACAACTGAGCCCCGGCCCAACCGGTCTCGATCAAGAGATTCCAGCAGGAACCGGGGCTCAGGAAGTGGAGGTGACCTCCGGGGCGAGACGAGGTATGTACTGCTACGTGTAGCTACGCAGTCCTACGCATTCGCCCCTGTTGGCTCATACTCCAAAGTACAGCTCGTACTCGTAGGGGTGAGGGCGCTGGGCCATCGGCAGGATCTCGCGCTCGTACTTGTACTCGATCCAGGTGTCGATGAGCTCGTTGGTGAACACGCCCCCCTCCAGCAGGAACTGGCGGTCGGCGCGCAGCGCCTCCAGCGAGTCCAGCAGGGAGTTCGGCACCTGGGGGATGCCCTTGGCCTCCTCGGGCGGCAGCTCGTAGAGGTCCTTGTCGACCGGCTCGTGCGGCTCGATGCGGTTCTTGATGCCGTCCAGGCCTGCCATGAGCTGTGCCGCGAAGGCGAGATAGGGGTTGCCCGAGGCGTCCGGCGCGCGGAACTCGATGCGCTTGGCCTTGGGGTTCGAGCCGGTGATCGGGATGCGGATCGCGGCGGAGCGGTTGCCGGCCGAGTACACCAGGTTCACCGGGGCCTCGAAGCCCTTGACCAGTCGGTGGTAGCTGTTCAGCGTGGGGTTCGTGAAGGCGAGCAACGCCGGCGCGTGCGCGAGGATCCCGCCGATGTACCAGCGCGCGATGTCGCTGAGCTGGGCGTAGCCGGCCTCGTCATAGAAGAGGGGCTTGCCCTCGTTCCACAGCGACTGGTGGGTGTGCATGCCCGAGCCGTTGTCGCCGAACAGGGGCTTGGGCATGAAGGTGGCGACCTTGCCCCATTCCTGCGCGGTGTTCTTGACGATGTACTTGAA
>CAZHML010000081.1:0-7201 GCA_964533745.1 uncultured Microbacterium sp.
GCCTGCTGGGCGTCAAGGCGGTCATCACCGAGAGCTTCGAGCGCATCCACCGCTCGAACCTGATCGGGATGGGCGTGGTGCCGCTGCAGTTCCCCGAGGGCGAGAGCTGGGAGTCGCTGGGGATCGACGGCACCGAGATCGTCTCGATCACGGGACTCGAGCAGTTGAACGAGGGCATCACCCCGAAGACCGTGACCGTGACGGCCGCGCCGAGCGAGTTCTCTGCGCCCGGCAAGCCCACGATCGTCTTCGAGGCGACAGTGCGGATCGACACCCCCGGCGAGGCGGACTACTACCGCAACGGCGGCATCCTGCAGTACGTGCTGCGCTCGCTCGTCTGAGCGATGTCGTTCTTGGTGCCTGACCGCACCCTTTCTCCCTACGAATGCACGACCGCAGCACGGTTGCACGAGAAGGTGGCCGTTTTCGTCGTGCATTCGTGTTCTGTTCGTGCATTCGTGTCGGGATCGGGTGACGGGGTGACTCCCGGCAGAACCTCCTAGACTGGATGTCGCGGTCGAGTTGGAGGTACGGATGACGATCCTTTCGCGCATCGAAGGCCCTCGTGACCTCGATGCTCTCAGCATCGACGAGCTGAAGCAGCTCGCGAGCGAGATCCGCGACTTCCTGATCGAGAACGTCTCGCGCACCGGCGGCCACCTCGGCCCGAACCTGGGTGTCGTGGAGCTGACGATCGCCCTGCATCGGGTGTTCTCTTCACCGGATGATCCGATCATCTTCGACACCGGGCATCAGGCCTACGTGCACAAGCTCCTCACCGGTCGCAAGGACTTCTCTCGCCTGCGCGAGCGCGGCGGTATCGCGGGCTACCCGCAACGTGCGGAGAGCACGCACGACGTCGTGGAGTCCTCGCATGCCTCGAGTTCGCTCAGCTGGGCAGACGGACTCTCTCGTGCCTTCACCGCGACCGGCCGGTCCGACAAGCACGTCGTAGCGGTCGTCGGGGATGGCGCGCTCACCGGCGGGATGACGTGGGAAGCCCTCAACAACATCACCGACGACAACGAACGCAACCTCGTCATCGTCGTCAACGACAACGGCCGCTCCTATGCGCCGACGATCGGCGGGATGGCACGGTTCCTGACCCGCGTCCGCGCAGGCGAGGCCTACAAGGGCCTCGATCGTCGCTCCGGTTCGTTCTTCAATCGGCTCGGCCCCTTCGTGCGTGCCACCTATCGAGGCCTGCGCGGTGGAATGCGCGGGTTTCTCGCGCGCTTCACGAACAACGAAGCGTTGTACTCGAACCTCGACATCAAGTACCTCGGCCCGGTTGACGGTCACAATCTCGAGGCGCTCTTGGAAACGATGGAGCTGGCCAGGCGCTATGGCGCGCCCGTCCTCGTGCACGCCATTACCGAGAAGGGTCGCGGCTATGCGCCGGCCCGCAACGACGAGGCCGATCAGTTCCACGCGGTCGGACGCATCGATCCCGAGACCGGCGATTCGCTGGTTTCCGTGCGGGGGCTCAGTTGGACGGAAGAGTTCTCGGATGCACTCGTCGGCATCGGGGATCGCCACCCCGAGGTGATCGCGATGACCGCGGCGATGCTACGACCCACGGGGCTGGGGGCGTTCGCGGAGCGATTCCCGGACCGCGTGTACGACGTGGGGATCGCCGAGCAGCACGCCGTCACCGCTGCCGCTGGCCTCGCCTACGGCGGACTGCATCCCGTTGTGGCCATCTACGCGACGTTCATGAGCCGTGCTTTCGATCAGGTGCTGATGGATGTGGCGCTGCATCGCGCCGGCGTCACCTTCGTGCTGGATCGCGCCGGCGTCACCGGGCCGGACGGGCCGAGCCACCATGGCGTCTGGGATCTCGCGATGCTGCAGCTCGTGCCCGGCATCCGGATCAGCGCGCCACGCGATGCAGTGCGGCTGCGCGAAGCGCTCGAAGAGGCGGTCGCGGTCGACGACGCGCCGACGGTCATCCGTTTTCCCAAGGGTGAAGCAACATCCGAGATTCCGGCCGTGGAGCGTCTCGATGACGGCGTCGAGGTGCTGTGGCGGGACGAGGACGAAGACGTGCTGCTGATGGGCATCGGCCCTCTCGCCGCGGTCGCGATCGAGGTCGCCGAGCGCCTGCGTGCGCAGGGCATCGGGGCGACGGTCGTGGACCCGCGCTGGGTGATTCCGGTGCAGCCTTCGATTGTCGAGCTCGCCCGCCGGCATCGGCTCGTGATCACCCTCGAGGACGGCATCCGGGTCGGCGGCATCGGTACGCGCGTGCGACAGGTGCTGCGCGAGGCCGGGATCGATACAGCCGTGGATGAGCTGGGCCTTCCGGACGAGTTCCTTCCGCACGCGAGCCGTGAGCAGATCCTCGAGGATGCCGGGCTCACCGCCTCGAAGATCGCACAGGATGTGGTCGCCCAGGTGCTCGGCACGCGCGTTCCCGTCGCACGCCAGACCGGCCAGACGGGCGCGGTGGAGCTCCCTCTGCACGAGAGCCGCTGAGCCCTTTTCGTGTCTTCTCCGCCGCAGAGCGCGCGGCACGATCCGTGATGCATCACGCCGCCTTCTGGATGCTATAGAGTGTGAACGCCAAGACCTGTTTGTTCCGCAGAAAATCCGGCGGGAGGCCTCAGGGACGGTGTGCGGCGGCTGCCGTTCAACTGCGGATTGAGGGAACAGAGCATGGCATCAGCGGCTTCTGGCGTGTCGGCGAAGAAGAGCAACAGGGGTCTCAAGGCCGCTGTCATCACGGCGGGGATCGCGCTGCTCGCGGCGCTCGTCGCGCTCGCGCTCGCACTGAGCGGGATGATCGCGATCCCGGGGATCACCGAGACATCCGGCGAGATCGTGCTGCAGGGCGCAGACGAGCAGGGCCTCGACGCCTTCAGTGACGCTCCGCTCGCGACTCCGGCTGCCGCTGTGACCCCGGCGGCGCTGGTCGAACCGGTCACTCCGGCTGTAGCGGCTCCGCTCTCCGGCGGATCGGTCGGCCTCTACGGAGGCACCAATGACAACTCCCGCTGCGATCCCGGCCAATTGATCGCCTTCCTCGCGGCGAACCCCAGCAAGGCGAAGGCCTGGGTCGACGCTCTCAACGCGGACCCGAAGCTGCGCTGGGGCGATGGCTCTCCGCTGACGACAGCAGACATCCCCGCCTACGTCGGTCAGCTCACCTCGCTCGTGCTGCTCAAGGACACCCTGGTCACCAACCACGGCTACAAGAACTCACGCGCTACTCCCTTCCAGGCGACGCTGCAGAAGGGCACCGCGGTGCTCGTCGACCGCTTCGGCACACCGCGTGCGCGCTGCCTCTGCGGCAACCCCCTGCTGCCGCCGAAGCCCGTGAAGACCAAGCCGAAGATCGTCGGCGACGTCTGGGACGGCTTCGACATCAACCTCACGGTCAACATCATCCAGGTCGAGATCGTCATCAACGTCTTCGAGGCGGTCTCCTACCCCGACGGCGGCACGACGATCCAGGTCAACGCGGGCCAGTGCGACCCGGCGAACCCGTCCAGCTGCGTCTTCGTCTGGACGCCGACCGGCCCGACGACGGGGCCAGATCCGGGACCGACCGACTCGCCTGCGCCGACGCCCACCGACACGGCGGGACCTGTGCCCGATGACGGACGCCCGGCGGATGCCGTCGCCCCGGAGCCGTGGGATGACTGCTCGGGGATCCTCGACAACCCCCAGTGGGTGAAGTACGTGATCCCGAATGACCCCGGCGGACACTGGGATCTGTGGCACATGGACAACGACACCTGCACGTTCCCGGTCTGGCAGGTGCGGTTGGACTACGACGGGGATCTCAGCCAAAGCAGCGGATTCACCTGGATGGGCTGGGAAGGTTCGAAGGTCGTGCTCACCAACAAGTCCTCGACCTTGATCTTCTACGGCATGATCCCCAGAGGCGGCGGACCTCTGCAGTAGTCCGCGCACGCACCCATACACCAGATTTCAGAGGAACGTCATGTCGAATGAGCAGGGCAACAGCGAAGACAAGATCCGTGCACTCGAGGAGCAGCTGGAGGCCGCACGCCAGAAAGCCCGCATCGAGGCGATGGAGGCCGAGCTCGCGGCGCTGAAGGGTCAGGACGCCGCGGCGGCGGATGCGGCGAAGGCCGCTGAGGCCGCTGCTGCGAAGGCGGCCGAGGAGGCAGCCGCGAAGGCTGCGGCTCTCGCGGCCCAGGAGCAGGCGGCGCGCGAGGCCACGGCGAAGGCGGCAGAGCAGGCTGCACAGACTGCCGCGGTCGACAAGGCGGCTGCCCTGGAAGCAGAGCTCGCCGCGGTGAAGGCTCAGCAGGCCGAGACCGAGCGCCTCGCACGGCAGCAGGCCGAGGCGGATCGCGCCGCGGCGCTCGAGGCCGAAGTCGCGGCTCTGCGGGCCAAGGAGGCTGCTGCGGCGTCGGCACCCGTCGCCGCACCCGCCGCTCCTCCGGCTGCCGCCCAGGTCGCATCCGCGCCGCCCGCGGCGCAGTACGCACCCGCTCCGGTCAGGGCCAAGAAGGGCGGGCTGGTCGCGACGCTTCTCGTGCTGATCCTCGCGCTCGTGGCGACGCTGGGGGCGACCTACTTCGCGATCCGCGGTGACCTGCGCGCGCCGTGGGCAGCGCCCGAGCCGCTGCCGACCGACGTCATCCTCATCGCGGCCGACAGCTTCGGCCCCGCCCCGGCGCTGACCGACTCGCCCGCCCTCATCACCTTCCCCGCGCTGAGCCAGCCCGCCACAGGCGCGACGCCCGCGGCGGTGGCGCAGCTGTCGACGCAGGCGGTATCCGGCGACACTCCCGAGATCTACGGCCTGTCCTACGCGCCCTGCACGAACCCGGGGGAGGAAAAGATCTCACAGACCGCGGCGTGGGTCGCCGCTCAGAACGCCGATCCGACCCTGGGACTCGGCGTCGCCCTGAACAACGAGCCCAAGGCGGCGGGCAGCTACGACACCTTCACCGACCACATCAGCGTCGGGATCCTCCTGGCTGACACCCGCGTGACCTACAACGGCTACGCCGCCGGTGCCTCCTTCCCGATCCAGGTGGTGTTGCAGAAGGGCACGATGGTCTGGTTCGACCGATTCGGCGTACCGCGCCTGCACTGCGGTTCGGGGGTCGCGCTCACAGCCCCCGTCGCCGCCGAGGGCGAGGTGCAGTTCAGCGGCCCGGCCTGGGGCGACTTCGACATCGCCAAGATCGTGACGATCACCCCGGCGGCGACGGCGCCGAACACCTTCACGCTGCGGCCGGTCGGCCCTTCGAATGTGCAGACCGCGTTCTCGATGAGTCCGAGGGTGTGTCAGCTCGAATCGCCGTGTCCCGCGCCGAACTCGTTGATCGTGCGCTCTTACGAAAACTGGGTGAAGCCGGTTTCCGGCACCACCGCGCCGACTCCCACCGAGTGCTCGAGTTGGACGAGCAACCACGACAGCGTCAGTACGCGCCTGGTCAACGCGCGCACCACGCCGGTGCACATGTTCCTGGCCCAGGACAGGGCCAACGGCTGCACAGCGCGCCATGACAACACCCTCCCCGCCGGGATGAGTTGGAATCACGGCGGCTACTGGCCAGGAACCCGTGTCATCTTCAGCGACGACAGCGGCGCGATCATCGACCAGTACGTGTTCGGCGAGAAGACCCTCTTCGTCATCCAGTGACGGCGACCTCGCCGGTCGTTGAGCGAGCGCAGCGAGACGAAACGCGCTTCGGAGCCTCGTTTCGGCTCGGGCCTGCGGCCCTCGCTCAACGACCAGAGGGGCGCTCTTGGTCGTTGAGCGAGCGCAGCGAGTCGAAACGTCGGTGCCTGCCCTTACTCTCCGGGCATGGGTTACGTATACATCCTGCTGTGCGCTGATGGCACGCTCTATGTGGGGAGCACCACGGACCTCGCGCTGAGACTGAGGCAGCACAACGCAGGATCGGGCAGTGCCTATACGCGCCGACGCCTCCCCGTTTCGCTGCTGTGGAGTGCGCAGTTCCCGCGGATCGATGAAGCATTCGCCTGGGAGAAGCGACTCCAAGGGTGGAGTCACGCGAAACGCCTCGCTTTCATCGAGGGGGGACTGGATGCTGTCGTTGGTTGGAGCCGAGAGCAGCGTGCCGCTTCTCGCCTGAGCGCCCCCGGTCGTTGAGCGAGCGCAGCGAGACGAAACGTGGAGGGATGCACCGTTTCGTCTCGGTCGCGCTTCGCGCGCCCTCGCTCAACGACCAGAGGGGCGCTCTTGGTCGTTGAGCGAGCGCAGCGAGTCGAAACGCGCTTCGGAGCGTCGTTTCGTCTCGGGCCTGAGGCCCTCGCTCAACGACCAGAATGCGCTGAGAAACGGCTCAGCGGTGCTCGATGCCGCGGATCGGCGGGGTGTGGAAGGTCGATCCGAACACGCGCTCCGAAGCGCCCTCGCGGTCGAGGTAGGGTGAGGCGCCGCCGTCGATGAAGGGCCAGCCGGCGCCCAGGATCAGGCAGAGGTCGATGTCCTCGACCTCGGGCGCCACGCCCTCGTCGAGCATGATCCGGATCTCCTGCGCCAGACCGTCCTGCACGCGCTCGAGGATCTCCTCGGCCGAGGCCGGAGAGCTCCCTGCCGCCTCTTTCACGAGCGCCGCCGCGGCCTTGGTGAACCCGGTGACCTTGCCCGCCTTGTCCTTCTCGACCACCTGGTCGAGCGCGGCGAGCGCGTGGAAGTTCTCGTTCGCGTAGAAGCGGTCGGGGAAGGCGCGCACCATCGTGTCCTGTACGTGCGCGGCGACCTTCCAGCCGACCAGGTCGATGAGCTGGAACGGTCCCATCGGCAGCCCCAGCGGGGCAAACGCCTTCTCGACGTCGACGATCGGAGTGCCCTCGTACACGGCGCGTGCCGCCTCGCCCATGACCTTCGCCAGCAGCCGGTTCACGACGAAGCCGGGGGCATCGGCGGTCAGGACGGCGTTCTTGCCGAGGTCCTTCGCAACGACGAAAGCGGTCGAGAGCGCCGACTCCGCGGTCTTCGCGGTCTTCACGATCTCGATGAGCGGCATCACCGCCACCGGGTTGAAGAAGTGGAAGCCGACCAGGCGCTCGGGATGCGCGAGCGTCGAACCGATCTCGGCCACCGACAGCGAGGAGGTGTTGGTCGCCAGGATCGCATCCTCGGCGATGATCTTCTCCATCTCGCCGAAGACCGCCTGCTTGACCGAGACCTCCTCGAAGACCGCCTCGATCACGAAGTCGCAGTCGGCGTACTCGCTCTTGTCGA
>CAZHML010000082.1:0-6909 GCA_964533745.1 uncultured Microbacterium sp.
AGAAGCTCAAGACCGGCGTCGTCATCCTCGCGATGAGCGCCACCCCCATCCCGCGGACGCTGGAGATGGCGGTCACCGGCATCCGTGAGATGTCCACGCTCGCGACCCCGCCCGAGGACCGGCATCCGATCCTCACCTTCGTCGGCGCGCGCAGCCAGAAGCAGATAGCCGCCGCGATCCGCCGTGAGATCCTGCGCGAGGGCCAGGTGTTCTTCGTGCACAACCGCGTGCAATCGATCCAGCGCGTGGCCGCGGAACTGGCCGAGCTCGTCCCCGAGGCGCGCATCGCCGTCGCTCACGGGCGGATGGGCGAGCATCAGCTCGAGCAGGTTGTCGACGACTTCTGGGAGCGCGAATACGACGTGCTGGTCTGCACGACCATCATCGAGACCGGCCTGGACATCTCCAACGCCAACACCATCATCATCGACCGCGCCGACAAGCACGGCCTCGCGCAGCTGCACCAGTTGCGGGGGCGCGTCGGCCGCGGGCGCGAGCGCGCCTACGCCTATTTCCTCTACGACGAGGGCAAGCCCCTCTCTGAGACCGCCGCCGACCGCCTGCAGACGATCGCGGTGAACAACGAGCTGGGCTCCGGGATGCAGGTGGCGCTGAAGGATCTCGAACTGCGCGGGGCCGGTAACCTCCTCGGCGCCGAGCAGGCCGGGCACATCGCCGGTGTCGGCTTCGACCTGTACCTGCGGATGATCGGCGAGGCAGTGGCCGCCTTCCGCGGCGGGGAGACCGAGAGCGGTGCCGAGCTGCGACTGGAGCTGCCGGCGCAGGCCCGCATCCCTGAGTCTTACATCGACAGCGAGCGGCTGCGGCTGGAGGCGTACCAGAAGCTCTCGGCCGCCGCGACGGCCACGGCCCCGGATGACGGCATCGACCTCGTCATCGAAGAGCTCGCCGACCGCTACGGCACGCCGCCCGCCGAAGTCGAGAGCCTCGTCGCGGTCGCGCGCCTGCGCCGTCGCGCGGCGCTGGCAGGCCTCAGCGATGTCGTGGCGATGGGATCGAAGCTGCGGATCGCTCCCGCGCAGCTTCCCGAGTCCATGCAGGTGCGGCTCAGGCGTCTGTACCCGGCCGCGAAGCTCGTCGCCGGGGGAGAGGCCCTCCTCGTGCCGATGCCCGAAGACGGCGGCGATCCCGTCGCGTGGGTGGATCAGCTGCTCACGGCGATCTTCCCCGAGCCCGTGCCATCCCCCTTCCCATCCTGATCCCGTGTCGTCGCCGACTTGTCGGCAGTCGTTGCCCTAGCCAGCATGCGCAGCCGACAACGACGGACCACAAGTTCGGGAGTGAGCGCGCATCGGGATCGCGAGGATGGCCGAGAGGCACGGGAAGGCGATGTCGCGCGATAGGGTGGCGGCATGATCTACGAGCACCTCGGGGCTCGACCCCGGATTCACGACAGCGCGGTCGTGGCACCCACCGCCGTGGTCTCGGGCGACATCGAGATCGGGCCGGGATGTCAGGTGCTGCACGGCGCGGTCATCACCGCCGAGGGCGGGCCGATCGTGCTCGGCGAGCACGTGATCGTGATGGAGAACGCGCTGATCCGTGCGACCGCCGCCGACGCCGTGCACATCGGCCGCAACAGCCTGCTCGGCACGCTGTCGTCCGTCGCCGGTGCCGACATCGGCGAGGAGTCGTTCCTGGCATCCGGAGCCCGCGTCTTCAACGGCGCCCGTGTCGGTCCGCGCTGCGAGATCCGGGTGAACGCCATCGTGCATCGGCGCAGCGTCCTGCCCGAGGGCACCGTCGTGCCGATCGGCTGGATCGTCGTGGGGGATCCCGCGCGTCTGCTCTCGCCCGACCGGGTGGAGCAGATCGCGGCGGCCCAGCCCGACCTCGACTTCCCCGGCTACGTCTTCGGGGTGGACCGTGACACGCCGGATCTCATGGTGCAGCTCACCGAGCGCTACGCCTCATCCCTCGCGCGGCACGCGGACGACAAGCGTATCGACGATGCCCGGGGCTGATCACGGCATCGCCCGCCTAGCATGGGGAGCATGACCTCCGCCCCCGATCCGCTGCGCGAGGCGGCCGAGACCATGCGTGCGGTGCGCGAGCGCTGCGTGTGGTCCCAGCGCATCACTCATCGCGACCTCGTGCCCTACCTCATCGAAGAGGCCTACGAACTCGTCGATGCAATCGAGGCGGGGGATCGGGATGAGCTGCGCGAGGAGCTCGGCGACCTGCTCTGGCAGGTGCTCTTCCACGCGGCGATCGCCGCCCAAGACGCCGGTGAGCCCTTCGACATCGACGACGTCGCACGGGGAGTGACCGAGAAGATGGTCCGCCGGCATCCGCACGTCTTCGGCGACGCGGTCGCGCGCACCCCCGAAGAGGTGCTCGTGCATTGGAACGCCGCGAAGGCCGCCGAGAAGCGCGAGCGCCGGAGCGCCCTGGATGGCATCCCTCGGGGGATGCCGGCGCTCGCCCTCGCCGAGAAGATGCTCGGGCGCATCCCGCCCGTGACGGCGGAACCGGTCGCCGAACCCAGCTCCGAGGCCGAACTCGGCGAAGAGCTGCTCGCACTCGTCGCCCGAGCTCGCGCGCGCGGATGGGATGCCGAGCGCGCCCTGCGCGAGCGGCTGCGCATCCTTGAGGACGAGGTGCGCGCGGCGGAGTCCTGATCGCTGTCGCCGCGGCAGGCGAGGGCAGAACCTGGGAGGATAGACCCGTGGCAACCGTGAACCCGCCGCGCGGCATGCGCGACATCCTTCCCGCTGACAAGGCCCGGCGCGAGCGCGTGCTCGCCGTGATCCGCGACCGCTATCGCGCGCACGGCTTCGACGAGATCGAGGCGCCGGCGCTCGAGGAGTACGCGCGGCTGCACGCCGGGATCGGCGGCGACAACGAGAAGCTCGCCTACAACGTGCTGCGGCGGGGGATGGATGTCGACGCGATCCGGGCCGGTGCCGGCGACCCCGCGGCTCTCTCGGACCTGGGTCTGCGCTACGACCTGACCGTCCCGCTCGCCCGCTTCTACGCCAGCAATCGCGGGCAGCTGCCCGCCGTATTCCGGGCGATCCAGATCGGGCCGGTGTGGCGTGCCGAGCGGCCGCAGAAGGGGCGCTACCGCCAGTTCGTGCAGTGCGACATCGACGTCATCGGCGACGACAGCGCCCGCGCCGAGGCCGAGCTGCTCGTGGCATCCCTTGACGCTCTCGAGGCCCTGGGGCTCGGCGGCGCGACGATCCGCATCAACGACCGCCGGCTGCTGGACTGGATGCTCGGATCCTTCGGATTCACCCACGACGAGAAACCGGGCGTGCTCATCACGATCGACAAGCTCGACAAGATCGGGCCCGATGGCGTGGCCGCGGAGCTTGCCGAGCGCGGGGCGGCACCCGATGCCGTGGCGGCCTTCCGCGCTTTCCTTCTGCGTCCGCAGACGCTCGAGTACCGCCCGTACGGGGCGGGGCAGATCCACAAGGCGCTTCCTGCCGACCCGCCGGAGAGTGTCGTCGCACACCTGATCGCTCTGGGTGAGGCGGTGCGGGCGGCGGGCGCTTCGATCCCCACGCCTCCCTCCAGCCAACGCTTCGCGTCGCCTGGAGCCTCCAAGGCGCGTGGGCCTGGCTCAGCGACCGGTGCGGACGCCGACATCCCGCTCGTCTTCGATCCCTTCCTCGTGCGGGGCATGGGCTACTACACCGGCACGATCTTCGAGGTCGCGCACCCGAGCGTCGACTACTCCGTCGCCGGCGGCGGTCGCTACGACGGCATGATCGGGCGGTTCCTCGGCATCGAGGTGCCTGCGGTCGGCATCTCGCTCGGCTTCGAGCGGTTGATCGACCTCGTCTCGGCCGACGAGGATGCGCAGGCCGCCGCCGTCGTGCTCGTGCACGACGCGGAGGTGCCGCTCGCCGAGATCATGGCGCACAAAGCGGCGCTCTTGCGCATGCCGGGCACGGGCCGAGTGCGACTGGAGCAGCGCACGAAGAACCTCAAGGCGCTGCTGGAGCGCGCCGCCGCCGACGGCTACACCGCCTTCGCGACCCTTTCGACGGGTGCGGAACCAGGATCGCTGGAGCTCAAGCCGCTGGGCTGACCGCCCGGCGGCCAGGTCTGCCTCGCGCATCCGGTTCGCCCGGCGCACCATCTCGTCCCGATCTGCACACCGTGTCCCGATCCGCATAGGTACTCGGCCGATTGCTGTGCAGACCGGGACATCGTGTGCAGATCGGGACGGCTTCAGCCCCGCGCCTCGGTCACGCGCTTCTTCTCACGGACGTAGATCTCGCGCCGCACCCGCGCTACCACTTCGCCGGCGCGGTCGGTGATCTCCGTCTCGAACCACTCGAGCACCTTCGCCCCGCCCCGGGCACGCTCGCGCAGGTCCGCGACGCGAGCGGCAGGCACCTCGAACTCGGCGGTGAGCACACCTCGTCCGGGCTTGACGAACTCGATCTCGGCGCGGGTGTCCCAGACCACGTAGTCCGGCCCGAGCTGGTGCATCACCAGCATGAAGAAGTAGGGATCCGTCATCGCCTGCATCGAACCGCCGAAGGCCGTCCCCACGAAGTTCCGGGTGAGCAGGTTCACCCGGAGCGTGACCGTGGCCCGTGTCCAGTCCTTGCTGAAGTGGCGCACGCGGATACCGCTGAACAGGTTCGGGATCCACAGGCTCATGCCGATCCTGAGCGAGCGGGGAGTGACGCGCATGCCCTCCATTCTCGCTGCGCGACGCGGCCGGGCGAAGTCCTTTGGAGACTCCCCACAGCCGGCACCTGTGCCACGGCCACCTTGACAGCGGACGCGGCGAGGGATTGGCTGAAACCCATGGAACCCACCCCGGAGAACTGGCGAGCCGTCGACGACTTTCTCGCGCGCACCCTCGTCGGACCAGACGAAGCGCTCGAGGCCACCCTCGCCGCGCAGGAGGCGGCGGGGCTGCCCGCGATCGAGGTGGCACCGGTGGCCGGCAAGCTCCTGCACCTGCTCGCCCGGTGGGGCGGTGCCCGGCGAGTGCTCGAGATCGGCACCCTCGGCGGGTACTCCACGATCTGGCTGGCCCGCGCGGTCGGCGAGGGCGGCCGGGTCACCACGATCGAGGCCGAGACTCACATCGCCCAGGTCGCCCGGGGCAACATCGACGCGGCGGGCGTGGGCGACCGCGTGGAGATCCTGATCGGCCGCGGTGCCGACGTGCTGCCGACCCTCAGCGGCCCCTATGATCTGATCTTCATCGACGCCGACAAGGAATCCAACACCATCTACCTCGACCACGCCGCGCGCCTCGGCCGCCCCGGTGCTCTCATCGTGCTCGACAATATCGGCCGGTCCGGTGAGATCATCCGGCCGGACAGCGAAGACGGATCCGTCATCGGCACGCGAGAGGCTCTTCGGATGCTGGGGGAGGATCCGCGCTTCGACGCGACCGCCCTGCAGACGGTGGGCCTGAAGGCCTGGGATGGTCTCGCCATCGCTCTGCTGACCGGGCACGCCCCGCTAGACTGAGCGCGGACCGACGCCGCTCCGCATCCCCTTTTCTCCGACGCATGAGGAGCACACCATGGCATTGATCGAGGCCGTAGGCGCACGCGAGATCCTGGATTCCCGAGGCAACCCGACCGTCGAGGTGGAGGTGCTGCTGGATGACGGCATCGTGCAGCGCGCCGCTGTGCCGTCGGGCGCGTCCACCGGTGCCTTCGAGGCCTACGAGCTGCGCGACGGCGACAAGGGCCGCTACGGCGGCAAGGGCGTGCGCAAGGCGGTCGAAGCGGTCATCGACGAGCTCGGGCCGGCACTGGAGGGCGTCGAGGCCAGCGAGCAGCGCATCGTCGACGAGATCCTGATCGAGGTCGACGGCACCGAGAACAAGAGCCGGGCCGGCGCGAACGCGATTCTGGGTGTCAGCCTCACCGTCGCCAAGGCCGCCGCCGACAGCGCTGATCTGCCCCTGTTCCGCTATCTCGGCGGCCCGAACGCGCATGTGCTGCCCGTGCCGCTATTCAACGTCATCAACGGCGGCGAGCACGCCGACAACGGCATCGACATGCAGGAGTTCTTCCTCGCGCCGATCGGTGCCGACACCTACGCCGAGTCGCTGCGCTGGGGCGTGGAGACCTACCACGTGCTGCGCGCCGAGCTGAAGGCCGCGGGCTACGCCACGGGCCTGGGCGACGAGGGCGGCTTCGCCCCTGACCTGCCGAGCAACCGGGAGGGACTGGACTTCCTGCTGGCCGCGATCGAGAAGGCCGGCTTCACGCCCGGCACCGAGATCGCCCTCGGCCTGGATGTCGCGGCCACCGAGTTCTACCGCGACGGCGTCTACCGCCTGGAGAACAAGGACTGGTCGGCCGACCAGCTCATCGACTACTACGCCGGGCTCGTCGCGGACTACCCGATCGTCACCATCGAGGACGCGCTCGCCGAGGACGACTGGGATGCCTGGAAGCAGCTCACCGACCGGCTGGGCTCGCGCGTGCAGCTCGTCGGCGACGACCTGTTCGTGACGAACCCGGATCGTCTCGCCGAGGGGATCCGCCGCGGCGTCGCCAACTCGCTGCTGGTGAAGGTGAACCAGATCGGGACGCTCAGCGAGACCTTCGACGCGGTGAGCCTGGCCCAGCGCTCCGGCTACACGGCGATGCTCTCGCATCGCTCGGGCGAGACCGAGGACACCACCATCGCGGACCTGGCCGTTGCCACCAACGCCGGTCAGATCAAGACCGGAGCGCCTGCCCGCAGCGAGCGGGTCGCGAAGTACAATCAGCTTCTGCGGATCGAGGAGGAGCTCGGCGTCGCCGCCGTCTTCGCGGGTCGCTCGGCCTTCCCGCGGTTCACCGGCTGAGGCCGCTGACGGATATCGCCACAAGCAGCAAGCGAGAGGGGGGAGCGATGGCACGACGCCCGACACCCCCCGCCTCGCGCGAGGTGATCGTTGATGCCGCC
>CAZHML010000083.1:0-6746 GCA_964533745.1 uncultured Microbacterium sp.
GTCGACGGCGCGCAGGGGAAGGATGTGCCCGGGACGGATGACGCTTCGCGCCGTCGAGGCGGGGTTCGCCAGCACGTTCAGGGTGCGTGCGCGATCGGCGGCGCTGATGCCGGTGGTGATGCCGGAAGCGGCGTCCACGCTCACCGTGTAGGCGGTCGAGCGGGCGTCTTCATTGAGGGCGACCATGGGCGGCAGGTCGAGGTGGTCGGCGAGATCCGCGGGCATCGGCGCGCAGATGAACCCGGAGGACCAGCGCACCGTCCAGGCCACCCACTCGGGGGTGGCGAGTTCGGCCGAGAGGATGGCATCCCCTTCGTTCTCACGGTTCTCATCGTCGGCGACGATCACCGGCTTGCCGGCGCGCAGGGCCTCGAGGGCCTCAGGGATCGTGGACAGGCTCATCGCGAGCCTCCTTCCGCGGGGGCCCGGAAGGCGAGCAGGCGCTCGACGTGCCGGGCGAGGATATCGGTTTCGAGGTTCACGCTGACGCCGGCGCAGAGCGCACCGAGGGTGGTGGCGACCAGGGTCTCGGGGATGAGCGAGACTTCGAACCACTGTTCAGCCTCGTCCGGAGGCGAGACCGAGCTCACGGTCAGCGAGGTGCCGTCCACGGTGATCGAGCCCTTGTCGACGACGAGCGGTGCGAGCTCGGCGGGCAGCGCGATCCGCAGCACCCGCCACTGATCCCCGGGGCGCACCTCGAGCACCTCACCGACACCGTCGACGTGCCCCTGCACGATGTGACCGCCGAGGCGATCGCCCACGGCCATCGCCTTTTCGATGTTGACGCGCGATCCGACCGCGATGCCGGAGAGGGCCGACACGTCCAGGGTCTGCCGCATGACGTCGGCGTCGAAGGTTTCGGGGGTGGACGCGACCACCGTCAGGCACACGCCGCTCACCGCGATCGACTCGCCGCGCACGGCATCGGCGACGGCGCGGGGGGCGCGGACGGTGAGGCGCAGGCCGTCCCCCGCGGGGGCGATCGCGAGGATCTCGCCGATCTCCGAGACGATTCCGGTGAACATCAGAGGGACTCCTCGTGGTCGTTGAGCGAAGGCCGCGAGCCGGAGTCGAAACGGGGTGTCGCGACGATGAGCAGGTCCTCGTCCAGTCGTTCGAGAGATGTCACCGCAAGTCGTCGCTGCGCCGCGATCGTCTCGATGCCGAGATCCCGCAGGGCGAGGCGGTCGCCGCCGAGCAGCGTGGGGGCGAGGTAGACCAGGACCTCGTCGACGAGGCCGAGGCGCAGGAAGGCGCTGGCAATCGTCGGGCCGCCCTCGACGAAGAGGCGCTGAACGCCGAGGTCTCTCAGTTCGCCCAGCAGCGCACCGAGGTCCTCGCCGTCGCGATGCAGGAGCGCGCGCGGGTGCCGGAGTACCGCGGCCCCTTCCGGGATCGCCCGCTGGCCGAGCACGACCGGGATCGGCTGGTTCTCGTACAGCGTTCCGTCCGGGCGGCGGGCGGTGAGCGCCGGGTCGTCGGTGAGGAGGGTGCCCGTGCCCACGAGGATCGCGTCGGCCCCGGCGCGACGCCGGTGCACGTCAGCGCGGGCGGCAGGCCCGGTGATCCACTGACTCGTGCCGTCGGCGGCCGCGGACCTTCCGTCCAGGCTCTGCGCCCACTTCACGGTGACTTGGGGGCGGCCGAGGCGCTGCACGAGAAGCCAGGAGCCCAGCAGATCGCGGGCTGCTTCGGGTGCGGCATCCGCCTCGACCTCGACCCCGGCCGCGCGCATGCGTCCCGCGCCGCCTGCGGCGAGGTCGTGCGGGTCGCTGAGCGCGAAGACCACCCGAGCGACGCCGGCGTCGATGAGCGCCTGGCTGCAGGGACCGGTGCGCCCGGTGTGGTTGCAGGGCTCCAGCGTCACGACGGCGGTCGCGCCGCGTGCGGCATCCGGTGCCAGCTTCGAGAGCGCATCGACCTCGGCGTGCGCGGTGCCCGCGCCGCGGTGCCAGCCCTCGGCAAGGGTCTCGCCCGTGGGGGAGAGGATGACGGCACCGACCTGCGGGTTCACGCCCCGCGGGCCCGTGCGGGCGAGCGCGAAGGCGCGATCCAGAGCTTCGCGCTCCGCCTCGGTCAGTGCCATCCCTCGTCCTTCGAAAGGCTCCGGGATGCGAGGTGCGCGCGGTCGCGCACCGTGCTGCCTCTCATCCGGACTAGCGAGGACTCCCTCGCATCACCGTCGGTTCCGGGATCCCACCGGATCGGCAGCGGTTGCTCTCGCTCCCGCCGCTCGCGGACTTTCACCGCCGGTTCGGATTCGCACCGACCCCGGAGCACGTTGATGCTCTGAGTCTACCCAACGCCCCGACGTCGATTTCATTCCCGGCTGCGCTCACTTCAGCAGCCGCGAGAGGCGGCGGTCGGCGAGAGGCTTTCCGCCGGTCTGGCAGGTGGGGCAGTACTCCATCGAGCGGTCGGCGAAGAAGACCGAGCGCACGGTGTCGCCGCAGACCGGGCACGCCTCGCCGGCCCGTGCGTGCACGTTCATTCCGCGTCGCTTGGCATCCTTGAGGTCTGCCGGCGGCTTTCCGGATGCCTCGGCGACGGCTTCTGCCAGCACTTCTCGCATGGCCCGCAGCAGCCGGTCGATCTCGGCGGCGCCCAGGTTCCCGGCGATCGCGTAGGGCGACATGCGTGCGGCGTGCAGGATCTCGTCGGAGTAGGCGTTGCCGATCCCGGCGAGCACGGACTGATCCCGCAGGAGCCCCTTGATCTGCGAGCGGCGGCCTTCGAGGAGTGCCGCGAAGTCGTCTCGCGTGAACGACGCGGCGAGCGGGTCAGGCCCGAGCCGGGCGATTCCGGGCACGTCCTGCGGATCGCGCACGACGTAGACGGCCAGTGACTTGCGCGTGCCCGCCTCGGTCAGATCGAACCCCGATCCGTCGCTGAGGGCGACCCGCAGGGCGATGGGGGTCTTTCCCGGGCGGATGACGGTGCCGGGCAGCTGCTCGTACCAGCGCAGCCACCCCGCCTTGGCCAGGTGGAACACCAGATGCAGGGGCGTGCCCGCGGCGTCCGCGGTGATGTCGGCGAACTTGCCGTGCCGGACGACGCCGGTGATCTCGGTGCCGCGCAGCGCCTCGATCGGCGGGTCGTAGGTGCGCAGCGCCGAGATGGCGGCGACAGTCGCGCGCTCGATCCGCAGCCCGGCCGTGCGACCGGCGAGGAAGTCCGCCAGGCCCTGCACCTCGGGCATCTCAGGCATGCAGGTATGCTCTCACACCCGGCGCAGGAGCCCCACCTTGTCATAGACGTCGGCGAGGGTGCGATCGGCGACCTCGTCGGCTCGCGCGGCGTTGATGGCGAGGATGCGGTCGAGCTCGGCGGGGTCTGCCAGCAACTCGAGCGCCCGTTCGCGCACGGGCGCGAAGGCACCCGTGACGACCTCGGCGAGACCCTTCTTGAAGTCGCCGTAGCCGCGGCCGGCGTACTCGTCCTCGATGGCACCGACCTGGCGGCCGGTGAGGGCTGCGTAGATCGTCAGCAGGTTCGCCACGCCCGGCTTGCCTTCACGGTCGAAGCGCACGGAGCCCTCGCTGTCGGTCACGGCCCGCATGATCTTCTTCGCGGTCGCGGCCGGCTCATCCAGCAGCCACAGCACCCCGGCATCCGACTCCGCCGACTTCGACATCTTCGCTGTCGGGTTCTGCAGGTCGTAGATACGGGCGGTCTCCTTCTGGATGACGGCGGTCGGCACCGTGAAGGCCGTGCCGAAGCGGCTGTTGAACCGCTCGGCCAGGTCGCGGGTAAGCTCCACGTGCTGCTTCTGGTCGTCGCCGACCGGCACGAGCTCTGACTGGTAGAGCAGGATGTCGGCGGCCATCAGTACGGGGTAGGTGAACAGGCCGACGCTCGTCGCGTCGGCACCGTAGCGGGCCGACTTGTCCTTGAACTGCGTCATCCGCCCGGCCTCGCCGAAGCCGGTGAGGGTCGAGAGGATCCACGCGAGCTCCGCGTGCGCCCGGACGTGCGACTGCACGTACAGGGTGGACTTCGAGGGCTCGATGCCCGCGGCGATGTACTGCGCGGCCGTGCGGCGGGTCTTCTCGCGCAGTTCAGCCGGATCGTTCGGCTGCGTGAGGGCGTGCAGGTCCACGACCGAGAAGAAGGCGTCGTAGGAGTCCTGCATGGCTCGCCACTGCAGGAGCGCCCCGATGTAGTTGCCGATCTGGAGGGAGTCGGCGGAGGGCTGCATTCCGGAGTAGAGGCGAGGCTTGTTCACCCGTCCATCCTACGGCGCGCCTCTATCCCTTCTTTCCCGCGAGTGACCGCTGCAACTCGTTCTGCCTGAGTTCGGCTACGCAGTTCGCGACCCGTGACGCCCGCTCAGTACCGGTAGTCGACCACGACCGGGGCGTGATCGCTCCAGCGCTCGGCGTAGGAGGCGGCGCGAGCGACGTGATAGTTCTCCGCACGCTCGGCCAGAGTGGGGGTGGCGACGTGGTAGTCGATGCGCCATCCGGTGTCGTTGTCGAAGGCCTGGCCGCGGGCCGACCACCAGGTGTAGGGGCCTTCCACCTCGCCGTGCACGCGGCGGCCGATGTCGATCCAGCCGAGACCCGGGCCGCGGGTGCCGTCGACGCACGCGATGTCGGCTCCCTCATCCCCGAAGAAGCGGTCGAAGTAGCCGCGCTCGCGGGGGAGGAATCCGGCCTTGGTGCGGTTGCCCCGCCAGTTCTTGATGTCCAGCTCCCGGTGCCCCACGTTCAGATCGCCCGTCACGAGCGCGAGCGGGCGCTCGGCCTTGAGGCTCGCGAAGCGCTCGGTGAGCGCGTCCAGGAAGATCCACTTCTGCTCCTGGCGGGGGGTGTCCACCTCGCCCGAGTGCACATAGGCGCTCACGATCGTGACCGGTTCGCCGCCCAGCAGGAAGTCTCCCTCCAGCCATCGTCCCGCCGAATCGAAGTCGTCCGCGCCGAAGGCGGTGCGCAGGGCCAGCGCGGGGGTGCGGCTGAGGATCGCCACGCCCGCGCGTCCCTTGGCCGTCGCCGCGTCATGCGCGATCGACCAGTCCGGGAAGGCCTCTTCCAGGTGCTCGTCCTGCGCGCGCACCTCCTGGAGCGTGAGGACATCGACTCCCGCGGAGTCGAGCCAGGTGCGCATGCCGTTGCGGACGGCGGCGCGGATGCCGTTGACGTTGATCGAGGCGACGCGAAGATGGGGCATGTCCCCAGCCTAACGAGATCGGACGTCCGCCGACTGCTCCTCGCGCAGAGCATCCTCGGCGCGGGCGAGCTCGTCCTGCGCCGCCCGCAGGGCCCTGCCCGCGGCCAGCCGCCGGTACCAGGCTGCCGCATCCGCCTCGCTCTGCGCGTGCCGCAGACGCACCTGCGCAGCCAGGACCAGCGCCTCGCGTTCGGCGATGCGGGCCGCCCGCGCGTCCTCCTCGACCAGGGGCACGTCGCGGGCCTCGGCCGTCACCGCGATCCAGGATGCCGCGGCCAGCACGACGAGCGAGATCCACCGGCACCACAGCAGCAGACCGATGATGACGGCGAAGGTCGCCAGCAGGGGGTTGCGCGGCACATAAGAGAGCAGCAATCCCAGAGCCAGCTGCAGTACGGCGATCGCGAAGCCGCCCGCCGCCGCCCCCGGCCAGATCGTGCGCCAGGGAATGGAGGTCCGAGTGAGGAATCTCGCCAGCGACGCGAGGGCGAGCGTGTTCACGGCGAAGACGATGAGGATGGAGGTCGTACGCACCCCCGCGTTGAAGGTCCAGCTCGTGGTGCTCCACCCGAGCACTTCGAAGACTTGCGTCAGCGTCCACACGCCGAGGGTGGACAGCGCCGAGCCCAGCAGCAGCGCACCGCCGAAGATGAGGGCTGCCAGCAGATCTCGCAGCTTCAGGAAGACGAAGTTGCGGTCGTCGTAGGGGAGCCCGAAGGTATCGCGCACCGCGCGCCGGGTGAAGGTGATCGCGCCGATGGCGGTCCACATCGCGATCAGCACCGCGACGACACCGGTCGTAGTGAGAACCCCTCCGGCATTCTGCGCGATCGAAGTCACGCCCTCGGGGGTGACCAGACCATGCTCGGCGATGAGGCCCGGCACCCAGCCGTTGACGATGTCGATCAGCCGGTCGATCGCGGCAGGGCTTGCCCCCAGCCACACTCCGACGGCGGCGAAGACGACATAGAGCAGGGCGAACAGTGCGAAGAGCATGTAGTAGCTCATTCCCGCCGACAGCAGGAATCCGTTGTTGCGCGCGAAGTGCCGCCACACCCGCGCCGGGAAGGATTCTACGATGCGACGACGCAGCTCCCGCATCCGGGTCAGCGGCCTCCGCGCAGGATCGCCTGCTTGACCTCGGCGATCGCCTTCGTGACCTCGATGCCCCGGGGGCAGGCCTCGGTGCAGTTGAAGGTCGTGCGGCAGCGCCACACGCCCTCTTTGTCGTTCAGGATGTCCAGGCGTACGTTCGCGCTGTCGTCGCGCGAATCGAAGATGAAGCGGTGCGCGTTCACGATCGCGGCGGGACCGAAGTACTGCCCGTCGGTCCAGAACACCGGGCACGAGGAGGTGCATGCCGCGCACAGGATGCACTTGGTGGTGTCGTCGAAGATCTCGCGATCCGCGATCGACTGCAGACGCTCCTTGCCCTTCTCGGGCGCAGAACCTGAGATGAGGAAGGGCTGCACCTCGCGGTAGGAGGCGAAGAACGGTTCTATGTCGACGATGAGATCCTTCTCGAGGGGGAGGCCCTTGATGGCCTCGACGTAGATCGACTGTGTGATGTCGAG
>CAZHML010000084.1:0-6683 GCA_964533745.1 uncultured Microbacterium sp.
GAGCTCGTAGGGAGCCTGCAGCTCCTTCGCGGCGACGTAGAGCTCGTCCTTCGGCAGCGCGGCGAGGGCGGCGATCTCGCCGCGGATCTTGCGGATGTGCTTCATCGCCTCGGAGACGTCGCCGGTGCCGGCCTCGCCCTTGGAGCGGATCATCGCCGCGCCCTCGGTGATGCGGCGCAGGGCCTCGCCGAGGTTGGTGGCACCGCAGACGAAGGGCACCGTGAAGCCCCATTTGTCGATGTGGTTGACGTAGTCGGCGGGCGAGAGCACCTCGGACTCATCGATGTAGTCGACGCCGAGCTCCTGCAGCACCTGTGCCTCGACGAAGTGCCCGATACGGGCCTTGGCCATGACCGGGATCGATACCGCGGCGATGATCCCGTCGATGAGATCGGGATCACTCATCCGCGCGACGCCCCCCTGCGACCGGATGTCGGCAGGTACGCGCTCCAGTGCCATGACGGCGACGGCACCCGCATCCTCGGCGATCTTGGCCTGGTCGGCAGTGACGACGTCCATGATGACGCCGCCCTTGAGCATCTCTGCGAGACCGCGCTTGACGCGGCTCGATCCGACGTGATTCTGGGGGGTTTCGGCCATGCGCCCAGTCTATTCCACGCACACGACCCGCCTTCGCCCGCGGACACGGTTCGCAACGTGGAAGGATCGGAGGATGCGCGTGCTCTCCATCCAATCCGCCGTCGCCTACGGGCACGTCGGCAACTCGGCGGCCGTCTTCCCGCTGCAGCGCATCGGGGTCGAGGTCATGCCGGTCTACACAGTGAACTTCTCCAACCACACCGGCTACGGCGCGTGGCGCGGCCCGCTCATCGCGCCGGCCGATGTCGCCGCGGTCATCACCGGGATCGAAGAGCGCGGGGTCTTCCCCCAGATCGACGTGGTCCTGTCCGGCTACCAGGGCAGCGAGGGGATCGCGGAGGTCATCATCGATGCCGTAGCGCGCGTCAAGGCCGCGAACCCTGCCGCCGTGTACGCCTGCGATCCGGTCATGGGCAACGCGGTGTCGGGATGCTTCGTCGCTCCCGAGATCCCCATCCTGCTGCGCGAGCGCGTGGTCCCGGTCGCCGACATCATCACGCCCAATCAGTTCGAGCTGGGGTTCCTCACCGGGACCGAACCGGGCGACCTCGACTCCACGCTCGCCGCCGCCGATCGCGCGCGAGAGATGGGTCCGGGCACCGTGCTGGTGACGAGCGTCGAGCGTCCAGACCGGCCCGAGGGCACGATCGAGATGCTCGCCGTCACGGGCGAGGGTGCCTGGATCGTGCAGACACCGAGGATTCCGATGAAGGCCAATGGCTCTGGCGACGTCACCGCCGCCCTGTTCACCGCGCACCTGCAGACCAGCGACGACCCCGCAGACGCACTCGCGCGCACCGCGTCAAGCGTCTTCGACCTGCTCGATGCGACCCACCGCTCGGGTTCGCGCGAGCTGCGGCTGGTCGAGGCGCAGGAGTTCTACGCGCACCCGCGGATGCAGTTCGAGGTCGCGCAGGTGCGCTGAGCCTCAGCCGTACAGCTCCCGGTAGACGGCCTCCCATTGCGGCGCATCGCCCGGGCAGAGGAACCCCGTGCCGAACACCATGACGCTGACGAGGTTCTGCTCCCCCGCAGCGCGCTGCGACCCCTCCAGCCCTTGCAGGAGCGCCTGGAACAGCGGCGAGGATGAGATGTGCGTCTGCGCGGTGAAGGCCGTGATGTCGTGGGCGTTCAGGATCGAGGTCTCGCAGGCGTCGGCAGCGAGGGCGAGATAGACGGATTCGTGCTGCGCAGTCCACTGCAGTCCCTGCGCTTCGATGTGCGCGCGCTGCTGAGCGATGAAATCCTTCTGCGCGGCGGTCACCGCGACGAGCGGGCTGCCGTCGGTCGCCATCTGCTGATCCCTCATGAACCGATCGCGCTCGGCGAAGGCGTCGGCCAAGTCCCGGATGCCATTGTCCGAGGTCTGCGAGGGCGCCGGCTCCTGCTTTCCCTCGACAGGCTCCGTCGGGGCCACAGAAACAGAAGTCGCACAGCCCGCCAGCGCGAGGGCGAGAACGGAGACGGCGAGCAGGTGAGGCAGGGAGCGGAGTGACACGAGGGATCCTTTCGTTCGTCGCCCTCACGCTACCCGGATGCCGTCACACCCGCGGCCAGGCTGTGGATAACGTCTCGCGCACCTCACCGAGGAGCTGGGGCAGGGCCTTGGTCTTGGCGATGATCGGGAAGAAGTTGGCATCCGAGGCCCAGCGCGGCACGAGGTGCTGATGCAGATGCTCATCGACGCCCGCGCCTGCGACGCGGCCCTGGTTCATGCCGATGTTGAAGCCGTCGCAACGCGAGACCGAGCGCAGAACCCGCATCCCGATCTGGGTGAGAACAGCGACCTCTGCGACCTCCTCGGGTGTGGCCTGATCGTAGGTCGCCACATGCCGGTAGGGGCATATGAGCAGGTGACCGGAATTGTAGGGAAAGAGATTCAGCAGGACGTAGGCATGTTCGCCGCGGGCGACGATGAGACCCTCGGCGTCGTCCTTGTTCGGAGCCTCGCAGAAGGGGCACACCTCGCGCAGGGGCTCGGGCCCGGCGGCGATGTACGCCATCCGGTGCGGGGTCCACAGGCGCTGGAACTCGTCGGGGACGCCGGCGATGTGCTCCGCAGGGGTCGCCCCTTCGACGGGCTCGGGGACCGAGCTCTCGCCGCGTTTCGACTCGCTGCGCTCGCTCAACGACCGGGACCTCTCATCCCAGATCCCCCGCCGAATCCACTAGCACCTTGCCCTCGATCGCAGCGGTGATCTTCGCGACCGCGTCATCCACGGGCACGCCATTGGTCTGAGAGCCGTCGCGGAAGCGGAAGGACACGGTTCCGGCATCCCGATCCGTCTCGCCCGCGATGAGCTGCAGCGGCACCTTCTGGGTGGTGTGGGTGCGGATCTTCTTCTGCATCCGGTCGTCGGATCGGTCCACCTCGGCGCGGACCCCTGCAGCGCGCAGCCGAGCGATCACACCGTCCAGATAGTCCGCATACTCCTCGGCAACAGGGATGCCGACGACCTGCACGGGTGCGAGCCACACCGGGAAGGCCCCGGCGTAGTGCTCGGTGAGCACGCCGAAGAAGCGCTCGATCGAGCCGAAGAGGGCGCGGTGGATCATGACGGGCCGCTTGCGCGTGCCGTCGGCCGCCGCGTACTCCAGATCGAAGCGCTCGGGCAGGTTGAAGTCGAGCTGGATGGTCGACATCTGCCACGTGCGGCCGATCGCATCCCGCGCCTGCACCGAGATCTTCGGCCCGTAGAAGGCCGCGCCACCCGGATCGGGCACGAGGTCCAGGCCCGATGCGTCCGCGACCTCCTTCAGGGTGCGCGTCGCCTCCTCCCAGATCGCGTCGTCGCCGACGTACTTCTCGGGGTCCTTCGTGGACAGCTCGAGGTAGAAGTCGTCCAGGCCGTAGTCCTTCAGCAGACCCAGCACGAAGTTCAGGGTGCCCGTGAGCTCCGCGTGCATGTCCTCGCGGGTGGTGTAGATGTGCGCGTCGTCCTGAGTCATCCCGCGCACGCGAGTGAGCCCGTGCACGACACCGGACTTCTCGTAGCGGTACACCGCGCCGAACTCGAACAGCCGCAGCGGCAGGTCGCGGTACGAGCGCGCCGAGGAGCGGTAGATCAGGTTGTGCATCGGGCAGTTCATGGGCTTCAGGTAGTAGTCCTGCCCCTCGCGGTGCAGGCTGCCGTCCTCGTTGTAGACCGCGTCGACGTGCATCGGCGGGAACATCCCGTCGGCGTACCAGTCCAGGTGCCCCGAGACCTCGTAGAGCCGGCTCTTGGTGATGTGCGGGGTGTTGACGAAGGAGTAGCCCTCTTCCTCGTGGCGCTTGCGCGAGTAGTCCTCCAGAACCCGGCGGATCACCCCGCCCTTCGGGTGGAAGACCGCCAGACCACTGCCGAGTTCGTCGGGAAAGCTGAAAAGATCGAGTTCTGCGCCGAGCTTGCGGTGGTCGCGCTTTGCGGCCTCCTCGAGCCGATCCTGGTAGGCGCGCAGCTCGTCCTTCGTCGGCCAGGCGGTCCCGTAGATGCGCTGGAGCTGGGGGTTCTTCTCGCTCCCCCGCCAGTAGGCGCCGGCGACGCGGGTGAGGTCCCATCCGTTGCCGATCATCCGGGTGCCCGGGACATGCGGACCGCGGCAGAGGTCCTTCCAGGCGACCTGGCCCTCGCGGGTGACGTTGTCGTAGATGGTCAGTTCCCCCGCGCCGACCTCGACCGAGGCCCCCTCGGCATATTCGGTCCCTGAGCCTGTCGAAGGGCCCTTCAGCCCGATGAGCTCAAGCTTGAAGGGTTCGTCGGCCAGTTCCGCGCGCGCCTCGGCATCCGAGACCACACGGCGGACGAACCGCTGGTTGTCGCGGACGATCCGCTCCATCTCCTTCTTGATCGCCTTGAGGTCCTCGGGCGTGAAGGGCTCGGCGACGCCGAAGTCGTAGTAGAAGCCGTCGGCGATGGGCGGGCCGATGCCGAGGTTCGCCTGGGGCCGGATGCGCTGCACGGCCTGCGCGAGCACGTGCGCGGTGGAGTGACGCAGGATGGCCAGCCCCTCGGGGCTGTCCACCGTGACCGCCTCGACGACATCCGTCTCAGTCACCGTGGCGGCGAGATCCCTCAGCTCGCCGTTTACGCGCATCGCGACGACGGAACGGTCGGGGAACAGCGCGAAGCCATCGCGCGGCGAGGGGGCGTTTTCAGACACGGATGCTCCTGGGGTCGGCTTCGATTCTATCGCCGGGGCGTCCGGGGCATTCGCCTCGGGAGTCTCAGCGGGCGATCCTCAGGCATCCGCCCTTCTGCGTACGTGTTTCAGCGCCTCGCGCGTGCTCATGGCGCTCAGGGGGTTCCCGTCGACGAAGCCCACCACCCACTCCGGAGAGACGTAAGCAACCTCGCGCAGAGCCCAGCCGATCGCCTTCCGAATGAAGAACTCCTTGTCGTGGATGTTCGGTTCGATCACCTCGGCGAGCAGCCCGAGGTCGGTGCGGTGTTTGCGTCCGAGTTGGGAGAGGATCGCCGCACGACGGATCCAGAAGTCCTCATCCCTGCTCCAGCGCCTGACCACCTCGGCGGTCTCGACCGGATGCCGCTCGTGCAACTCGCTGAGCCGATGCGCCAGATCGTCGGTGAAGTCCCACCAGGCGCCTGTGCGCACCATGTGCTCGATCAGCGGAACATTGCTCGCGTCGCCCCGGAGCATCGGAACGGCGAGGATCATCATTCCCGCGTAGCGCTCTTCACGGTGGGTCGCCTCATCCCAGAGTTCACGGGCGAGCGCCCGAACCTCATTCGCATTCTGGAATGCCCGCACCGAAGCGCGAGCGATCCGGCGCGTCTGGGGCACGGTCACACCGAGATAGGGCATAGCCGACTTCATGTACGCCTGCTGACCCGCTGCCCGTGCGGGATCGGCAGCCTCTCGCAGCGCTACCCGGATCTCCGCCGCCGTGGTCATCTCAGCCGAGGTTCAGGTCGACCTGGATCTCGGCAGCGAGACGTTCGAGTGCGGCGATGAGCGGCACCGGATCGCCGTCCTCCGGCATCCGGACCACCGCGGTCGCCTCGAACAGCGTGCCGCCCGCCATCGGCGCGTCGAGCGTGCGGCTCTCGAAGCGGTCGATGCTGAGCGCGTGTGCGCTGAGAACTCCGGTGACCTCTCGTACGATCCCCGGACGGTCGTTGCCCAGCACGGTGAAGGTGAAGGGCGCAGACGGCGCATCGGATGCTGCGGCACCCTCGTGCGCGTTCACCCGCAGCAACCCCTCCAGCCCGTTCAGCGCCTCAGTGAGCGCTGCCGCGCGGCTCTCGGGAACCGACACCAGGACGACCCCGGCGAAGACGCCGGCAAGCTCGGCCAGTTCGCTGCGCTCCCAGTTCCCGTCGTGCTCGGCGACGACGTCGGCGAGGGCCTTGACGAGGCCAGCACGATCCGAACCGGCAAGAGTGAGCACGAGGTGGGTCATGCAGTCATGCTAGCCGGTGGCACCCGCAGTGCGTCGTCAGTGAAAAGTCACGCCCGGATTCTGGCTCTCGCGTCGTTTCCGGCTCGCGCCGATCGCCCAGAGGAGGATGCCGACGATCAACCCGAAGAAGCCGAAGATCAGTCCGGTGATCAGGATCGTGATCCCGGCGAAGACGCCCAGGGAGTCGCCCATGCCGCTGGCGGGTGCCATCGTCACACCCGACCGGTCGCAACTGAAGCGGTAAGTGCCTGACTCTACGAAGACCACCGAGGCGAAGGAGATGCGCGACTGCGCGCCGGTCGTGATCGAGGTGCGTACCGCCGTGCCCGGCTGCACAGGTGCCGGACCGGCATCCATGGCGCAGATGGGCACGGGGCCGACATAGACCCCGTTGGCACCGTAGGTGAACAACTGCCATTCGGTGCCTGCCTCGAAGTGATGCTCGATGCTGTTGCCCGGGCCTGAGAGCTCGAGCGCGTCAGTGCTGCCGCGGAACATCGAGATGAACCCGCTCGCCGCCATCCAGGTGCCCCCGACGACCGATGCGAGGATGACGATGACACTGAGCCAGGTGATCCACTGCCCCGCACGCTTCATCCTCGGATGATCGCACGGCCCCGGGCCGGGCGCAAGCGATGACTCACGAGTGCACTCTCGACTTAGAAGCGTCAGGGCCGAG
>CAZHML010000085.1:0-6629 GCA_964533745.1 uncultured Microbacterium sp.
CGAAGGCGATCGTCATGATCGGCGAGATCGGCGGCGACGCCGAGGAGCGCGCGGCGGACTACATCCGGGCGAACGTCACCAAGCCCGTCGTCGGCTATGTCGCAGGCTTCACCGCGCCCGAGGGCAAGACCATGGGCCACGCCGGGGCCATCGTCTCGGGCTCGGCGGGTACCGCCCAGGCGAAGAAGGAAGCGCTCGAGGCTGCGGGAGTGAAGGTCGGCAAGACGCCCTCGGAGACCGCCACCCTCATGCGCGAGATCGTCGAAGCGCTGTAGGGGCGCTCGCGCGAAGGCACGGCTCGTGAGCGAGGCTCGCACGGCGCGCGGCATTCAGGGATTCCTGGTGCGACGGTGGGAGACCCTGCTCGCCGGGATCATCGCGTTCGCGGTCGCTGGCCTCCTGGTGTTCGCCGCCATCGTGGCGGTGCCCCCGATGCTGCACAACCTCTCCGCCGCGACCTCGGACGGGGTGACGGCCGTCGCGCTCTCGGGCGGTACCGGGGGAGTCGTCGTGCCGGAGGGATGGCACGTGCAGCGAGGCGGCGATGCTCCGCTCGATGTGCATACGCCGGACCGCGTGCTCGCCGTCGCGTTCAGCGTCGCGGACGGGGAGCCGGGTGCCGTGCTCCGGGCGATGCTGGACGAGGCCGGGGCCGCGGGACCGGTGCGCACGGAGACGCTTGCCACGGGCCTGCGCCTGATCCACGCCGATGTCGGCGAGGATCAGCTCTATGCGGTTGTGGCGACGGCAGAGGGCGGCGCGGTGCGCGTCGTGGCCCGGGTCTCCGAGGAAGGCGATCTGCACGCCTACCGCGCCGCCCTGGCGCAGTTGCTCGAGGGAGTCCGTCCGTGACCCGGCGTCTGCCCGCGGTGTCCGTCGGGCTCGTGAGCCTCCTCGTGATCGCGGGGTGCGCGCCCGAACCCCAGACGGACTGGACCCCGCCCGCGTGGAGCTCGCCGCTGCGGGTCATCGAGGCACGGGCGCCGATCGATCCCGCCGACATCCCGGGGCTGACCCCGCAGCGCTTGCGCAACGAGGACGTGGGCGTGCACGCGCGCATGGCCTACCTCCCCGGAACGGGGGAGCGGGTCGCGGCTTTCAACGCCCGGATCGACGGCGTCGTCCGCGCCGCGATCGCGCAGCGCAGCGCGGCGGGAGGCGTTACCTACCGCCCCGCGGTGGAGGCCCGCGGCGCGGGCCTTGCCGCACGCGGCTGCGTGCCCGGATCGACGCTGCTGCCGGCATCCGAAGTGCTCGCCGACCCGGCGCTCGGAGGACTGCCGGGACCCGGCGTCGCGATCGTGTGCGACATCGTCGCGGCGCAGGGGAGCATCCTCGGCGAGCGGATTCGCATCGTGACCGGCAGCGCGACCCAGGTCGACTCCGACCGCTCGGTCGTGGTCTACGTGGATGCGGCGAGCGGCGAGGTCGTGACCGCGGCGGAACTCTGGGGACGCGAGGCGGTCGCTGCGCTGCGCGATGATCTGGCCGAGGCCGTGCGCCGCGATGCGGGTGCGCTGAGCCTGGATCCATCCGGCCCGCTCGACGCGGAGATCGACGCGCTCGTGCGCGAGGGGCTCGCGGTGACCGTCCCCGCGGAGGGCGGGGCCTTCGCCGTGACGCTCCCGGCGGGTTTCCTCGCCGCGGAGCTGGGCGCCCTCGGTCTTCCGCTGCGGGAGGAGCCCTTCGTCGTCGAGGTTCCCGTCGAGGTCGTGGCACGGCTGGCGACGCCCTTCGGTCAGCGGCTGTCCTCGGCATCCGGCGTCGCCTTCGACGCGCCGCCGGCCGTTCCCGCGGGGCTCGAATGGATCGACTGCGCGCTCCTGCCCTGCGTCGCGCTCACCTACGACGACGGGCCCTCCCGTCACACGCCGCGGCTGCTGGACGAGCTTCGCGACGCCCGGGCGACGGCGACCTTCTACGTCCTGGGGCAGTACGCCTCGAACCGGCCCGCGATCATCCAGCGGATGGCGGACGAGGGGCACGAGATCGGCGGGCACACCTGGAACCACCCCGCGCTCCCGAAGCTGACGGCAGCAGGGATCCGCTCCCAGCTGAACCGCACGCACGCGCTGCTGCAGAAGCTCACCGGGAAGCCGGTGACCTCGTTCCGGCCGCCTTACGGCGAGTACAACACGCGCGTGCTCGCCGCCGCCGGCATGCCCGTGATCCTCTGGTCGGTCGACACGCGCGACTGGGCCGGGCCTTCCGAGCCGGTGCTGCTCAGACGTGCGATCGACGGGCCGCGGCCGGGCGGGATCGTGCTGTTCCACGACACGAGCGCGAAGACGGTGCGCCTCGCACCCGAGATCATCGTGGCCCTGCGCGATCGCGGCTTCACCCTCGTCACGGTGACGCAGCTGTTCGGTGGCGAGCTGCCGGAGAGGGGCGCCTGGCGCTCCGCCCCGTGACGACGAACCGCCCCCGGCGCGAGGCCGAGGGCGGTTCGGGGGACCGCTAAGCGCCCAGCAGCGCCTCGATCGGGCCGCGGGCGAAGAACAGCACGAACCCGGCGGCGACGATCCACAGCAGCGGGCTGATGGTCTTGGCCTTGCCGGTGAGGGCGTGGATGACGACCCAGCTGACGAAACCCGCCCCGATGCCGTTGGCGATCGAGTAGGTCAGCGGCATCACGGTCGCGGTGAGGAACACCGGCACCAGCACCCGGAAGTCGCCCAGGTCGATGTGCTTGATCTGGGACATCATCATCGCACCCACGATCACGAGCGCGGCGGCTGCGATCTCGGTCGGGACGATCTGGGTCAGCGGCGTGAGGAACATCGCCAGCGCGAACAGCAGACCGGTCACGACGTTCGCGAAGCCCGTCCGCGCGCCCTCGCCGATTCCGGAACCCGACTCGATGAACACCGTCGTCGACGAGGACGAGGTGGCACCACCGACGACCGCGCCGACGCCCTCGACGATCAGGGCCGACTTGATCCGCGGGAAGTCGCCCTTCTCATCCGCGAGCCCGGCCTCTTTGGCCAGGCCCGTCATGGTGCCCATGGCGTCGAAGAAGTTCGAGAAGACCAGGGTGAACACGATCATCACCAGGGCGATGATGCTCACCTTGCCGAGATCGAAGTTGAAGCTGATCGCGCCGAGGAGGCTGAGGTCGGGCAGGCTGAAGGGCGAGCCGTCCAGCGCGGGGACCGTCAGTCCCCAGCCGCCCGGGTTGACCCCCGCGTCGCTGAACTTCGGCCCGATCTGCCAGATCGCCTCGACGATCACCGCGACGATCGTTCCACCGACCAGGCCGATCAGGATCCCGCCCTTGACCTTGCGCGCCACCAACACGCCGATCGCGAGGAGCGTCAGCACGAACAGCAGGGTCGGGATCGTCGCGACCGAGTGGTCGATCCCGAGCTCCACGGGGGGCGTCTCATGCGAGGTGACGAAGCCGGCATTGACGAAGCCGATGAAGGCGATGAACAGGCCGATACCGACGGTGATCGCGATCTTCAACTGCAGGGGCACGGCGTCGAAGATCATCTTCCGCAGGCCCGTCGCCGCCAGCAGCACGATGATGAGACCGTTGATGAGCACGAGTGCCATCGCCTCCGGCCAGGTCACCTCGCCCGCGACCGAGAAGGCGACGAAGGCGTTGATGCCCAGGCCCGCCGCGAAGGCGAAGGGCAGGCGCGAGACGAGCCCGAACAGGATCGTCATCACGGCGGCGGCAAGCGCCGTCGCGGCTCCCACGGCACCGGAATCCAGTCTGACTCCTGCAACATCCACCACCTGCGTGAGGATGATCGGGTTAAGGATGACGATGTAGGCCATCGTCGCGAAGGTGACCAGGCCCCCGCGGATCTCGGTGCCGAACGTCGAGCCGCGCTTGCTGATCTCGAAGTAGCGATCGAGCCCGTTCTTGGGTTCGGCAGTCTGGTCGGTTGCGGTTGCTTTTGTCAAGGGTGAAACCTCCGATGTCGTGAGTGAAGCCTCCGATGTTGACGTTAGCGCTTCAGAGGCTGGCGTGCCCAGAGGCAATTTCGGTGTTTCTGCGCGTAGTCTCGAGAAGTCATGCAACGCCCTTTCGTCCTCCTCCTCGCCGCCGTCGACGCGGCTGTGGCGGTCGCGGTAGGCCTGGCGGCGTTGCTGGCCCCGCTGACGCTGTTCTGGGTGCTCGCCCTGGGAGCGGGGGCGGACTGGGGGGTGCTGTGGCCGACCACGGTGAGCCTCTGGCAGTTCGGCCACGGCGTGCCGCTGGAGATCACGATCCCGGACGAGGTTCTCGTCGCGATGGCCATCAGTCCCGACGCCGCGCAGTTCACGCTGTCGCTCGCGCCGACCGCCTTTCTGCTGTTCACCGTGATCTTCGCCGCGCGCTCGGGCGCGCGCTCGGCGAAGGCGGGGGCGTGGCTGCTCGGGATCCTCACCGGCACGGCCACGATGACCGCCCTGGCGTGGCTGCTGACGCTCACTGGCGGTCTCGAGCTTTCGCGGGTCCAGGCCGCCCAGGCGATCGCCTTCCCGGCGCTCGCCTATCTGATCGGGGTCACCTGCGGTGCGCTGGCCGGTGCCTGGCGGCACGGCGATGACGGGATCGTCGACCGCGTGCGCGCGGCGCTGGAACGCAGCAAGCCATGGGGAGCGGTGCCTGCGCACACGATCCGTGGCGGCGCGATGGTCGTCGTCGCGCTGACGGCCCTCGGTGCGGCGGCGTTCACCCTCGCGATCGCCATGAACGCGGGGGGCATTGTCGCCCTGTTCGAGATCCTGCGCGTGGATGGCCTGGGAGCCGCGGCGATCACGCTCGGTCAGCTCGCCTATGTGCCGACCTTCGTCGTCTGGTCGATCGCCTGGCTCGCCGGACCCGGGTTCGCCGTGGGCGCGGGCACGGCCGTCTCGCCCGCCGGCACCGAGCTCGGCGTCGTGCCGGCGATCCCGGTGCTTGCCGCCCTCCCCGAAGGCACCTCGATGTGGGCGCTCATCGTGATCCTGGCACCCGTGGCCGCCGGTGCCTTCGCGGGCTGGGCGATCCGTTCGCGGCTGGTGTGGTCCGGGGGCGATCTTCCGTTGCTGCCGAGGGCGGCGATCGCGCTCGGCATCGCCGGTCTCGCTGCGGCCTTCGGCGCGCTGGCGGCCGTGCTGGCATCCGGATCCGTCGGTCCGGGACGCATGGGCGTGACCGGCCCCGAACCCGGAACGCTCGCGCTGGCGCTGGGGCTCGAAGTGTTCGTCGGAGCCGCGATCCTGCTGCTCTCACCGCGCAATCGCGACGAGGTCGCCGCCGAGCGGGAGTGGCGGCGGGCACAGGAGCCGCCCGCGGCATCCCGGTAGACTTGCCGGGTGCTCACGGTCGCCGTTCTCATCTCGGGCACCGGATCCAACCTCCGTGCCCTGCTCGAGGCCGCGGCGCGCCCGGGCTATCCGGCCCGCGTGGTGACCGTCGGTGCCGACCGCGATGCCGCCGGACTCGCGCACGCGGCCGAGTTCGGGATCCCGACCTTTGTCGAGCGGTACCTCGATCACGACAGCCGTGCGGCCTGGGGCGAGGCGGTCGCCGCGCGCCTTCGCGCCTTCGCGCCCGACCTCGTCGTGCTCAGCGGCCTGATGCGGCTGCTGCCGGCACCCGTGGTCGCCGAGTTCGGCCCGCGGATCCTGAACACGCACCCGGCGTACCTGCCCGAGTTCCCCGGTGCCCACGGCGTGCGCGACGCGCTCGCGGCAGGCGTCGGCGAGACGGGGGCGAGCGTCATCGTCGTCGACGACGGCGTCGACTCTGGCCCGATCCTCGCGCAGGAGCGCGTCCCCGTGCTGCCGAACGACGACGAGCACAGCCTGCACGAGCGCATCAAACCTGTCGAGCGCCGCCTGCTGATCGACACGATCGCGCGCATCGCCCAGGGCGAGCTCGTCCTGACCTGACCCCCACCCGAGGAGACACCCATGGCCGGCCCCCGCCACGATCCGACGCTCTACCGAGATCGCGACACGGTGCCGATCCGGCGCGCCCTGGTGTCGGTGAGTGACAAGACCGATCTGCTCGTGCTCGCGCGCGCCCTCGCCGAGGCCGGCGTCGAGATCGTCTCAACCGGTTCGACGGCGCAGACGATCCGGGATGCCGGACTGGCCGTGACCGATGTCGCGACCGTGACCGGGTTCCCCGAGTCGCTGGGCGGGCGGGTGAAGACCCTGCATCCGAGCGTGCACGCGGGCCTGCTCGCGGACCTGCGCCTCGAGGAGCACGAGCGTCAGCTCGCGGAGCTGGACATCGCCCCGTTCGAGCTTGTCGCGGTGAATCTCTATCCCTTCGTGGAGACCGTGGCATCCGGTGCCTCGCCGGACGATGTGGTCGAGCAGATCGACATCGGAGGGCCTGCGATGGTGCGCGCCTCGGCGAAGAACTTCGCCAACGTCGCCATCGTCGTCTCGCCGGAGTCGTACTCCGCGATCGTCGAAGCGGTGGCGTCCGGCGGCACGACCCTCGCGCAGCGCCGGGAGCTCGCCGCCCGCGCCTTCGCGCACACCGCCGCCTACGACCGTGCGGTGGCGACCTGGTTCGCCGAGGGCATGCTCGCCGAGGATGCCGACCTGCCCGAGCACCTGACCATCAAGGCCGAGCGCCTGGCGGATCTCCGCTACGGCGAGAACCCCCACCAGCGCGCCGCGATCTACACGCGCAC
>CAZHML010000086.1:0-6541 GCA_964533745.1 uncultured Microbacterium sp.
GAGATCAGCGACCGCGGCATCTCGATGATCGAGGCCTTCGCCACCGCTGACCAGGTGCTGCTCGCGGGTGTGCAGGGGATCACCGACCTCATCACCACGCCCGGGCTCATCAACCTCGACTTCGCCGATGTGCGCTCGGTCATGCAGGGCGCGGGCTCGGCGCTCATGGGCATCGGCTCGGCCCGCGGTGCCGATCGCGCGATCAAGGCCGCGGAGCTCGCGGTGGAGTCCCCCCTGCTCGAAGCCTCGATCGAGGGTGCGCACGGTGTGCTGCTGTCGATCCAAGGCGGCTCGAACCTCGGCATCTTCGAGATCAACGAAGCCGCGCAACTGGTGACCGATGCCGCCCATCCCGAGGCGAACATCATCTTCGGAACCGTCATCGACGACACGCTGGGCGACGAGGTGCGGGTCACCGTCATCGCGGCGGGCTTCGACGGCGGTGAGCCGCTGCAGCGCACGAGCGACGCACTGCTGCTCGAGAGCGCGCTGTTCGGCGAGCAGCCGCGCACACCCGTGGCAACCGCGACCGAGGATGCGGATCTCTTCGATGAGCTTCCGTCCCTGCTCGGCCCGACGAGCATCGAACCCGCCTTCGAGGACGACGAAATCGACATTCCCGAGTTCCTGAGGTAAGGATGACCGGTCTTGCGGCCCGCCTCGCGGCGGTCGATCGCGCGATCGCCGATGAGGCACGCGCCGCCGGTCGCGACCCCGCGGCAATCACCCGGATCGTGGTCACCAAGTTCCATCCGGGTTCGCTCGTGCGCGAGTTGCACGCTCTGGGCGTTCGGGATGTGGGCGAGAACCGTCAGCAGGAGCTCGCCGAGAAGGCTCCCGAGACGCGTGGCCTGGAAGGTCTGCGCTGGCACTTCATCGGCCAGGCGCAGACGAACAAGGCCGCGAGCATCCGCTCGCTCGCCTCGCTCGTGCATTCCGTGGACCGGCCGCGCCTGGCGGACGCGCTCGACCGCGCCGCTCCCGACCCGGCGGACAGGCTCGACGTGCTGATCCAGGTGAACCTCACGCCGGATTCCGCGCGCGGCGGAGTCGCCCCCGTGGGGATCGAGGCGCTTGCCGAGCGCATCCAGACGCTGCCGAGCCTGCACCTGCGCGGGATCATGGCCGTCGCCCCGCTGGACGAGGAGCCGGGGCGCGCCTTCGCGCGCGTAGCGGACTACTCCGCGCGCCTGCGTACCGTCGTTCCCGGGGCGACCTGGATCTCGGCGGGGATGACCGCGGACTTTCCCGAGGCGATCCGTGCCGGCACGACACACCTGCGCATCGGCTCGGCAATCACGGGTCCGCGCCCGGACCGGGGTTAACCTCGAAAGAGCCGATCCCGCATCGACGACGGAGGACATGATGGGAAACCCGCTGAAGAAGACGATGGTCTACCTCGGCCTCGCCGACGAAGAAGAATACTACGAGGATGAGCCTGCGCAGCCCCAGGGACGCGTGTACCGTGAGCGCGGCGACGAGGCCGAGACGGCACCGGTGACGCCTTTGCGCCGCCCGACCGCGGTGCGTCAGCCGGCGGCCTCGGCGATCAGCGAGATCCTCACCGTGCACCCCAAGCAGTACCGCGACGCCCAGGTCATCGCCGAGCACTTCCGTGAGGGCGTGCCGGTGATCATCAACCTGACCCAGATGACCGACGGTGAGGCGCGCAGGCTGATCGACTTCGCCAGCGGCCTCTCGCAGGGCCTCTACGGCCGGATCGAACGGGTCACGAGCAAGGTCTTCCTGCTCTCGCCCGAGCACATCGTGATCTCGGGGCACGGCGGGATCGCCGCTGAACCCGAGCCCAGCGGTTTCGATCACTGACGGGCGTGGGCTCCCTCGTCTCCACGATCGCAGCGATCCTCAATGTGCTGCTGCTCATCTATGTCTTCGTGCTGCTCGCGCGGCTGATCCTCGAGTACATCCCGATCTTCTCACCCGGTTGGCGTCCCAAAGGCGCGCTCGTCGTCGTCGCCGAGGTCGTCTACACAGTCACCGACCCGCCCGTGAAGTTCTTTCGTCGCCTGATCCCGCCGCTTCGCGTGGGCGGGCTGGCGCTGGATTTCGGCTTCGCGCTGACCATGCTCATCGTCTTCGTGCTGATGTCGGTGACGCGCGCATTCATCTGAGTGGAAATCGCGGGCACACGCGGGATGTGAAGCGCGCTCTGGCAAAGTGACAGCTAAGCTGGAATGCGGGCTCCGGCCCGCAGAGCTATCGGAATGAGGAGCCACTCATGGCATTGACCCCGGATGATGTCGTCCACAAGGAGTTCCAGCACGTTCGCTTCAAGGACGGACTCGACCCTGACGAGGTGGATGACTACCTCGATGAGATCGTCGTCGAGTGGCGCAAGACCATCGAGGAGAACACGCGGCTGAAGGCGCGTGTCGCAGAGCTCGAGGCGGGGGCCTCAGCCGTGCCCGGCCTCGGCATCCCCGCCGCCACCCCGCTCGGTGCGGCCCCGGCGGCCGGCAGCGAGAACGACGCGGCCTTTACCGGAATCATCGCCGTGGCACAGCGCGTGCACGATCAGTACGTCGCCGAGGGCCAGTCCAAGGCTCGCGAGACGGTGGCCGAAGCCGAGATGCGCGCTGCTCAGATCCTCTCCCAGGCCGAGACCGGCCACCGTGAGGCGATGGCCCGCCTGAGCGGCGAGCGGGACGGGCTCGAACGCAAGATCAACGAGCTGCGCGAGTTCGAGAACTCCTACCGTACGCAGCTGCGCAGCTATTTCGAGGGTCAGCTCCGTCAGCTCGACTCGGTGCAGCCTGCCGCGGGTTCCGCCGCGCCGCTCGGACTCTGACAGCCCGATGACGCGGCACCCGCTTCGTCCGGGGGCGGGTGCGACGATCGTCGTGCTGATCGCTGCGATCGTCCTCGCCGTCGATCAGTACGTGAAGTACCTCACCGTGACGCACCTCCCGTTCGAGGAGGTCGTGCCGGTCTGGGGCCAGTTCCTGCACCTCTACCACACCACCAATCCGGGTGCCGCGTTCTCGCTCGGTGAAGGGGTGACCTGGGTCTTCACGATCGCTCTGACGGTGGTGGCGGCGGTGATCGGCTGGACGATGCTCCGCGCCCGATCCCGCCTCTGGGCGGTCGTGCTGGGCGGTGTGCTGGGCGGTGTGCTCGGCAATCTGGGCGATCGACTCTTCCGCGATCCCGGGTTCCCGGTCGGCCATGTCGTCGACATGATCTCGATGCCCTGGATGATGCCGGCCGTCTTCAACATCGCCGACATGTTCATCGTCTGCGGCATGATCTCCGTCGCCCTGCTCATCGTGCTCGGCATCCGGCTGGACGGGATCCGCGACCAGCGGCGACAGGCGGATCCCGAGCCCGTCGCCGAGGACTGAGATGCCGTCCCGGAGCCTCATCGTCCCCGAGGGCCTGCACGGCGTCCGGGCGGATGCGGCGCTGGCGAAGATGCTCGGCTTCTCGCGCACCCTCGCCGCCGAGGTGACCGAGGCCGGCGGTGCCCGGATGGACGGTGCGATCCTCGGCAAGTCCGATCGGCTGCGCGCGGGTGCGCTGCTGGATGTGGAGTGGACGCTGAGGGAAGAACCGGCGGTGATCCCGGCGATCGTTCCGGACTTCCGGATCGTGCACGACGACGAGGACATCGTGGTGGTCGACAAGCCCTCCGGCGTCGCCGCGCACCCCTCCCTCGGCTGGGAGGGACCGACAGTGCTCGGGGCCTTGGCGGCGACCGGCTTCCGCATCGCCACGAGCGGCGCAGCCGAACGGCAGGGCATCGTGCACAGGCTCGATGTCGGCACGAGCGGGTTGATGGTGGTCGCCAAGTCCGAGCACGCCTATGCCACCCTCAAACGCGCCTTCAAGCAGCGCGAAGTGGAGAAGATCTACCACGCCGTCGTGCAGGGGCATCCGGATCCGCTCTCGGGAACCATCGATGCGCCGATCGGGCGGCATCCGAAGCACTCCTGGAAGTTCGCCGTGACGCCCGCGGGCAAGCCTTCGATCACCCACTACGAGACGATCGAGGCCTTTCCCGGTGCTTCGCTGCTGGAGATTCACCTCGAGACGGGTCGCACGCACCAGATTCGCGTGCACATGGCCGCGCACCGGCATCCTTGCGTCGGGGATCCGCTCTACGGCGCCGACCCGACCATGTCGGCACGCCTCGGGCTCGAACGGCAGTGGCTGCACGCGCACCGGCTCGCCTTCGCGCACCCGGCGACGGGGGAGTGGTCGGCGTTCGAATCCCCTTACCCGGCGGACTTCCAGAAGGCCCTCGACATTCTGCGGGGCGAGTGAGGAGAGGACGATGACCGAGATGATCCCCCTGCTGCGACGGCGGCACGCCCTGGCGAACGACCTCTATCTCGACCTCATCGACACGCTCGGGCCCGAGCAGCTGCGCTCGCGGCTGCCCGGGGTGCGCTCCAGCCCCATCTCCAACCACTTCTGGTGCGTCGTCGGAGCGCGCGAGAGCTACGTGCGCGCGGCGCGCGCGGGATCCTGGCAGGGTTTCGCCTGCTCGCTGCACGACGACGAGGATCCGGATGCCGTCCGCGCGGCGCTCGAGCGCAGCGCCGCCGAGGTCGCGGAGTGGCTGGGCGAACTCGCGCCGGACGATGAGCGTGCGTGGACGCTGTGCCTCCAGCTCCTCGAGCACGAGAGCCAGCATCACGGGCAGCTCATCCGCTATTTCTACGCGCTGCCGCTCGCGATACCGGCCTCCTGGGCCGAGAAGTATGCGCTGGAGGACAGTCTTTAGGACTGCGGGGCGGTGAGCGACAATGGGGTCATGCTTCACATCGGCACGACCGTCCTGACCGTCGAGGACATCGCGCGGGCAGGAGACTTCTGGCGCTCTGCGCTGGGTTATGTCAACCGGCGGGAGCCGCGCGAGGACTGGGTGATTCTCGATCCTCCCGAGGGAATGCCGGGTGCGTCGATCGCGCTGTCGATCACGGGATACCCGCAGCACTACCCGCCTCGACTGCACCTCGACCTCTATGCCGACGACCAGGCGGCCGAGATCGAGCGGCTGCTGAGCCTCGGTGCCCGCCGCGTGGATTGGGACGGCTATCCGCCCGACGCCGACTACACCGTGCTCGAGGACACCGAGGGCAACCGCTTCTGCGTCATCGATGCGCCCGGCTGGGATCCCGGTCGGCGTCGCACGGTGGACCAGTAACGGATCGCGGCGGGCGAAGCTCCGCGCACGGCCCCGCGATGTCGGCAGCCGCGGGTAGGCTCGTTCTCGTGGCATCCGACTCCTTCGTTCACCTGCACGTGCACAGCGAATACTCGATGCTGGACGGTGCGGCGCGGGTCGGGCCGCTGATCGACGAGGCCGTGAGGCAAGGCATGCCGGCCATCGCCGTAACCGACCACGGCAACACCTTCGCCGCCTTCGAGTTCTATCGCACGGCCAAGGCCGCAGGCATCAAGCCGCTCATCGGCATGGAGGCCTACGTCACCCCGGGAACCCACCGCAGCGACAAGTCCCGCGTGCGCTGGGGCACTTCCGACCAGTCCGACGACGACGTCTCCGGTGGTGGCGCGTACACGCACATGACGCTGCTGAGTGAGAGCACGCCCGGCATGCACAACCTCTTCCGCCTCTCGTCGCTGGCGAGCATGGAGGGCTACTACTACAAGCCGCGCCTGGACCGCGAGCTGCTGCAGCGCTACGCGGGCGGCGTGATCGCCACGACGGGCTGCGCCGGCGGCGAGATCCAGACCCGGCTGCGCCTGGGCCAGTATGACGCGGCGCGCGCGGCGGCCGCCGAGTTCCAGGATGTCTTCGGCAAGGACAACTACTTCGCCGAGATCATGGACCACGGGATCGACGTCGAGCGGCGCACGATGTCCGATCTGCTGCGGATCGCGAAGGATCTCAGCCTCCCGCTGCTGGCGACGAACGACCTGCATTACATCCATCAGCACGACGCCACGAGCCACGCGGCGCTCCTGTGCGTGCAGTCCGGTTCGACGCTCGACGACCCGAACCGCTTCAAGTTCGACGGCGACGGCTACTACGTCAAATCCGCCGCCGAGATGCGACAGATCTTCCATGACCACCCCGAGGCCTGCGACAACACGCTCCTGGTCGCCGAGCGCTGCGAGGTCCAGTTCGACACGAGCGCGAACTACATGCCGCGCTTCCCGGTACCCGACGGCGAGACCGAAGAGAGCTGGTTCGTCAAAGAGGTCGAGCGCGGCCTGCACGATCGCTACCCGGGCGGCATCCCCGACGCGGTGCGGAAGCAGGCCGAATACGAGACCGAGGTCATCGTGCAGATGGGTTTCCCCGGCTACTTCCTCGTCGTCGCCGACTTCATCAACTGGGCCAAGGACCACGGCATCCGTGTGGGGCCGGGCCGCGGCTCGGGTGCGGGATCGATGGCCGCCTACGCGATGCGGATCACCGACCTCGATCCGCTCGAGCACCGGCTCATCTTCGAGCGCTTTCTCAATCCCGATCGCATCTCCATGCCGGACTTCGATGTCGACTTCGACGACCGTCGCCGCGGCGAGGTCATCCAGTACGTCACCGAGAAGT
>CAZHML010000087.1:0-6445 GCA_964533745.1 uncultured Microbacterium sp.
ACCCCCCTCGGCGAGGACGGCGACAGTGAGTTCGGCGACCTGATCGAGGACACCGAAGCGGTCGTGCCCGCCGACGCCGTCGGCTTCACCATGCTCCAGCGCCAGCTCGAGCAGTTGCTCGACTCGCTCTCCGAGCGCGAGTCCGGGGTCATCCGGATGCGCTTCGGCCTGGGCGACGGCCAGCCCAAGACCCTCGACCAGATCGGCGACACGTTCGGCGTGACGCGCGAGCGGATCCGCCAGATCGAGTCGAAGACCATGGCCAAGCTCCGTCATCCGAGCCGTTCGCAGTCGCTGCGGGACTACCTCGAATGACCCCCGCCTCGCGAAAGCCCGGCCCCCGATACATCCTTCCGGTCCTCGCCGGCAAGCTCGCCCGCTTCGCCACGCGTCTGCGCGGGGGCGGCTCGGCCTTCCCCGGCTACCTCACCAACCGGCTCGCCCCCTCGCTGCTGCCTACGCTGGCCGGGCAGTTCGCCGACGGCGTGGTCTTCGTGCTGGGTTCGAACGGCAAGACGACCACGACCCACATGATCAGCGAGGTGCTGCGCGCACACGGTCTGCGGGTCTTCACCAACCCGACCGGCGCGAACCTGCCGCAGGGCGTCACGAGCGCGCTGCTGGCCGATGCGACTCCGACCGGTCGCGTGGGTGCGGACGTCGCGGTGCTCGAGGTCGACGAGGGCTACGCCGTTGCCCTGGCCGAGCAGCTCTCGCCCGCGGTCGTGCTCTCGCTGAACGTGCAGGTCGATCAGCTCTTCCGGTTCTACGAGACCGAGCGCGTGGCCGACATGATGCTCGACACGTCTGCGCTCGCGGGTGCCCACATCGTGATCAATCGGGACGATCCGCACCTCAGCAAGATCGACGTGCCCGCGATGCCGGTGCCGGTGTCCTTCTTCGGTGCCGCTCCTGAGATCGTGGCGGCATCCGCGCACGGTCTCGCCAACGCCGCCGACAGCCGCAGCGGCAACGCGCAGGCGGTGCTGCATCCCGCCTTCGCCGAGGTCAGTGCCGTGGCCGGGCGCGACATCGAAGTCGCTGTGGGCGACGAGCAGGTGGCACTGAGGCTTCCTGTGCGCGGCCTGCACTACGCCGCCGATGCGGCGGCAGCACTCGCGGTCGCATCGCGGGTGCTGGGGGAGCGGTTCTCGGCAGGCTCAGCCGCAAAGGGCTTCGCGCAGATGGAGCCCGCCTACGGGCGGGGCGAGGTCATCCCGCTGCGACGCGATCCGGCGGGCGAGCAGGTCGAGTTCGTGATGTTCAAGAACGGCCCCAGCCTGCAGATGAATCTGGACGCCCTCGAGAGCGCGCCCGAGCGAGCGCTCATCGCGATCGATGAGGGAACGCCGGATGTCTCGTGGCTGTACGACGTCGACTTCGCCGCCCTGCCGCGCGTGGATGTCGTCACCGGCGAGAAGGCCTTCCAGCTCGCGCTCGCGCTGGAGTACGCGGGCGTCGAGATCGGCGTCGTCGAACCCGATATGCAGAAGGCCGTCGCGCTCATGCGGGCGGCCGAGCCGACGACGACCGGCGTGCAGATCTGGTTCGTCAACTACGAGCTGATGATGATCGGCCGGCGTCTGCTCGGCCACGGCGACCAGGAGGTGGCGCGCCGATGAGCGAGGTGCGGATCGCCCAGCTCTATCCAGCTGAGCTCGGGATCACCGGAGATCGCGGCAACGTGCGCGCCCTGCAGGAGCGGGCGCTCCGCCGCGGCGTCGCGGCACCGGTGTCGTTCATCGGGATCGGGGAGGCGCTGCCCGAGGCCGACGTGATCGTGCTCGGCAACGGGCCTCTCTCGGCCCTGCGTCTCGTGCACGCTGACCTGCTCGCCCGGCGATCGCAGCTCGAGGAGCATGTGGCGGCGGGTCGGGTTCTGTTGAGCATCGGCGGCTCCGCGGAGCTGCTCGGGTCGGGGCTGGACCTCCTCGATGGCGAGCGCGTCGAAGGGCTCGCCGTGCTGCCCTACCGGGTCGCCCGCACGCGTGAGCGCAAGGTGGGCTACATCATCGTCGAGACGTCGGATGCGCGCCTGCTCGGTTTCGAGGACCACGCCTCGGAGTGGACGCTGGAGGACCCGGATGCCGCCTACGGCACGGTCCTCGACGGGCGTGGCAGCTACGACCGCGGCGAGGGGCGTGGCGAACTCGTGCGGCGGGGGAATGCCCTCGCGGGCAATGTCCAGGGGCCGCTGCTTCCGCTGAATCCCGCGCTGACCGACTCGCTGCTGGCGAGTGCGACCGCCCTGCGCGGCTTCGCCCTGCCGGAGCAGGCTCTAGGAGCGCTGGACGAGTACGCTGAAAGCGCGCGCTCGACGATCGAGCGGCTCCTGCACGGCAGGGACTTCAACACCATCGGGCTCTGATCCCGAGGAGGGGACCATGACGCCGAGCAGTGCCATGCCCCATGCGGTGCTCTCGCGCGCGGCGCTGGCCGCCGCCGCGCAGGCCGCGGTCGCCGCGGGCGGCGAGATCGCGGACCTCCGCCACGACGCCTGGGGCCACGGGCTGTTCGAGGTCGCCTCGGCGGCGACTGCGGCTGGTGCGCGCACCCTGCTCGTCGACGACGAGGATGCCGCCGAGGCACTGCGCGCACAGGATCTGCCTGCCGTGATCGGTGCCGCCCCGGACATCGATCCGATCCTGCTCTACGGCCTGCCCGGCTCGGGGCTCGTCCCGGTGATGCGGCTCGTCGGCCGTATCCTCTCCACCAAACCCCTGTACCCCGGCGAAGGCGTCTCGTACGGCTACAGCCACCGCGCACGGCAACGCACCGTCGTGGCGCTGCTCACCGGTGGGTACGCGCAGGGGATCGTCCGTTCTCTCGGCAATCGTGCGACGGTCGAGGTTGCGGGCGTGCTGCGTCCGATCGTCGGGCGAGTGGCGATGGACGTCTGCGTGGCGGACCTGCAGGGCGAGGCGGTCCCGGCCGGCACCGAGGCGTGCTTCTTCGGCGGCGAGGGTGTTGCGCGAGAGAACCTCGCTGCCTGGGCTGAGGCCACGGGCCTGACGGTCGCCGAGATCGTCGCGGGCGTCGGCAACCGCGTGCGAAGGGGGTGGGTCGCGTGAGCGCACCGGTGCTCGAGATCTCGGGATCCCGGTTCGCCGGCAACCTGCGTGCCGTGCGCGAGCATCTGGCACCGTCAGAACTCATGCTCGTCGTCAAGGACGAGGCGTATGGGCATGGCCTCGACTGGGCGCTGGATGCCGCGAGCGACGTGGCCTGGTTCGGCGCCTACGATGTCGCGACCGCTCTGCACGTGCGTGAGCGCAGCACCGCGCGGATCTTCGCCTGGGCGACGTCGCCCGCAGACGAGGTCGACGCGGCCCTCGCCGGGGGCATCGACCTCGGCGTCGGCTCCTGGCCCTACCTGGAACTCGTGATCGACCGAGCCCGGCACACCAAGAATCGTGGCCGGATCCATCTCAAGGTCGACACCGGCCTGCACCGCAACGGCATTCGGCCGGAGGAGTGGGAGGGCGTCATCGCGGTGGCGAGGGCCGCGCACATGGCAGGCCTCATCGAGGTGGTGGGTGCGTGGAGCCACCTGGCCGAGGCGAGCGATGCGGAGGACGACGAGTCGGCTGCGCAGTTCACCGCCGCCGCTGACGTGTGGGAGCGCATCAGCGGGCAACCCTTGCTGCGCCACCTGACGGCGTCCGCTGCCTCCTGGTGGCGACCCGAGCTGCGCGGCTCGCTTTCGCGCATCGGCGCGTTCTGCTACGGGATCCGCTCGGCCGACGGGCCGCCGATCCCCGGTGTGCTCCCGGTGGCGGCGCTGCGGGCCGAGGTGATCGAGGTGGCCGAGGAGACGGTGACCATCGGCATCGGCACCCTCGACGGATTGCCTTCGATCCTGCACGGTGCCGCGATCGGCACGCCCGCGGGCGCGCGGGAGCTGCGAGACCTGAGCATCAGCGAGAGCCGAGTCGCAACGTGGCCGGGCGCGGCCGTCGGCGACCGGGTGACCGTCTTCGGCCCCGGGATGCAGGGCGAGGGGGATGCCACGTCGCTCGCCGAGCACATCGGCAGCGTGGGTGAGGAGATCCTCGTTCGCCTCGGCCCGCGCGTGCGCCGCGAGATCGTGGTCTGAGCGGGATCGACAGCGCCCGAGTGGTCAGCCGACCTCGATCAAGCGTGCTGTCTCGTCGTGCCAGGTGGTGGCCAGAGCCCGCAGCTTCTCTTCGTACTTGCGTCCGTGGTGCGCGCAGAACAGCAGCTCCGAGCCGTTCACCTCGGCCGCGATGTATGCCTGTGCACCGCAGGAGTCACAGCGGTCGGCCGCGCTCAGGCGGTAGGCGGTGACGGGGGCCTCACGTTCGGTCGTAGCGTTCATCGTCGCCCCCTTCTGCATGGTTCACTGGCCTTCGCGTGTGCTCCATACAACCACGCTCCGGGGTATGCGAGTCCCGGATGACGGCGTGTTTCGCTGAGCGCGTATCCGCGAGTCGCCCGCACGAGCTCTCGCGGGAGTGTCGGCGGCTCGCGCGGCGACGCGCGAAATAGGATGGCCCTCTATGGCATCCGAGTACTCCGCCCATCACCTCCAGGTCCTCGAGGGCCTCGAGGCCGTGCGCAAGCGCCCGGGCATGTACATCGGCTCCAACGGCTCGCCCGGCCTCATGCACTGCCTCTGGGAGATCATCGACAATGCCGTGGACGAAGCCGTCGACGGCAACGGCGACCGGATCGACGTCGTCCTGCACGATGACGGCAGCGTCGAGGTGCGCGACCGGGGCCGCGGCATCCCGGTTGACATCGAGCCGCGGACGGGCCTGAGCGGCGTCGAGGTGGTCTTCACGAAGCTGCATGCGGGCGGCAAGTTCGGCGGCGGCTCCTATGCGGCATCCGGCGGCCTGCACGGCGTGGGCGCTTCGGTCGTGAACGCCCTCTCCGAGCGTCTCGACGTCGAGGTCGATCGCGGCGGCAAGACCTGGGCGATGTCGTTCCACCGCGGCGAGCCGGGAGTCTTCGCCGATGCGGGTGATCCCCGTCCGGATGCGCCGTTCACCCCCTTCGAAGAGCAGAGCGAGTTGCGCGTGATCGGCAAGGCACCGCGCGGTGCCACCGGAACCCGCGTGCGCTACTGGGCCGACCGCCAGATCTTCACCAGGGATGCCGCGTTCCAGCTCGGGGAGCTCGAGAACCGTGCTCGGCAGACTGCCTTCCTCGTGCCGGGGCTGGAGATTCTCATCCGGGATGAGCGCGCTTCGACAGGCTCAGCGACCGAGGAGCCGGTCGAGACCTCCTACCGCTACGAGGGCGGGATCACCGAGTTCGTCGACTTCCTCGCGACGGACGCACCGCTCACCTCGACCTGGCGCATCCGCGGCACGGGCTCCTTCACCGAGACGGTGCCCGTGCTCCAGCCCTCCGGCACGATGGTCGCCACCGAGGTCGAGCGCGAGTGCGTCGTCGACATCGCCCTGCGCTGGGGCACCGGCTACGACACAGTGCTGCGCTCCTTCGTGAACATCATCGCGACACCCAAGGGGGGCACGCACCAGCAGGGCTTCGAGCAGGAGCTGCTCAAGCTCCTGCGCAGTCACGTCGAGCAGAACGCCCGACGGCTGAAGGCCGGCAGCGACAAGCTCGAGAAGGACGACGTGCTCGCCGGGCTCACCGCCGTGCTCACCGTCAACGTTCCCGAGCCGCAGTTCGAAGGGCAGACCAAAGAGGTGCTCGGCACCCCGGCCGTGCGCCAGATCGTGGCGAAGGTGCTGCGGGATGAGCTCGGCGCGCGCTTCACCTCGGGCAAGCGCGACGACAAGGCACAGACGGCCCTGCTGCTGGAGAAGGTCGTCTCCGAGATGAAGGCGCGGGTTGCCGCCCGCGCCCACAAGGAGACGCAGCGGCGCAAGAACGCCCTGGAATCCTCATCCCTGCCCGCCAAGCTCGTCGACTGCCGCACGAACGACGTGGCCGAGTCCGAGCTGTTCATCGTGGAGGGAGACTCTGCCCTCGGCACCGCCAAGCACGCCCGCAACAGCGAGTTCCAGGCGCTGCTGCCCATCCGGGGCAAGATCCTCAATGTGCAGAAGGCATCGGTGTCGGACATGCTCGGCAACACCGAGTGCGCCTCGATCATCCAGGTCATCGGCGCGGGCTCGGGGCGCACGTTCGATCTGTCGTCGGCGCGCTATGGCAAGGTGATCCTGATGAGCGACGCGGATGTCGACGGCGCGCACATCCGCACCCTGCTGCTCACTCTGCTGTTCCGCTACATGCGCCCGCTCATCGAGGACGGCCGGGTCTTCGCGGCGGTGCCGCCGCTGCACCGCGTCGTGATCATGAATCCCGGGTCGAAGGCCAACGAGACGGTCTACACCTACAGCGAGCAGGAGCTGCACGCACTGCTGGCGAAGCTCACCAAGGCGGGCCGGCGCTGGCAGGAGCCTGTGCAGCGCTACAAGGGCCTGGGCGAGATGGATGCCGAGCAGCT
>CAZHML010000088.1:0-6296 GCA_964533745.1 uncultured Microbacterium sp.
GGGTGAACCCACACTTCCGTGGGTTCACCCGTCCGCGATGCCCTGAGACATCACACGAGTCGGGCTGACAGGATTTGAACCTGCGACCCCTTGACCCCCAGTCAAGTGCGCTACCAAGCTGCGCCACAGCCCGTGGACGACCGCGCCGGAACGCGGGCAACTCCCCTATCTTAGCCGCACCCGCAGGCCGTCCGCGAACCTCCGCACGTCGTCTCGGTCGAGCCGCATCCGTGCTCGCTCAGGGGCAAGCGCGTTGCCGATGTCGGAGGCCGGGCGTAGCGTGCCTTCATGGAGAACGTGACGACCGAGGTCGCGACGGCAGAGCGCTGGGACGACGTGCAGCACGCCCTCACCGGAGGCGGCGACGGCAAGGCCTGCCAGTGCGCGTGGTGGACGATGACGAACGCCGAGTGGAACGCCACGACGACGGACGAGAAACGGGACCGCCTCCACGACGAGCTCCGCGAAGGACCCCCGCCCGGCATCATCGCCTACGTCGACGGCGAAGCGGCCGGCTGGGTGCGCATCGGCCCGCGCACGGCGCAGTCGAGGATCCCGCGCACGCGCAACATCGCCGCCACCACGCACGAGCCCTTCGACGACCCCGCCGTCTGGGCGGTGACCTGCTTCGTCGTCCGGCGCGAGCACCGCGGAGAGGACCTCACCTCCCTCCTGCTCGACGCCGCCGTCGACTACGCCGAAGCATCCGGCGCCCGCATCGTCGAGGCCTACCCGACCGACACCTCAACCGGGAAGCACAGCTCGAACGACCTCTTCGTCGGCACGCTCGCGACGTTCCTCGCGGCGGGCTTCACCGAGGTCGGCCTGCGCAAGCCCGGCCACCCGCTGGTCGCCCGCGCGATAGGCGGGTAACAACTCCCTACGATGGAGGGATGCCGAACCGCATCGCCTCCCGCACCCTGCTCTGGGCGTTCCTGCCCTACATCCTCGTCTCGGTCGTCCACGTCGTCGCACTCGCGGTGCACAGCCCGGTCGCGCCTCCGACCAAGCTCCTGCTCATGCCGCTGCTGGCCCTGCCGGTCCTCATCGTCGCGCCGCGGTCGCGTCCGCGTATAGCCCTCATTCTGCTCCTCGCGGCCCTCCTGCTCTCCTGGCTCGGCGACGGTGCGGGCGACTTCTTTCCCGTCGACGACGAGCTGCCTCTCATGCTGCTGTTCTTCGGCCTCGCCCACGTCGCCTACATCGTCCTGTTCTGGCGGTACCTGCGCAGCCGCAGACTCCCCTGGTGGACCCTCATCTACGTCGCCTGGTGGATCGGGATGCTCGCCTTCCTCGCCCCGAGCCTCGGCGCACTGTTCATTCCGGTCGCCGTCTACGGCCTCGTCCTCGGTGGCACCGCGGCCCTGGCCGCGCGCTGCCATCCGCTGATCGCGATCGGCGGCGCGTTCTTCCTCATCAGCGACACGGTGCTCGCCGTGCGCCTGTTCCGTCCGGAACTCCTCCCCGACTGGACGAGCCCGCTCGTCATGATCACCTACACCCTCGGTCAGGGCCTCATCGTCGCCGGATCCCTCGTCGCCCTCCGCCGCAAGGAGTCGGGATGACGGACAAGCCCGTCCGCGTCGACTCCTGGCTCTGGGCGATCCGGATCTACAAGACCCGCTCGGCCGCGACCACTGCCTGCCGCGCGGGGCATGTGCGCCTGAACGGCGAGCGGGTCAAAGCCGCGCAGACGGTGAAGCCCGGCGACGAAGTGCGCGTGCGGATCGCCGGATTTGACCGGATCCTCATCGTGCGCCAGACACTGACCAAACGTGTCGGCGCGCCTGTCGCGGCGACTGCCTACGACGAGCGCACGCCGCCCCGCGAGCCGATGGCGATCATGGCGCAGCGGGATCGCGGTGCGGGCCGGCCGACGAAACGCGAACGGCGCGATATCGAGCGATTGCGTGGAAGAGATTTATTCTAACCTCTTTCTCAGTTTCTCTTGCTTTCGTCGGATTTTTGTTCTAATCTTGATGCATGACCCACTCCCCCGCCGCAGACTTCGAGCACCGCGCTGAGCTGCTCGATGAATGGGTTGCGACGCGCCGTGACATCGCCCGCCTCGAGGCGAAGGCGACCGCGCTGCTGAGTGCGCGCATGCGGGTCTTCGAGCAGGATGAACGCGAGTACGGGCGGCATCGCGACACGATCTACCGTTCGATGGTCGCCGAGTACGCAGCGGCGGGTCGGCTCGCCAAGGGGACGATCGAGTTCGCCTTCGGGGATGCTCTCGTCCTGGGCGACCGCTACCCCGCCGTCCAAGTGGCCTTCGCCGAAGGCGCGATCAGCGCGCAGCACATGCGCGAGATCGTCAGGGCGGGCCAGGTCGTGCACGAGGCGGTGATGAACGGGGGCGTGCCATCAGAGACATACACGCTGTATGAGGCCGCTGTGCTCGTCATCGCCGAGCAGGACACGCCTGCGCGCACCCGGGCGCATGCCCGCCAGGTCGCCGCGACTCTTGCCGAGCAGACGCTGCGCGAGCGCCACGCCAGCGCCGCCGAAGATCGCACGGTCATGCTCCGCCCTCTCGAAGACGGGCTTGCGCTTCTCTCCGTCATTCTGCCCGAGGCACTCGGCGTCGCCATCTACGACCGCCTCACGCGCATGACGACACAGGTTGTGCGGACACGGGATGACGTATTGCCCAGCGCAGCACCTGAGATGTCCGATGCAGAGAAGGCCGGAACGGCGGCAGTACCGCGAGACGTGGGGCCGATGCCTCCCGCAACGAGCGCGGCGGTGCCTGCTGCGGCGGAGCTCTGCGACATGGCGAACCGGGCGTGGAGTGACGAAGACGCGGCTCGCTATGACCAGGACGAGGCGTGGTGCGACGAGATCTGGGCTCGCGGCGAAGAGCTTTCCGGCGACCTGCCCGAGGACCTGATCGGTGCCATCGTTCCCGAAACGATCCCGGACTGGGTGCTGGTTGAGGTCGCAGCTCAGCGGGTCGGCGAAACCGCGCTCGCCCGCGATCGCCGTGCGAGCGAGGCTCTTGCCGCAGATCTCCCTGCCGACTCGGTCCGCACCCGCGACACCCGCACTTTCGACCAGATCCGGGCTGACCTGCTCGTCGACCTGCTGCTCGCGTCCGACCCGAGCGCTGTGCTGGGTACGGGGCTGGACATGATCCAGGCGCACATTCAGGTCACCGTCGCCAGCACCACGCTCGCTGGGCTCGACGAGCGACTTGCGGAACTGGACGGACACGGGCCGATCCACCCCGACATCGCCCGAGATCTCGCCGGACGGCGAGGTGCCTGGACCAGGCTCTTCCTCGATCCGGGCGGCATGGTCGTGCAGACTGATACCTACTCCCCTACCGACGGCATGAAGCGCTTCCTCCGCGCGCGAGATCAGCACTGCCGCTTCCCGGGGTGCAGAGTGCCCGCTGCCCGGTGCGATATCGATCACAACCACGACGACGCCCGGGGCGGAGCGACGCGCACCGACAACCTCTCGCACTTCTGCCGAGGACACCACGCGCTCAAGCACCCCGAACTGCGCGACGACGACCGCTGGACCGCGCACATCGCCCCCGACGGCTCGGTCGTATGGCGCAGCCCTCTCGGCCGCGACTACCGCGACCTGCCCAGTCGCCGAGTCATGTTCGCCTGAACAGTCAGGGCGTAGACTGTCGCGCCCGGGGTCGGTGGAATTGCCCCGGGGTGCCCAGGAGGCGTAACGGCCTCGCCGTCACGAAGCCGAGTCCAGCAGGTCAAGGAGCCACCGTGCGCCGCGCACCGAGGCTCCGGATGCCGCGACGCGCCCGCCCAGCTCCCGATCACTCGTGACCACGGTCACTCTCGCGCCGCTCGCCGCGAGAGCCGCGGCTTCAGCGACGATCGCGTCGTCTCCCGATCCGGATGCCGAAACCACCCGGACTGTCTCCGGCCCCTCCCCGATCCCACGACCCGCGCCCTCGATGACGAGCACGACCCCGGGGAACCATCGCGAGGCATCCAGACCCAGAGCCTCACCCATGATGCCTTCGGCCGCGAGCGCCGCCAGCCGGTCGCGCAACCGTCCCGCAGCCCCCGCGCGATCCTTCCACCAGCCGTCCGGCACCGCGCCGACGACATTGGCCGCGTCCACCACGACCACGGGCCGCACCCCGAGCAGCGATCGCAGCGCGGGCCACGCGGCAGCGAACCCCGGATGCAGAGGTCGCTGATCGACATCCTGCACCGGCACCCATTCCAGCTCGACGCTCTCAGGGTCGCTGATGACTGGTTCGAACGGCACCACGACCTCAGCGACGACCGTCGTGTACGACCATGCCCCGAGGTCGAGTACCCGCGTGAACAGGGGGCGGACTGCGGCATCCGGAACCCCTGCCTCCTCCTGCGCCTCGCGGATCGCACCGGCGACGGCGTCCTCGCCCTCGTGCAGCGCGCCCCCCGGCAGCCCCCAGGTGCCCCCGAAATGGCTCCACCCCACTCGCAGTTGCAGAAGCACACCGCGCTCCGGGCCGACGGCGAGCAATCCCGCAGCCCCGAACCGCCCCCAGAACCGCTCACCGGTGTCAAGCTCGACCCAGGCATCCCCCGGGTTCCGCGGCCCTGCCGGGCGGCGCGGCTCGCCGGGGGCGGGCGGGATGATCGTCACCCCTCCACCCTGCCATAGCCGCGGCCGAGTCCGAGCCCGTCAGCGCGCGTTCTGACGCTGCCCGTCCGCGCCGCGCGGGTCGCGCACCGCCGCCAGGAACAGCGGCCAGCCCGTCTCGGAGTGGACCACCGTGAACAGGAACGGCCGATCGAACGCCATGTACCGCTCGTATAAGGTCGCAGATGTCCCCATTACGGCGATTTCGGTGACCGCCGCGGCGACGGTGCCTTCCTCATCGACCTTCAGCACCGTCTGCTGCATCGCCTGGTCGACGCACAGATCTCCGGGCCGCAGCGCGATCCCCGACAGGTCCGGCGCGCCGCCGCACAGCAGCAACGAGATCTCCAGCGCATCGAAGACGCCGCTATCGACCAGGTTCAGCTTCGCGACACCCGTGTCGACAGTCGGCAGGGACACCACCGTGGACATCGCCGGTGCCGAGTCCAGCGCCGCCGCGATCGCGGCCAGCAGCTCGGGGGTCGCCGTCGCGGGGTCCACCCCCACCGGCGGCAGCAGCACATCGGCGTGCAGCGCCTCGACATAGGGCAGCCGCACCGCACGCCATCCGTCGACCTCGGCGTAGGCGTAGTCGGCACCCTGGGACATCGTCTCCACCTCGACGCGCGTTCCATCGGCGAGCGTGAAGTCGCGCGGCATCGTGCTCATCGCAGCGAATGGCGCCTGCCAGCGTGCCGCCAGCAGCAGCACATCCTGCAGCACGAGCAGCAGGTCCTCGCCGGGTTCGATCGCCGACTCCTTGATCAGGCCGCCGGTGTGGTGGTCGATCCATTCCCCCAGAACCTTCTTCGCCGATGCCGAACTGAGATCCGTGTAGCGAACGTCCGCGTCGAAGCCCTCGGAAAGGGCGGCAAGATAGTCCGGCTGCACCGTGAACTCGTCATCGATGACGATGCGGTTCGCGCGGTGCACGATCGGTCGCTGCGGAAGCTCATCCCCCGTCGCCGCCGAGGGCTCGCCCTCGTAGTCGCGCAGGATCCTCTGCAGCGCGGCGAAGGCGTCACGTCGCGCCTCTCCCGAGGCCCCGAGAGCCCGTTCGAGGGCAGCCAGGCTCTCGCCGCGCGCGCCCTCGGCGAGCATCGCCAGCGCGACCGCCAAGCTCGCCGGAGAGACGACGACGTTCTCGTTCTTCGCGCCAGCCGCCAGCATGGTCGTGCCGGTGCGCAGCGTCGCCGCGACGACATTCTCGAGCGCCGCGGCCCCGGTGACAGGCGCCACGCGCATCTCGGTAACCGGTGCCGAGCGCATCGACGCGTCCTGGGCGTAGGCCATGCGCTCATCCGGATCAGGCGAGGCCGCACATCCGCTCACCACGAGCAGAGATGCGAGCGATGCACTCAGAGCGACAGCGAGACGAGAGTTCCTCATACTCTCTAGCGTCGACTCACGCGCGATCGTCTCGCCCGGCCCCTCAGCGCTTGCGCCGCTCGCGCACGCGCATGTTGACGACGATGGGCGTGCCCTCGAAGTCGTAGAGTTCGCGCAGACGCCTCTGGATGAAGCGGCGGTAGCCAGGGTCGAGGAATCCCGTCGTGAACAGCACGAAGGTCGGCGGGCGGGATGCGGCCTGCGTGCCGAAGAGGATGCGCGGCTGCTTGCCCCCGCGCACCGGGTGCGGGTGCTCGGCGACGAGCTCGGTGAGGAAGGCGTTGAACTTGCCGGTC
>CAZHML010000089.1:0-6010 GCA_964533745.1 uncultured Microbacterium sp.
GCTCGAACGGGACTTCGGACGCCTGCCGCGCAACGCGGAGGGCGAGGTGGATCTTCACCGCCCCTACATCGACGAACTGACCCGCCCGAACCCCGACGATCCGACCGGGCAGAGCACGATGCGCCGGATCGAGGACGTCTTCGATGTCTGGTTCGACTCGGGATCCATGCCCTTCGCGCAGGTGCACTACCCCTTCGAGAACCGCGAGTGGTTCGACTCCCACTCGCCGGCCGACTTCATCGTGGAGTACATCGGGCAGACCCGCGGCTGGTTCTACGTCATGCATGTGCTCTCCACGGCCCTGTTCGACCGGCCCGCGTTCAAGGGCGTGTCGTGCCACGGCATCATCCTCGGTAACGATGGCTTCAAGGCCTCGAAGTCCCGCCGGAACTACCCGGACGTCAACGAGACCTTCGACTCGGCCGGCTCGGATGCCACGCGCTGGTACCTGATGGCGAGCCCGATCCTGCGGGGCGGGAACTTCGTGGTCACCGGCGAGGGGCTGCGCGCCGGGGTCCGCGAGTTCCTGCTGCCGCTGTGGAACGCCTGGTACTTCTTCGCCACCTACGCCAACGCCGCGACCACAACCCCGGTCGTTGAGCGAGGTCCGGAGGACCGAGACGAAACGCCCGAGGGATACACGGCGCGCTGGCGTACGGACTCCACCGATGTGCTCGATCAGTACATCCTCGCGCTCACCGGCGACCTCGTGGCCGGGGTGGCCGATGACCTGGAGGTGCTCGACTCGACGGGGGCGGCGGCGAAGCTGCGCGACTTCGCAGAGGCGCTGACGAACTGGTACATCCGTCGCTCGCGCGACCGGTTCTGGGTCGGCGTCAGCGACGATCCGAGAAGCACCGAGGCCTTCGACACGCTCTACACGGTGCTCGAGACCCTGACCCGAGTGGCGGCGCCGCTCGTGCCGCTGATCTCCGAGCGGGTCTGGCAGGGACTCACGGGCGGTCGCAGCGTGCACCTGCAGGACTGGCCGGATGCCGCGGCGTTCCCGCGCGCGGAAGAGGTGCGCGGGGCCATGGACGCCGTGCGCGAGCTCTCCCGCGTCGGCAATGCGCTCCGCAAGAAGGAGGGACTGCGCGTGCGCCTGCCGCTCGCGCGCCTGACGGTGGTGCATCCGGATGCCGACTCGCTCGCCCGGTTCGACGACATCCTGCGAGAGGAACTCAACGTCAAGAGCGTGGAACTCGTCGCGCTCACGGATGAGGCGGTGGCGGGATACGGCATCAGCCACCGCCTGAGCGTCAATGCCCGCGCGGCCGGCCCGCGGCTGGGCAAGGAGGTGCAGCGGGCGATCCAGGCGGCCCGGGCCGGCGACTGGAGCGAGCGCGACGGGGTCGTGACCGCGGGCGAGATCGTCCTGGAGCCGGAGGAGTACGAGCTGGTGCTCGAGACCACCGGACGTCCGGAGGGCGAGGCACTGGCGCTCGTGCCGAGCGGCGGCTTCCTGCTGCTCGACACCGCGCTCACGGCGGAACTGGAGGCCGAGGGTCTTGCGCGTGACGTCATCCGCGCGGTGCAGGACACCCGCAGGGCGGCGGGCTTCGACGTGAGCGACCGGATCCGGCTGGGGTTGCTGTTCGAGGACCGCGCGGATGCCGAGGCGGTCGTGGCGGCGTTCGAGGTCGCCGACGTGGCAGGGGAGACGCTCGCCGTCAAGCATGTCGTCGGCGCGGACGAGGAGATACTGCTCGAATCCGGCCCTTCGACGAGCTCAGGGGCCGGGTCTGGCTCAGGGACCGTGGGAACTGCGGTCGCTGAGCCTGTCGAAGCGCCCGCCCCCGAGTACGAAGCCGTCATCCCCGCAGGCACCTATGCCAACCGTGGCGCGTTCACGGTCCTGGTGACGCGAGTGGGGGCTTTCTCGTGAGCGATCGCGCGCGCGCCGACGCCGTCTACGCGGCACTGCTCGAACGCGCGGGAGAGCGCTGGGTGCAGCCGCGCAAGGAGCGCGTGGGGCGTCTGCTGACTCTGCTCGACGACCCCCAGCGCACCTACCGCGTGGTGCACATCACGGGCACGAACGGCAAGACCTCCACGAGCCGGATGATCGAGAGCCTGCTGCGCGCCCACGGCCTGCGCACGGGCCTTTTCACGAGTCCGCACCTGGAACGGTTCACTGAGCGCATCATGATCGACGGCGCGCCCATCGCCGAGGGCGAGGTCGCTGACGCCTGGGCCGAGATCGAACCGCTCGTGGCACTCGTCGATGCGGAGCTGGAGGCCGCGGGCGACGCGCCCCTGACCTTCTTCGAACTGCTCACGGTGCTCGCCTTCGTCGCCTGCGCGGACGCCCCCGTCGATGTGCTCGTGCTCGAGGTCGGCATGGGCGGCGAGTGGGACTCGACGAACACCGCCGACGGCGATGTGGCGGTATTCGCCCCGATCGCCCTGGACCACGCCGACCGGCTGGGCGGAACGATCGCCGAGATCGCGACCGTGAAGGCCGGGATCGTCAAGGATGGGGCTGCCGTGGTGTCGGCTGCGCAGTCCGCCGAAGCCGAGGCCGTGCTTCGCCGGGTCGCTGCGGAGAAGGGCGCGAGCATCGCGTTCGAGGGCGGAGAGTTCGCACTCACCGCCCAGAGTCTCGCCGTCGGCGGTCAGCTGATCTCGGTGCGCGGGCTCGCCGGGAAGTACGAGGATCGCTACCTGCCGCTGCACGGCGCGCATCAGGGGCGCAATGCCGCTCTGGCGATCGCTGCGGTCGAGTCCTTCATCGGGGGCGGGACGCAGCCGATCCCGGGCGAGGTTCTCGACGAGGGGCTGCAGAGTGCGACATCCTCGGGCCGCCTGCAGTTGGCCGGGATCGCTCCGACCGTGCTCGTCGACGCGGCCCACAACCCGCACGGTGCCGCGGCGCTGGCTCAGGCTCTCCGCGAGAGCTTCGACTTCGACGAATGGGGCATCGTCCTGGGCGTTTTGTCTGATAAGGACGCCGCGGGTATCGTCGCGGTTCTGGTCCCTGGAGCAGCGCACGTCTTCGCCACCGCACCGGATTCCGCGCGCGCAGCGAATGCCGATGCTCTCGCCGACCTCGTCGAGGCGGCGGGCGTGTCGGTTTCGGTGCACGCATCGCTCGACCTCGCCGTCCAGGCGGCGCGCGCGTGGGCCGCGCTCTCCGGACGCCGAGCGGTGCTCGTCGCGGGCTCGGTCGTGCTGGCGGGAGAGGCCCTCGCACTCGCGCGCGAGCAGAACTGGAAGGCAGGATGGGAAGCATGAGCCGTACATCCCGCACGCTCGTGCAGAAGCTCGGTGCGATCGTGCTCGGCTTCGAAGCCGTCGTCGTCTTCCTTGCGGGGCTCACGATCTACGGACTCGGAGCCCTGCCCGAAGGCATCCCGCAGTGGTGGGCCATCGTCGCCGGTGCCATCGTCTCGCTGCTGATGATCCTGACCGCCGGCCTCATACAGCGGCGCTTCGCCGTGCTCCTCGGCTGGGGGCTGCAGGGGGTTGTCGCCCTGGCGGCGATCCTCGTTCCCGCGATCCTCGTCGTCGCTCTCGTCTTCGGCGGCATGTGGGGGTATGCGACAATCGCGGGGGCGCGCATGGACGCGCAACACGCGGCATCCGGTACCGCAGAGAACTGATACGACAGAAAGCAGCGTCATGGCCACCGAAGAAACCCTCGTCCTCGTCAAGCCCGACGGTGTCGCCCGCGGCCTCACGGGAGAGATCCTCGCTCGCATCGAGCGGAAGGGGTACGCGCTCGTCGACATCCGGCTCGTGGAGCCTGACCACGAACGCCTCGCCGCCCACTACGCCGAGCACGAGGGCAAGCCCTTCTACGCACCGCTCATGGAGTTCATGATGTCGGGGCCCTCGGTGGCGATCCGGCTCGCCGGCAATCGGGTGATCGAGGGCTTCCGCTCGCTCGCGGGTGTGACCGATCCGACCACGGCGGCACCGGGCACGATCCGCGGGGACTACGGGCGCGACTGGGGGCGCGCCGTGCAGCAGAACCTCGTGCACGGCTCGGACAGCCCAGAATCCGCCGCCCGGGAGCTGGGTATCTGGTTCGACTGAGGGAGGCCCCCGGTCGTTGAGCGAGGACACCGCAGGCGACCGACACGAAACGTGGTGAGCCTCGTCGTACCGTGAGGGGTTTCGGCTCGCTCGCGCTTCGCGCGGACTCGCTCAACCCTGACCCGACCCGCATCAACGCCGCTTCGCGGCATTGCTCCGGGTCGCGTCAGAACAGGTGGTTGATGACGTCCAGACGCAACTGAGCCATGACGGCGACGATGGCATAGGCGACGACCGCGAATACCGGGGTCCAGCCGATCAGATCCCGTCCGATTCGCTTCACCTTCGCGGATGACGAGATCGTGCCGTTGCGCATCAGATGCAGTACCGTCACGAAGAACGTCGGGATCGTCACCACCCAGGTGACCATGCACCAGGGGCAGAGGGTGCCGATCACGAAGATGCTCTGCGAGATCAGCCAGCACACGAAGACGAAGGCTCCGAGCATGCCGACGCCGAACAGCGCCCAGAACCAGCGCGCGAAGCGCGCTCCGGCCAGCAGTGCGCCGCCGACCATCAGCGGAGCGATCCACCCGGCGATCCCGATCAGCGGGTTCGGGAAGCCGAAGACCGCCCCCTGCCAGGAGTCCAGGTTGGCCTTGCACTGCACCAGGAGGCTGAAGTCGCAGCCGAGCTCGGCACCGGGATTCTGCAGCACGTGGAACTTCTCAAGAGTGAGCTGGAAGGCCGCCCACCAGCCGATCAGGCTTGCGAAGATCAGCCAGAGCGCGAGGGCTGTAGGACGGGGGCGCTGCTCGGTCATGGCACGATTATCCCAGCAGAACCTATGCGTTCGGTCCGGATCGACGACGATTCGGAACCAGATGCGCCGATCTCGCGCACGAGGTGCGATAATGGCGGATGACGCGACATCGGATGACCGGGATCGCGTCGCACGCAGACTTGGAGGCGCACGCCTCACGTGACCAGAGCCAGGAGCCGGTCGCATATCGAGTGAGTTCGCGGCACCCGCGGGTGCCGCACGAGATTTCGCGGAGCACTCGCGGCCCCGCGCAGGGAGCAAGCCGGCAATGGCCGATGAGAACAATGACAACACCACGGACCATGACGACACGGATGCCGCGCAGGCGGTAGACGCGCACGAGGTGGTCGCTGAGTCCGAACCGCTTGCTGAGGTCGTCGACGAACCCGCGGCAGAGGGAGCGTCCGACCCGGTCGCTGAGTCTGAGGCGGATGGTGAGCCCAGCCCGCTCGAAGCGCCCCTCGACCAGGACTCGGTCGCTGAGTCCGTCGACCAGGACTCGGTCGGTGAGCCTGTCGAAGCGCCGGTCGACCAGGACTCGGCTCCCGGGTCTGAGGCGACTACCGATCCCGAGATCCCGGCCAGCCCCGAGCCCGTCACCGCCGTCTCCCTGGGTCTGATCCCCGAGGTCTTCGTCTCTCGCCCCTCGACGCGGCTTGCCTTCTATGCTCCCGAGATCATGCCCCTGCCGGCCCGTCCCGGTCAGGATGACGACGCCGAGGACGGCGGATCCCGCCGCGGGCGTCGTCGTCGTAGCGGCTCCGAGACCGACTCCGGCCGCCGCCAGCGCGTGGTCGAGTACGTCACCGAACCGCAGAGCATCAAGGGCTCCACGCGCCTGGAGGCCAAGCGCCAGCGCCGTCGTGACGGTCGCGACGCCGGCCGCCGCCGCCCGGTGGTGACCGAGGCCGAGTTCCTCGCCCGCCGCGAGTCGGTCGACCGGCAGATGGTCGTCCGCGCCAAGAACGGCCGCACCCAGATCGGCGTGCTCGAGGACAAGGTGCTCGTCGAGCACTATGTCGCCCGCAACCAGGACGCCTCTCTCATCGGCAACGTGTACCTCGGACGCGTGCAGAACGTGCTGCCGAGTATGGAGGCCGCCTTCGTCGACATCGGCCGCGGTCGCAACGCCGTGCTGTACTCCGGCGAGGTCGACTGGGACGGCGTTGAGACCGGCAACCAGCCGCGGCGCATCGAACTGGCGCTCAA
>CAZHML010000090.1:0-5685 GCA_964533745.1 uncultured Microbacterium sp.
GATCCCCACAGTCTTCGTCGACGTGGCGTGAGCCTCAGGGCCTGTTTCGACTCGCTGCGCTCGCTCAACGATCGGATGTGCACCTCGGTCGTTGAGCGAGCAGCGCGAGTCGAAGCGCGATCAGCCTCAGCCCGCCAGCCGCTCGTAGATCTCTTTGCAGGTCGGGCAGACCGGGAACTTCTCGGGGTCGCGCCCCGGCGTCCACTTCTTGCCGCACAGCGCCCGCACGGGCTTGCCGGTAAGGGCCGACTCGAGGATCTTGTCCTTCTTGACGTAGTGCGAGAACCGCTCGTGGTCACCGGGTTCGATCAGCTCCTCGCGCAGGAGTTCTTCGAGCTCGCGATCGAGAAGCGCTGTGCCGCCCGGTTCGAGACTTTCTCCTGGAGTGCTCATCCCGAGAGTCTAACCGGCAGAAGGCGGGCGCGGGCGGACTCAGCTCGTCGAGACGAACTCCATGAGACGCTCCCCGCGGCGGCTGTAGATCCGCGCCCCGAGGGCGACGCCGAGAACCAGCACCACCGCACCCGTGCCGAGCCCTGCCCAGAAGGTCCCCTCGCCCGTCGCGTCGTGGAGCAACTGCTGCACCAGCAGCCACAGCGTCGGTGCACTCACCGCGAGGGCACCCAGCAGGGCGATGGCGTGACCGGCTCCGCCGTGACCCGAGGATCGCTGCGGCTGCTGGAAGGGACTGTCGCCGGGGCGCGAGACGGAGTACGGGGCGAGCACCGAGGTCACGCTGGAAAGGCCGAGTCCGCCCAGCAGCAGGCAGGCGACGGTCGCGACAAGCCCCGGAAGCAGGCTCCAGTCGTCGACCAGGATGAGGGTGACGGGGATCGCCACGGCGAGCAGCGGGATGGCAACGAGCAGGGTCGGCACAAGCCTTCCGAGACGGTCCGCCCAGCCGCTCGCGCCGCTGGCGACGTGGATCCAGAAGGCCGTGGAGTCGTAGGCGATGTCATTGTGCGGCAGCCATCCGAGAAACAGCGCCATCAGGAGCACGGGGACGGCGAGCACGAGGCGCTCGGGAACGCCCACGATCAGCAGCGGTAGAGCGGCCAGGACCGCGACGATCGGAACGATCAGCATGTTCACGATGTAGCGGCGGTCGCGCAGCCAGTAGCTGAGACTGCGCGCCGCGATCGCCCCGAAGGCGTTGGCGGGCATGGCCGAGAACCAGCCCAGACCGGTCCGTTCGCGCGCCACCCCGGGACGCTGCGTCGAGGTGAGCAAGTGCCGGGCAAGGAGCGTCCACAGCAGCCACAGTCCCGCAGCGGTAGCCGCGGCGATCAGCCCGCTGACCCACGCCGCGGCGGGGTCTGCGGATGCCGCGGCGAAGGCAGCGGCCGCGGCCGCGCCGAAGGGGGTCATGCCCAGAAGCGACGTTGCCGTCGCCACGCTCTCCGGGATGCGGGCACCCCACTCCTGCGAGGCGAGGAAGATCGCCGCCGGGAAGGCGACCACGGCCACGGCGAGTGCGAACAGTGCGGTCATCTCGCGGGGCCGGCGCTCGGGGAGCACCGCGGCGCTGAAGGCCATCCCGATGCGCGCGGCGAGCAGGATCGAAGCCGTTCCCAGCATCGCCAGCAGGATCGCCAGGAGCACCGGCACGCCGTGCGCGACGGCCAGCATCACGGTGCAGACCGTCACCGCCAGGAGGGCGGCGGACGGAACGCTCACCAGCGAAACGAGCGCGAGCAGCGCCGGCATCCGTCGCTCGTCGACACCGAAGACCGTGAACCGGCGCGGATCGAGCGGATCACGAGCACCTGCGAGTATCGGGGTGAGCAGGAACCCGATGAAGACGGCGGCTGAACCCAGGATCACCACCGTCGCCGCAACCGGCGTCGGGTCATCGCGCAGACTCAGCAGACCCCCGCAGATCAGTGCGGTCGCCGCGATCGTGAGCAGCAGCAGGACGATCGTGCGAGTGCGGCGCTCGCCGCGCAGCGCCCCCCACAGCAGATCCAGCCTCAGTCGGAGAAGGTGTGCAACCACTCGAGTCCCTCGATCTGACTGGCGCTTCCGGCAAGTTCCACGAAACGTGCCTCCAGCGACTGGCCGGCGCTGATCTCCTCCACAGTGCCTTCGGCGAGCAGCTCGCCCCCGACGAGCACGGCAATGCGCGAGCAGACGCGCTCGACGAGGTCCATCCCGTGACTGGAGAGGATGACCGTGCCGCCGTGCTCCACGTAGGCGCGCAGGATGTCGAGGATGACGCCCGAAGAAACCGGATCCACCGACTCGAAGGGCTCATCGAGCACGAGCAGGCGCGGTGAGTGGATCAGAGCCCCGGCAAGCATGAGTTTCTTCGTCATACCCGCTGAGAAATCCGAGACGACCCGACCGAGCGAACCGGTCAGGTCGAAGGCGCGCGCGAGGTCGCGGGCACGCTGGTCGATGACCTCGGGCCGCAGTCCCCGCAAGAGTCCGTAGTAGCGCAGCAGCTGACGGGCGGTCAGCCGGTCGAAGGTGCGCAGGCGATCGGGCAGGATCCCCATGACGCGCTTGGCAGCTCGGGGGTCCTTGGCCTGATCGACGCCCACGACCTCGATCGTTCCGGCATCGGCACGCAGGAACCCCGAGATGATCGAGAGGGTCGTGGTCTTGCCCGCACCGTTCGGGCCGACGATGCCGTAGAACGATCCCGTGGGCACGGTGAAGTCGATGCCGCCGACGGCGGTGACCTCGCCGAAACGCTTGACCAGACCCCGCACACGCAGTGCGGGAGGGGCCGGAGGCGGCGGGATCGGCCCCAGTCCCGCGGGTTTCTTCGCGGAGGGCTTCTTCGCGGGAGGCTTCCTGGCCGCCGGATTCTCGGTGACAGGTCCATCGGCAGCGGGTTTCTTGACGGGCACGGCGCCCGTGACGGGTTTCTGGTCCGCGGGCTCGTTCGCCGCGGCCGGCACGGTCTTCTTCACCACCGTGACCGGGCGCGTCGCAAGCTCTTGCGCGCGCGCAGCGGCGTCCTCCCCTGCTCGCGGTTCGCTGCTCTGGCCCGGCTCTGGGATCGCCCCCGCTGAATCGCTCACCTCACAACGCTATCAACGCCCGGCGATATCCTCACCCTCGCCCGGAGGATCTCATCCTTCCGGATGACGAGAGTCTCCCAGGCGCGGGCGATACGATCGTCGCGCACCCCCTGTCGCCGAAAGGAGCGTTCCATGGCTGAGAATGCGTCGCCCGTTCGCGGGGTCGACCGGGTGCTCGCCATCCAACGCCCACTCGTGATCGCGCACATCCGCAGCATCCGTCGCCGCAACCCCGATGCCAGCCCGTCCGAGATCATCCGGATGCTGGAGCGCCGCTACCTCACCGCCGTGACCAGCGGGGGTGCCGCCGTGGGCGCGACCGCCGTGGTTCCGGGCATCGGCACGAGCGTCACTCTCGCGCTGTCGGGCGTGGAAACGCTGGGGTTCGTGGAGTCCACGGCGCTGTTCGCGCAGTCCGTCGCCGAGGTGCACGGGATCCCGGTCAGCAACCCCGAGCGCGCGCGGACACTGGTGATGGCGCTCCTGCTCGGCAAGGAGGGGGCCGACCTGGTCGGCCAGCTCGCCAAGCAAGCCGCCGGGACCGGACGCCCCGCCTACTGGGGCGAGATCGTTACGAGCTCCCTCCCCAAAGCGGCGATAGGGCCGCTGGCCGACAAGCTCAAGAGATCCTTCATCCGGCAGTTCGCGAAGAAGGGCGGGGCGTCGTTCGTCGGCAAGGCCCTGCCGTTCGGCGTGGGTGCCGCGATCGGCGGGACGGGCAACAACATTCTCGGCCGCCGCGTCCTGCACAGCTCCCGGCGCGCTTTCGGGGTCGCGCCCGCCACCCTCCCGGTCGAACTCGAACCGCCCGAGGGCTCGGAGCGGATCGAGATCGCGATGCTGCACGGAGCGCAGCGCGTCGGGACCGCGATCGTCGGTGCGGCCGACACCGCTGTGCGAGGAGTCGGGATGGCCGCCCAGAGCCTCGGCAAGGCGGCACGCACGGTCGGCGACCGCGCGGCGCGGGCAGCCCGCGGCACGCGGCGCGAACTGCCGGTCATCACCGAGGCACCCGGTGTGCGCGGCGCGAGCGAGGACTCAGTCCTCTGACGCCGACCGCAGGTGCACGATGTCGCCCGCAGCGACGATGCGCTCTTCGCCCGCTGTCTGGACGACCAGCCGCCCGTCCTCGGCCAATCGGAGCGCGCGCCCGATGAACTCGCCGCCCGGCAGGATGACGCGCACCCTCTGACCGAGCGTCGCGCAACGCGCCGAGACGGCGGCGCGGATGCTCGCGGCATCCCCCGCCCGCAGCGCCGCGAGGGAGCGCTCCAGCCCCTCGAGATAGCTCGCCACGAGCAGATCCTCGTCGCACGCCGCCCCGAGCATCGCGAAAGAGGTGGCCGTCGGCACGGGTGCCTGCGCGGCGGTCATCGCGGTGTTCACGCCCGTGCCGACGATGACCGCATCGGAGCCCGTGGCTTCGGCGAGGATGCCGCAGATCTTCGCGGGCGCGGCACCGGATCCCGCGACGAGCACGTCGTTCGGCCACTTCAGCGACACCTCCCGCCCCGCTAGCTGTGCCGCGACGGCCTGGCTCATCGCAAGCCCCGCGATGAGCGGAATCCACCCGCGGTGGGCGGGAGCGACATCCGCCACTCGCAGCAGCACCGACACGGCGAGCGCCGAGCCGCCGGGTGCGTTCCAGGCTCGGTCCAGGCGCCCCCGGCCCGTCCGCTGGTCGCTCGTGAGCAGCACCGTCAGGTGAGAAGCGCCGTCGGGGTCGCCCTCTGCCAGCGCGCGCAGATCGGCGTTCGTCGACCCGGTATGGGGTAGCACCTCGAGACGCGAGGCGATACGGGCGGTGCGGGGAAGGTCCATCCCGCCATCGTAGAAGACGGCGGCAGGCTACTAAGGCATCTCGGATGAGTTGTGCCGAACATCCAACCCGAACGCCTCTGACCCGGATAGGGTGGAATCCGTGACGGACCAGCCCGACATCTCCACGACCGCCGGCAGAATCGCCGACCTCCGCACCCGCTTTCAGGAGGCGGTGACCGATGCCGAGGTGACCGCGCAAGAGAAGCAGCACGCCAAGGGCAAGCTCACCGCGCGCGAGCGCATCGACCTGCTGACCGACCCCGGCAGCTTCGTCGAGTTCGACGAATACGTGCGCCACCGCACCACCGCCTTCGGCATGGACCGCTCCCGCCCCTACGGCGACTCGGTGGTCACCGGCATCGGCACGATCCACGGTCGCACGGTCGCGGTCTACTCCCAGGACTTCTCGACCTTCGGCGGATCGCTGGGCGAGGTCGCGGGCGACAAGATCATCAAGATCATGGAGTTCGCGCTGACGAACGGGATGCCGGTTGTCGGCATCCTCGACTCCGGCGGGGCCCGCATCCAGGAGGGCGTGGTCGCCCTCGGCAAGTACGGCGAGATCTTCCGCCTGAACACCCGCTCCTCGGGGGTCATCCCGCAGATCTCGATCATCATGGGCCCGGCCGCCGGCGGCGCGGTGTACTCCCCCGCGCTCACCGACTTCGTCATCATGGTCGACAAGACCAGCCAGATGTTCGTGACCGGCCCCGACGTCATCAAGACGGTCACCGGCGAAGACGTCGGCATGGAGGAGCTGGGCGGCGCCTACACGCACAACACCCGATCCGGCGTGGCGCACTATCTGGCCGAGGACGAAGACGACGCGCTGGAC
>CAZHML010000091.1:0-5599 GCA_964533745.1 uncultured Microbacterium sp.
GCCGCTGTGGATCGAGTCGCGCTTGGTGGGCAGTGTCGACGGGAAGATCTCGAGCGATTCGAGGATCTCGAGCTCCGCCTCGCCGTTGTGGCGTGCGCGTTCGAGCAGGCCCGGGAGGGATCCCATGTTGTGCGTGCCGAAGACGACGTCGACCCAGGGGGCCTTGTCGAGCACGGCCTGCTGATCCATCTGGGCAAGGCACCCGCCGACGGCGATCTGCATCCCCTCGTGCTTGTCCTTGCGGCTCTTGAGGTGCCCGAGCGTGCCATAGAGCTTGCCAGCCGCGTTGTCGCGCACGGCGCAGGTGTTGATGACGATGATGTCGGCTTCTTCGCCGAGGGACGCCGGAAGGTAGCCGGCGCTCTCGAGCGAACCCGACAGTCGCTCGGAGTCGTGCACGTTCATCTGGCAGCCGAAGGTGCGCACCTCGTAGGTGCGCACGCGACCATCGCCACCGATCGCGGCCGGGGAGGGCGCGATGACGGCGGGGGCACTCAGCGGGCTCGTCATGATGAAAGCCATTCTACGAGGGCTGGCTGAGGGCAGGACTCACCGGCCCGGGCTGGCGACGCGCAACCCCCGTGTTTCAGCGGCCTCGATCATCCCTTTTCCGCAGGCAACGCTCGTCAGCGAAAGCGCACGCCTCCCCCAGCGCCTGCACGCGTCGCCTCGTCAATCGCCCGGGCAGCCGTGCTCAGCGCCGAAGCGGCGTAGCCGCGCCGGGCAAGCTGGCCCGCAAGGCGGCGCAGGGCGACCTCGCGGTCGAGGCCTGCCATGCTCTTCGCTTTGGCGCGCGCGTACTGGAGGGCACGCTCGGCGTCGTCGTCCGGCAGCGTCGCGAGAGCCGCATCGATGCAAGAGCGCTCGATCCCGCGTTGAGCCAGGACTCGCGCGAGGGCAGCTCTACCGAGGCCCTTGCGCTCTGCGCCGGCACGTACGAGCATCTCGGCGAGCACCTCATCGTTCAGGTAGCCACGACGCAGGCAGCCATCGAGGATGTCTTCGATCGCGGACTCGTCCGCCCCCGCACCGCGCAGCACCAGCCGCGCCTCGGACACCGAGAGCGGCTTGGCCATGAGCTTGCGCAGTAGGAGCCCCTCAGCCGCCTCGCGGCCATCCCCGTCGTCTTCGGCAGTGGCGTCCGTTCGTTCCGCAGAATCCCCGCGACCCGCAGCAGTCGCGCCCGAAGCATCCGCCTCATCCTCCCCCGTCCGCAGTGCGCGCAGCCTTGGCCGCGTCGGAGGTTCGGCCGCGCGCGCCACCTGCCGTCGCGCGGGGTGGCGTTCGCTCGGCGAGGTGCCGAAGAGGGGGATGACGGGAGCGAGGTCCGATCGCTCGTCACTTGCGTCATCCATCGTGCCCATTCTCATGATCTGGCTGGATGTGAGCGCCGCGTCGAGGGGACGCGGCACTCACATCCCTCATCACGCCGGGCGGCGCTCGGCCAGCTCGTCGACGATGACCGGAGCCGGAGCAGGTGCCTCAAGCGGCTGTCCGATGCCCAGCTTCTGCTTGATCTTCTTCTCGATCTCGGTCGCAATATCAGCGTTCTCGAGCAAGAAGCTGCGGGCGTTCTCTTTGCCCTGGCCCAGCTGATCGCCGTCGTAGGTGTACCAGGCACCGGACTTCTTCACGATCCCGTGGTCGACGCCGAAGTCGATGAGGCTGCCCTCGCGCGAGATCCCGGTGCCGTAGAGAATGTCGAACTCTGCCTGCTTGAAGGGCGGTGCCATCTTGTTCTTCACGACTTTCACCCGAGTGCGGTTACCGACCGCGTCGGTGCCGTCCTTGAGCGTCTCGATGCGACGGATGTCTAGGCGCACCGAAGCATAGAACTTCAGCGCCTTACCGCCAGCGGTGGTTTCGGGCGAGCCGAAGAAGACGCCGATCTTCTCGCGCAGCTGGTTGATGAAGATCGCCGTGGTCTTGGTCTGGTTCAGGCCACCGGTGAGCTTGCGCAGTGCCTGCGACATCAGCCGCGCCTGCAGACCCACGTGGGTGTCACCCATCTCGCCCTCGATCTCGGCCTTCGGCACGAGGGCGGCCACCGAGTCGATCACGACGAGGTCGATCGCCCCCGAGCGGATCAGCATGTCGGCGATCTCGAGCGCCTGCTCGCCCGTGTCGGGCTGCGACACGAGCAGCTGATCGATGTCGACGCCGAGCTTCTGAGCGTAGTCGGGGTCGAGGGCATGCTCGGCATCGACGAAGGCGGCGATCCCGCCCGCGCGCTGCACATTCGCGATCGCGTGCAGGGTCAGCGTCGTCTTGCCCGAGGACTCGGGACCGTAGATCTCCACGATGCGGCCACGAGGCAGGCCACCGATGCCGAGAGCGACATCGAGGGCGATGGAGCCGGTGGGGATGACCTCGACGGGTGCGCGCTCGTCGCTGCCGAGGCGCATGACGGACCCTTTGCCGAACTGGCGGTCGATCTGCGCGAGAGCCGATTCGAGGGCTTTCTCGCGGTCGGCGGGTGATGGCATGGTGTGCTCCTTCTGCTCGTGTGCTGCCGCCTCTAGGCTGTCGCGGCCCGCCCCGGCTGGGGCGCACTCTCCGACAAGGCGTGTGGTCGAGCGATGGCTTCACGCTATGCGGAACCCCGGACATCCGAGCCCGAAAATCCCTCAATGTGCAAAACAAGCGATCGATTCCACTTGTGCAGAACGATACGCTTCTCTCGAACGAATGTACGACGACACGCCGAGAGATCCGTCCCGAATCTCCGAAAGCCGCGACGGCCGAGCGTCAGCGCCTGCGCGGCTCCACACGTCCGACGCCGTGACGCCGGTTCTCGGGGACGTCCATCTCGGCGCACAGTGCCAGCCAGATGGTGCGCGGTGCTTCTCCGGCGGCCAGCGCCTCCGCGGCTGTGCGCCGGCCCACCCCGCTCAGCACGAGGTCGTGCATCAGTGCGGATGCGCCCGCACCGAACTCGGCCTCGACCGCGCGATGGAACTCGCTGCGCTTCACGGCATCGATCCGGATGCGGCCACGCGTCAGTGCAGCGTGAGCTGGGGCTCGATCGAGGAGACGAAGTCGTCGGGAACGACATCCGGGAAGACATCGAGGCCCTCGAGCACCGCGATGCGGTCGCCGACCTCGCGCATGATCACCGAGATGGGCACATCGAGGGCATCCGCCACCGAAGCGAGAATCTCGCTCGAGGCTTCTTTCTGCCCGCGCTCGACCTCGCTGAGGTACCCCAGCGCGACCGAGGCCTTGCTCGCGACCTGGCGCAGGGTGCGCCCCTTCTGAAGGCGGAAGTCCCTGAGCACATCGCCGACTTCTTCTCTCAGAAGAATCATCTCGGGCCTCCTCTCCTTCTCATTGGCCGCCGGGTGGTCAGTCTAGCGCTTTCCGATATCACTCAGGCTACCTTTTCACACTGTGCTTTCGCTCGGAGCGCTCTTCTGTTCGCTGTGAGCACAGGGAGGACAACGGCGGAGGCCACGGCGCTATTCCCCGGGATCGGGATCCCGCGGCGAGGTGGATCCGGCATCCGGATCCTGCGCGTCGGGATCCATGCCCCGCAGTGCTTCCAGCGCCGCGACGAGGGCAGCCTCGGTCGCCTGCGCACGAATCGTGACGCGGTCGCCCGAGAACGAGAAGCTCCGTACCCAGATCCCGTCCGGAACCGCGATGCCGACGAAAACCGTGCCCACCGCCTGTCCATCGGCAGCATCGGGTCCCGCGACCCCGGTGGTCGCGATCCCGACATCCGCCGCACGCCCCTGGACCGCAACCGTTCGCCGCACACCGTCGGCCATCTGCTTGGCGGCCTCCGGATGCACGGCACCGTGCTCGGCGAGCAGTGTGACATCCACCCCCAGCAGCGTGTGTTTGACAGCGGTGGCGTAGGCGACGACCCCTCCCAGCAGCACTTCGGAGGCACCTGGCACCGCGACGAGCGCAGAGGTGACGTCTCCCCCGGTCAGCGACTCCGCGATGCCGATGGTGAGTCCGCGCTCGCGCAGCAGGGCGACGAGCTGCTCGGCGGTGGTCATCGGAGGGCTCTGGCCCGCCGGGCACCGCGCGCCTCGGTGATGACGTAGTCGATGCCGCTCGCGACGGTGAGCACGACCGCGATCGTCATGGTGACGATGTTGACCCAGACCACCCACTCGCCGAGGACGGAGGCCAGCGGCAGCAGCGCGAGCGAGAGGGCGATCCCTTGCGCAACCGTCTTGAGCTTGCCCATCCAGGCAGCGGCGACGACATGGTCGCTCGCGACGATGAGGCGGTGCACCGTAATCCCGAGCTCGCGCACGAGCACGAGGATCGTGATCCACCAGGGCAGCTCGCCGAGGATCGACAGCCCGACGAAGGCGGCACCGGTGAGGGCCTTGTCGGCGATGGGATCGAGGAGCTTGCCCGCGTTGCTCACGATCCCGTGCTTGCGGGCGAGATGTCCGTCGATGCCGTCGGTGCCGATCGCCAGGATGAAGACGCCCGCCGCCCACCAGCGCATCGCGCCCAGCGCCCCGGCGTCCGCGAGCAGCAGCCAGAGGAACACCGGCACGCACGCGATGCGCACGACCGTGATCGCGTTGGGGAGTTGCGGGTGGATGCTCATGTCACTTGCGGCCCGTCAAGCCCCAGGCGTCCTCCGACTCGTCGGCCTCGACGAGCGGGTAACGCTGGTACTGCGCTTCGACCGGGTCGGATGCCGCCGGCTCGTCGCCACGCAGGCGGGCGAGGACGCCCGGCAGCTGCTCGGCGGTCACCAGCACGTCGCGCGCCTTCGATCCCTCGGAGGGACCGACGATCTCACGCGACTCCAGCAGGTCCATCAGGCGCCCGGCCTTGGCGAAGCCGACGCGGAGCTTGCGCTGCAGCATCGAGGTCGAGCCGAACTGGGTCGAGACGACCAGTTCGGCAGCCGCCAGCAGTAGCTCGAGGTCGTCACCGATGTCGGCATCGATCTCCTTCCGCGCGGCGGCGGCCTGCACGTCATCCCGGTACTCCGGGCGCGCTTGACGCGTCACGTGCCCCACGACCTTGTCGACCTCGCCCTCGCTCACCCAGGCGCCCTGCACGCGGATCGCCTTCGAGGCACCCATCGGCAGGAACAGGGCATCCCCCTGCCCGACGAGGCGGTCGGCCCCCGGCTGGTCGAGGATGACGCGCGAGTCGGTGACGCTCGTGACCGCGAACGCCAGCCGCGAGGGCACGTTCGCCTTGATGAGGCCCGTGACGACGTCGACCGAGGGCCGCTGGGTCGCCAGCACCAGATGGATGCCGGATGCCCGGGCGAGCTGGGTGATCCGCACGATCGAGTCCTCGACATCGCGCGGCGCGATCATCATCAGGTCGGCGAGCTCGTCGACGACGACGAGCAGGTAGGGATAGGGCTTGAGCACGCGCTCACTGCCGACCGGGAGCTGCACCTCACCGGCCCTGACCGCGCGGTTGAAGTCGTCGATGTGACGGAAGCCGAACGATGCGAGGTCGTCATAGCGCATGTCCATCTCTTTGACGACCCACTGCAGCGCCTCGGCCGCCTTCTTCGGGTTCGTGATGATGGGGGTGATCAGGTGCGGCACACCCTGGTACACGGTGAGTTCGACGCGTTTGGGGTCGACGAGCACCATACGCA
>CAZHML010000092.1:0-5576 GCA_964533745.1 uncultured Microbacterium sp.
CGACGAGCCCCGCCACGCGCGTGTGCCGGGGCATCGACGAGGTCGTCGCCTTCGTCGAGCACTACGGCGAGCACCGGCACGATGTCGTCGATGCCCCGGCACACGCGCGTGGCGGGGCTCGTCGGCAGGCCCCAGCCGGCGAGCAGGGCGTAGATCTCGCTCTGGGCCGCGACCGGCGGGTTCTCCCACGCGCCGATCCCGTGCACGTACATCGAGAGCGAGGCGATGCGCTCCAGCCCCGCCTCGAGGTCGAGTCCCTGCTTCTTGTCGAGCTGCTGGCGGAGCCCTCCGCTGGCGGCATTGCGCGGGTTGGCGAACGCCGGGAAGCGCCGAGCCGCCGAGACGCGCGCCTTCTCCTCGTCGAACTCACGTCCCCCCGCGGCCCGCGCCTCGTGTCGTTCCCGCGACTCCTCGAGAGCGCGCTCGCGGAACTCGGCCTGCTTCGCGTTCAGCCGCTCGAAGGCCGCGACCGGGATGAACACCTCGCCGCGCACTTCGACCCGCGCGGGATGCCCCTCGCCGCTCAGCCGCTCGGGGATCTCGGCCAGCCGCAGTGCGTTCTCGGTGACGACCTCGCCGACCCGTCCGTCGCCGCGCGTCGCGGCGGAGGTGAGCACACCGTACTCGTAGCGCAGATTGATGGCGAGCCCGTCGATCTTGAGCTCGGTGAGCCAGGCGACCTCGCGCCCGGCGGCCGCCTGGGTCTTCGCCGCCCACTCGCGCAGCTCGTCCAGGGAGAAGACGTTGTCGAGGCTCAGCATCCGCTCGGCGTGCTCGATGGTCGCAAGCCCGGTGGACTGCGCCGCCCCCACCTGCCGCGTGGGCGAGTCCTGTCCGGCCAGCTCCGGATGCAGGCGTTCGAGTTCTTCGAGCCGCCGCATCCAGCCGTCGTAGGTGGCATCGTCGACGAGCGAGGCGTCGCGGCCGTAGTAGGCCTCCTTCGCATCGAGGATGCGCTCGGTCAGCTCCGCCGCCTCAGCGCGAGCATCGTCCAGTGAGATCTGCACCCCACGAGTCTACGAGCGGGGCGCGACATCCCGTATCGTCGGATCATGAGCAGTCACGATGTCGTGATCGTCGGCGGCGGGCACAACGCCCTGGTCGCCGCGGCCTACCTCGCCGGTGCCGGTTTCCGCGTGGCTGTGTGCGAGCGCCTGGACCACCTCGGCGGCGCGGCCGTCTCGGAAGAGCCCTGGCCCGGCGTCGCCGCGCGCCTCTCGCGCTACTCGTACCTGGTGAGCCTGCTGCCGCAGCGCGTGATCGACGACCTGGGACTGCGGATCGAGCTGCGCCGACGGCGCTATTCGTCCTACACCCCCGATCCGACCGACCCCGCGCGCGGGATCCTCGTCGACAACGAGGATCCCGTCGGCACCGCAGCATCCTTCCTGCGCACGACCGGCCTGCCGCACGAGGCCGAGCGCTTCACCGCCTTCGGCGAGCGGATCGCCCCGGTCGCCCGGCGACTCTTTCCCACTGTCACCGAGCCGCTGCGACGCCGTTCCGCAGCGCGCGAGATGATCGCCGACGACGCCCTGTTCGCCGCCCTCGCCGAAGAGCCCCTGGGCGACCTGCTGCGTGCCTCGGTCGACAGCGACATCGCTCGCGGGATCCTGCTCACCGACGGTCTGATCGGCACTTTCGCCAGCGCCGACGACGAGAGCCTGCGTCAGAACCGCTGCTTCCTGTACCACGTGATCGGCGGCGGAACGGGTGACTGGGACGTGCCGGTGGGCGGCATGGGACGGATCAGCGCAGAGCTCGAGCGTGCGGCACGGGATGCCGGAGCCGAGCTCCGCACGCGAGCCGAGGTCGTCTCAGTCACGCCCGAAGGCGAGGTCAGCCTTGCCAGCGGCGAGCAGCTGCACGGCCGGCTCGTGCTCAGCGGCGTCACTCCTGCCGTGCTCGCAGGGCTGCTCGCGGCGGGCGGTGCGGATCCCGCCCCCGCCGCCGGCGTGTCAACAGACGAGGGCGTCATCCGCCCCGAAGGTGCGCAGCTCAAGGTCAACATGCTGCTGCGCCGGCTCCCGCGCCTGCGCGATGAGAGCGTCGACCCGCGTGCGGCCTTCGCGGGCACCTTCCACATCAACGAGACGATGACGCAACTGGACGACGCCTATCGCTCGGCGGAGAGCGGCAGCATCCCGGACCCCTTGCCCGCCGAGATCTACTGCCACTCCCTCACCGATCCCTCGATCCTCGGTCCCCAGCTGCACGCGGAGGGTGCACAGACGCTCACCCTGTTCGGGCTGCACATGCCGCACCGGCTCGTCGCGGATGGCGCGATCTCGCGCGAGGAGTTGCTCGCCGCCGCGCAGCGATCGCTCGACTCCGTCCTGGCCGAACCCCTCTCGGACTGCCTCTATACGGCACCCGACGGCTCGTCGTGCGTCGAGGCGCGCACGACCGCCGACCTCGAAGCCTCGCTCGGCATGAGCGGCGGCGACATCTTCCACGGCACGCTGTCGTGGCCGTGGGCGGCGGATGACGAGCCGCTGGACACTCCGGCCCAGCGTTGGGGCGTCGCAACCGCGCACCCGAACGTGCTGGTCTGCGGATCGGGAGCCCGTCGCGGCGGCGCGGTCAGCGGCATCGGCGGCCACAACGCGGCGATGGCCGCGATCGAGCTGCTCAGCCGCTGACGGATGGTCACAGGCGCAGCGCGCGCCGGCGACCCCGCCATGCCCGCATCGCCCGGCAGGCGCGCAGATCGTCGCGGGTGAAGCGACCGGCGGGAAGCGCCCTGCGGATCCGGTCCTCGTCGAAGGTCCGCGTCGGACGGAGGTCCGGCGGAAGCTCGGGGGCAGGAGGGGCGGCCTCGCTGACGCCTTCGCCCAGCATCCGAGCCTGCGCCTTAGCGACCAACGGCGTCACCATCGCCCACTCCGTCACCTGCGCGAGCGCGCGGATCGCCCAGACCGGCAAGGGGACGTAGACAGGCCTGCGACCGGCGACGCGGGCGATCCGTCGGACCGCCTGGCCCAGTTCCAGCTCCTCTGCGCCCATCACCGCCACCGTCGGCTCGGGCACCCGTCCTTCGATCGCGGCGAGCAGCACGTCGACCACATCCTCGATCGGCACGGGCCGCACCGTGCGCTCACGGAAACCGACCGTGCCGAAGACCGGCAGGGTGCGCACGGCTTTTGTGACGTGGTCGATCATGTGGTCGCCCGGGCCGTAGATCATCCCGCACTTCAGGATCGTGTGCGGGATGCCCGACTGACGGATCATCTCCTCAGCGGCCCATTTCGTCTCGTGGTATCCCGAGCCGCAATCGGGTCGCGCACGCAGGAAGCTCACCATCACGATCCGCTGGACGCCTGCCTGCCGCGCGGCCTCGACAACGGCCCGGGTGCCCTCGATGTGCACGCGCGCGAAGGTCTGATCCCCGATCTCGCGGTTGATCCCCGCGCAGTGCACGACGACCTCGCACCCGGTGAACGCGGCGGTCAGGGCGTCGACATCGCCGATCGGGATGCCGGTCCTGCGCGAGACGACAACGGTGTCGTCGGGATCGAGCGACGCGGCGAGGTTGCGGCCGACGAAGCCGGTGCCTCCGGTGATCGCTGTGCGCATGACGGTGCTCCTCTGTTCGTCCGGGATCTGCCGTGTTGAGGTTACACGCTATCTAGCTATTGTGCTAAATTGCAAATATGACAGACGGGATGTCGGACGTGTTCACTGCCCTCGCCCACCCGACCAGGCGGCAGATCCTGCAGGACCTCAAGGATGGCGAGCTGGCCGCGGGCGAGATCGCCGCGCGGTTCACCGCGACGGGTCCGACGATCTCGCGACACCTCGGCCTGCTGCGCCAGGCAGGCCTGGTCACCGAGCGGCGCGACGCGAACCGCATCCTGTACTCGCTCGCGCAAGATCGGCTGGCCCTCTCGGTCGGCGACTTCCTTTCGACCGTGTGCCCCGAGCAGATCGTGCTGCGCGAGGTGCGAAAACGCCGAACCCAGGGCACGGCGCAGGACACACCCGCGACTGCGACACAACCAGACGCCGGTATCCGCACCGCCAGGGTGGCCTGCACGCACAAAGAGTCAGGGCCGATGCGCAAGATCGCGCACCGGCCCTGACTGCGTTTCGCTCAGCCCTGGGGGTCAGTCTCCGCCGGCGCTCCCGGCGCAGGGTCAACCACCGTGCCCGGAGCCGCCGCCGCGCTCTGCAGCGCCGCACCGGAGCGACGCCCGCGCAGCAGCAGGAAGGCAACGGCACCACCGACGACGAGAACGCCCAAGATGATCGCGATGATCATGACGAGCCCGCCTCCTCCGGCCGACTCCACCAGCGACCCTGTTGCGGTCAGGCTGCTCGACGAGGCAGCCGATGCCTTCAGAGCGGCAATGTCCCAGCTCACGGTGCGGTTGCCGTCCGAGAGCTTTCCGTCGTGGCTCGCCTCCGACACGGCACCGGGGAAGGTGACGTGCAGGTCGAACCCGGTGAGGATCATGTCCCAGCTGAACTGGCCGCCGCCCTCACCCTCCAGGCCCGAGGTCAGCGAGCTGGTGTCGAAGGTGACCTTCGCCTGGTCGCCCACCCTTACGATCTGCAGGCCAGCGGCGGGGCCTGAATCCTCGAGATCGGAATCCTTCAGGCCATTCTCGTCAAAGGCGTAGCTGCGAGTGGACTTGATGGTCTGCACGCAGGCCTTGTCCGTCTCACTCCACTCCTGGGTGACCTCCGCGCTGTCGACGGACTCAGACTGCTGATCCTTGAGGAAGTCGCAGAGGTTCGGGATCTCCTGCCCAGTCGCGGCCAGAAGCGGAGCGATCTTCTCCTTGTCGTAAGAGACCGAAGCGGTGAAACTCGCCGTGGAGTCGGCGTTGACCGAGACACCGAGGTCGAAAGAGATACACCCGGTGAGGGTAAGCAGCGCTGCAGCACCGGTGGCAAGCGAAGCCAGTACTCTGCGTGTCTTCATTGGAGGTTTCCTTTGATAGGGGTGGTGGCGCACCGAACTGTAGCTATGGACTTCCGGTGATGAGCCTGATACATCACATTATGCCGTTCCCGGCGCATCCCGCGCATCTCGAATCGGCCACGCTCGGGCTGCTATGCGGGGGCCGTCGCGGGAACGGCAGAGACCGTACGGTCGATCGTGAACTGGCCGAGCACCCGGGTGCCGAGGTAGAGCACGGCGGTCTGGCCGGGGGCAACGCCGTCCAGGGGCGCATCGGGGACGACGGTGACGGCGTCCGCAGTCACGATCGCGGTCGCGGGCACGGGATCGGCGTGCGCCCGGATCTGCACCTCGCAGGCGAACTCGGATGCCGCGGGCGGCGCGCCCGCCCACGAGAACCGCTCCCCCGCGATCTCGGCGATCGCGAGCGCCTCCTTCGGCCCGACCACGACAGTGTTCGACACCGGACGCACCTCGAGGACGAAACGCGGCTTACCGTCATCCGCGGGGATGCCGAGGTGCAGCCCGCGGCGCTGCCCGACCGTGAAGGCGTGCGCCCCCTCGTGCGTGCCGATCACGGTGCCGGAGCGGTCGAGGATCTCACCCTGCTCGGCACCGACCTTCTCGGCGAGCCAGCCGCGCGTGTCGCCGTCGGGGATGAAGCAGATGT
>CAZHML010000093.1:0-4981 GCA_964533745.1 uncultured Microbacterium sp.
TCGCCGAGTGCGGTCACGGTCGTGCGGCTGCCCGCCCGGCACATGGGAGTCACGGCGGCGAGAATGTTGCTGGAGCGGATCGCGGGGGATGTGCAGCCCGCCCGCACGGTGGTGTTGCGCAACGAGGTTCAGCTCGCGGCATCCCCCCGCGACTGAGCGCGCGCGGCGTTACGGTGGGACCGTTCCCGCACAAAGCACGCCTTGCGTTGTGAAATCGATTTCGCGTAAAATCGCTCCAGCACCATAACGATGAAAGGATCTCCATGCGTTGCACGCTCGGGGTCGACATCGGCACCTCCAGCACCAAGGGTGTACTCGTCTCCGAAGACGGCACGATCCTTGCTTCGACGAGCAGGATGCACGACGTCTCCAGACCTCGCACCGGTTGGGTCGAGATGGACGCCGACGTCTGGTGGGAGGAGTTCGTCGCCATCGCGCGGGAGCTGCTGGACGGACACTCTTCGACGGGCTCAGGGACCGATGCCGAGGTCGTGGCCGTCGGCGTGAGCGGTATGGGTCCCTGCGTCCTGCTGGCCGATGAGAACGACCGCCCCGTGCGCCCGGCGATCCTCTACGGCGTCGACACCCGCGCGCAGGCGCAGATCGAGCGGATGACGGCCGAGCTCGGCAACGACGAGATCGTTCGCGTGGGCGGCTCGTCGCTGACCTCTCAAGCCGCGGGTGCCAAGATCGCCTGGGTTGCCGAGGAGGAGCCGTCCGTCTGGGCTGATGCCCGGCGTCTGTTCATGCCCGCCTCGTGGCTGCTGCGCAACCTCACCGGTGCCTATGCGCTCGATCACCAGTCCGCGAGCCAGTGCTGGCCGCTCTATGACATCGAGGCCGAGCGCTGGCACGAACCGTGGTGGCAGGAGTACGCCGCGTCGCTCGAGCCGCCGTCGCTGTGCTGGGCGGGCGATATCGCCGGTACCGTCACCGCGGCCGCGGCTGCCCTCACCGGCATCCCCGAGGGGACCCCGGTGATCGCCGGCACGATCGACGCCTGGACCGAGGCGGTGAGCGCGGGGGCGCACGGCGTCGGCGATCTGATGCTGATGTACGGCACGACGATGTTCCTCGTCTCGACGGGCACGCAGACCCTGCGCACCCCCTCGATGTGGACCACCGCCGGGGCCTTCGCCGGGACGCGCAATCTCGCGGGGGGCCTGTCGACCTCGGGTGCCCTGACGGCATGGATCGCGAAGATCGCTTCGGCCGACTACCCCCAGTTGCTGAGTGAGGCCGAGGCCTCAGGCCCCGGGGCGAAGGGGCTGCTCATCCTGCCCTACTTCGCCGGCGAGCGCACTCCGATTCAGGATCCGGATGCCCGCGGTGTCATCGCCGGGCTCACCCTGGAACACGGACGCGGCGACCTGTATCGCGCGGCGTTGGAGGCGACGGCCCTGGGCGTCCGTCACAACGTCGAGACGATGCGCGAGGCGGGTGCCGACATCCGCCGGATCGTCGCGGTCGGCGGCGGCACTCAAGGGCGGCTCTGGCCGCAGATCGTCTCGGATGTCACGGGCCTCGTGCAAGAGATCCCTGCGACGACCATCGGCGCCAGCTACGGTGCCGCTTTCCTTGCGGCCTCAGCGATCGCGCCGGAGGGCGCCAAGCCCGCGATCGAATCCTGGAACCCGGTCGCAGAGACCATCACCCCGGATCTGGCGCTGCGCGAGCGCTATGACGTGCTCTTCGATCGCTACCTGCGTCTTTACGCGGGCAGCCGCGATGTCGTGCACGAACTGGCCGCTGAGCAGCGCGGGGACTCGCCGTGACACCTCCGCGCCGCGCTCGCGGCATCCCGCACGGCTCCGAGGCCACCGCCTTTCTGCTCGGCGGCATCGGCACCGGCAATGTGTCGCTCGGTGCGCGCGGGGAGCTGCGTGACTGGGAGCTCGAGAACCTGCCCGACAAGGGCAGGCACAATCCGCACTCCTTCTTCGCCGTTCACGCCGCGCCCGAGGGCGGGCAGACGATCAGCCGCGTGCTCGAGGCGCGTCCGACCGGGCGTCACGATGCCGACGCCGGATATCCCTTCGACCGGCTGCTCGGACTCCCGCGCCTGGCCGGTGCCACCCTGCACGGCGAGTACCCGGTCGTCGACATCGACTTCCACGACGAGGAGCTTCCGGTCGACGTGTCGCTGCGCGCCTTCACCCCCCTCGTCCCGCTCGATGCGGATGCCTCGGGGATGCCCGCGGCCGTGCTGCGCTACCGCGTCACGAATCCGGGATCCGCGCCGGTGGCCGTCACCGTCGTCGGCAGCGTCTCGCACACCGCGGGCCGTGGCGAGGGGCCGTGGGGGATGCGCGCGGTGCAGACGGTGCGCTGGCGCGAGGAGGACGGCATCCGGGGCCTCGACTTCGGTGTGGACCTGCCCGAGGACGATCCGGGATACGGCACGCTGAGCCTCACGACGAGCGACGCCTCGGTCACCGCGAAGCCGCGGTGGGTCACCGGATACTGGCCCGACGGCGCGCGCCTGTTCTGGAACGACCTCACCGCAGACGGGCTGCTCGACCCGGAGCCGCGCCTCACGCTCGAGGACCGGCCCCGCGGGCTGTTCGCCGAGCTGGATGAGTCGGGGGATCTCACCGAGGCCGAGATGTTCGCCTCCCGGCTCCCCCGCGTCCGCACGGGCTCGCTCGGCATCGTGCACACGCTGTCGCCCGGGGAGGCGCGCGATTTCGAGTTCGTGCTCGCGTGGAGCTTCCCGAACCGGCATCGCGCCTGGCGCGGCCACATCGTTCCCGGCGACCCCTCCAAGGAGCCCGCCGTCGTGCGCAATCACTACGCGACGCTGTGGCCGGATGCCTGGGCGGCGGCATCCGCGCTGCATCACGGGCTCCCCGCACTCGAACAGAGCACCGATCGCTTCGTCGAGGCGCTCTACGGCGGGAGCCTCGATCCCGTCTTCGCCGACGCGATCGGCGCGAACATCGCCGCGCTCCGCTCCACCACCTGCTTCGTCGTGGAGTCGCCGAACCCCGAGCTCGGCGAAGGCCCCGTCTTCTGCGCCTGGGAGGGCTCCTTCGACCACGGCGGCTCCTGTGAGGGCACCTGCACGCACGTCTGGTCCTACGCGCAGACCGCGGCGTGGCTCTTCCCCTCGCTCGAGCGCAGCGCGCGGCGGGCGGAGTTCCTCTTGGAGACGGCGGATGACGGCGCGCAGAGATTCCGCGGAAACCGGGTCTTCGGCGGCCCCGCCTGGTTCATGGGCCCCGCCGTCGACGGGCAGCTCGGAACCTTCTTGCGCCTGCACCGCGAGTGGCGTTTCAGCGGTGACGACGAGTTCCTCGCCGAGCTGTGGCCGGCGGCCGTGCGCACCCTCGACCACGCGATCCGCGAGTGGGATCGCGACGGTGACGGGCTGCTGGATGGATCGCTGCACAACACCTACGACATCGAGTTCCACGGGATCGATCCGCTTGCGAACTCCTTCTTCCTCGCGGCCCTGCGGGCGGGTGCCCGGATGGCTGAGCACTTCGGTGAGACCGAGCGTGCCCGGGACTGGACCGAGCGCGCGGACCTCGCGGCCTCGATGATGGACCGGGTGCTGTGGAACGGCGAGTTCTACCGCCAGGTCATCGCCGATCCCGACGAGCATCGCTATCAGTACGGCGAAGGCGTGCTCTCGGACCAGCTGCTCGGGCAGTTCCACGCCTTCCTCGGCGGGCTCGGCTACCTCCTGCCGCGCGAGCACGTCGTCTCGGCGCTCGAGGCCATCGCCGTGCACAATCACCGCGCAGACCTCACCCGCCACGAGAGCACCCAGCGCGTCTATGCGCTGAACGAAGAGGGGGGACTGCTGCTGGCCTCGTGGCCGCACGGCGGGCGTCCGGTCATCCCCTTCGTCTACTCCGATGAAGTGTGGACCGGGGTCGAGCACCAGGTCGCCGCATCCTTGCTGTTCGCCGGCCGCTACGAGGAGGCGCTGCGGATCGAGAGCACCCTGCGGGCTCGCTACGACGGCCGCCACCGCAGTCCCTGGAACGAGATCGAGTGCGGCAATCACTACGCGCGGTCGCTCGCGTCCTGGGCACTGCTCATCGCCGCGAGCGGCGCGCAGTGGGACGCGCCGACCGGCATCCTCTCCTTCGCCCCGGTGACGCCCGGCACGACGCACAGCTTCCTGTTCACCACCGCCACCGCGTGGGGCAGCGTCGAGATCGACGACGCGGCGCTCACTCTGCACGTCCACGGCGGTGAGCTGCACGCCGAGGGGCTGCTTCTGCACGGCACCGCGATCGCCCGCGACATCCGCCTCACAGCCGACCAGAGCCGCTCGATCGCGATCCCCCACGACCACGACCGCACATCGGAGACACCATGAGCTACGCATTCCCCGCCGTCTCATCCCGGCCGGCAGCCGCGCCGAAGACCGCCTATCTCATCGCCTCCGGTGATCTGCGCGAGTCGGCGAACAGCGCCGGCTGGCCGACGCAGGTCGCACTCGAGGCCGCGGTCACCGGCGTTCTGAAGGACCTCGGCTGGAGCGTCGTGCGGGCCAACGACGTCGACCCCGCCACCGGCCACGGCTTCATCTCCAGCCAGCGGATGGGTCTCGATGTCTTCACGACCATCCCCGCCGACGCGCCGCTCATCGTCGCCGAGGCCGTCTGGCAGTACTCGCACCACGTGCTGGCGGGTCTGCGCGACCACCGTGGCCCCATCCTCACCGTGGCGAACTTCGCCGGCGACTGGCCGGGGCTCGTGGGTCTGCTCGGGCTCAACGCGGGTCTGACGAAGATGGGCACGCCGTACTCGACGATCTGGTCGGTCGACTTCACCGACGAGTGGTTCCGCGACGGCATCCGAGAATGGATCGAGACCGGCACGATCACCCACGACGGCTCGCATGTGCGTGCGCTTCCGGAGCTGCCCGACAGCCCGGAGAAGCAGCTCGGCGAGGCACTGGCCGTGCAACTGCGCGAAGAGAAGGCCATCATCGGCGTCTTCGACGAGGGTTGCATGGGCATGT
>CAZHML010000094.1:0-4835 GCA_964533745.1 uncultured Microbacterium sp.
GTTACGGGTGGGGCCGTAGGCGGAGTGCTCGGTCGACGATCCCATCGCGAACTCGTCCATGTTCGTCTTGCCGAGCGGGATCAGCCCGGCGGCGCGCGAGCGCGCGACGACCGTCGCGTCGTAGGGCGAGCGGTAGCCCTCGAGGATCCGGGATCCGCTGGTCGTCGGCTGATCCTTGGTGACGAGCACGTCCTTGATCGCGAGCGGCACGCCGGCGACCGGGCCGAGGTCCTCGCCCGCGGCACGGCGTCGGTCGACCTCGTCGGCGCCGGCGAGGGCACCCTCGTTGACGTGCAGGAAGGCATGCACGTCGCCGTCGACCGCGGCGATGCGGTCCAGGTGCGCCTGCGTCGCCTCACGGCTCGAGACATCTCCCGCCGCGATGCGCTCGGCGAGCTGGGCGGCGGTCCAGCGGATGATCTCGCTCACTGCTCCTCCCCGAGGATCGCCGTCACGCGGAAGCGGCCGTCCGCGGCATCCGGGGCGTTCTGCAGCACCTGCTCGAGGGTGAGCGGTGTGCCGACCTCATCGGGCCGGAACACGTTGTGCAGCGGGATGGGGTGGCTCGTCGCGGCGACATCCGGAGTCGCGACCTCGGAGACCTTCGCGATGTTGTCGACGATCACGTCGAGCTGGCCGGTGAGTCTTTCCACCTCCTCGTCGCTGAGCTGGATGCGCGCGAGGGCGCCCAGATGGCGCACGAGATCGGGGGTGATTTCAGACACCCGCCCAGTCTAGTTCGCCGCGACGCCCGTCTTTTCGGTGTCATGGGCTTCGGACGGCGAAGCGGACGTCGGTGGTCTGCGGCGGGGTCGATGACGCAGCAGCAGCACCAGTACCGCGACGATCGGCGGGAGGAGCAGGTGCCAGCCCGCGAACGGCACGGTGATCGACAGCAGGATGACGGCAGAGAGCGCGAGGAGGCGGGGCGCACCGCGAAAGAGGCGCATCGCCGCCGCCGACCCCAGCAGATAGGTGGCCAGGACCAGAACGGAGGGGATGAAGACGATGTCCTCCGTGCCCCAGTCGAAGAGCACAGCGCCCGCGAGCCCGGTCGCACCGATCGCCGCGACGGCCAGGACGGCGTTGCGCGGGACGCCGTGTGCATTGCGACGGGCGAGGAACCGGGGTGCCCAGCCGTCGCGGCCGAGTGCGAACCCGAGGCGGGAGACGGAGGCGACGAAGGCGTTGGTGGTGCCCAGGCAGATCACGACAGCGGCGACGGCGACCACGGCGACGGCGGAGAGGCCGAGGCCGTCCTCGATGATGAGGCCGAGGGAGATCCGGTCGAGCGCACGCGTTCCGTAGCTGGCGGTGCCGACCACGGCGAGGGCGATGCCGAGATAGAGGGTCGTGACGATGAGGATCGTGAGCAGGGTCGCACGCGGAAGGGTGCGCCGGACGTCGCGGAACTCCGCGGAGAGGTGGGCGATTGCCTCCCAGCCGGCGAAGGCGAAGAACAGCACGATGACGGCCCGCCCGATGCCGGTGATCCCGTGCGGTGCGAAAGGCGTGAACTCCTCGATGCTGATCTGCGGAAGGGCGACGAGGATCACCGCGATGAGGATCACCGCGACACCCGACGCGAGCGCGATCTGAACGCGTGCACTGACCTTGACGCCGGAGACGTTCGCGAGCACGGCGACGCCGAGCACCCCTGCCGCGAACACGGGCGCCCACTGCTGTCCGATGCCCAGCGCCGCGGCGACGTAGTACCCGGCTGTGAGGGGGACGATGGTCTGCCCGATCGAGCCGGCGATGAAGAACCACCACCCGGTGACACCCCCCGCAGAGGCCCCGAACGCGCGGGCGGCGTAGGTCGCCACGCCGCCGGCGTCGGGGTGACGGGACGCCAGCAGCGCGAAGGTGAACGCCAGCGGGACGCCCAGTACAGCGCAGAAGGCCCACGCCAACAGCGAGGCGGGGCCCGCCAGGGATGCCGCCTGGCCCGGCAGAACGAGCACCCCGGCGCCGAGGATCGCGCACACGTACAGCGCGACTCCCTGGGTGAGCCCGATCGTCGGGGCAGGCTCGGATGTCGCGGTGCGGGACGTGGAATCAGAAGGCACCTCCTTATTCCACCGCTGGGCGCGCGCCCAGTCGAGTGTCATGATAGACGTCATGCGCAAGAGAACAGACGTACATCGGGTCGCCGTCGCCATCACGCAGGGCACGCCGATCTTCGAGCTCGCCGTGCCCTGCGAGGTGTTCGGGATCGACCGGCCCGAGCTGTCGGATCCCTGGTACGGGTTCGGCCTGCACGCGAGCGAGCCCGACACGGTCGTCGCCGGCGGCTTCGTCGCGCGCGCGGCAGGGTCGCTGGAGGATCTGGTCACGGCCGACACCGTGATCGTCCCCGCCTGCACGAACGTCCACGAGCGTCAGCCGGCCGCGCTCGTGGAAGCGGTGCGCGAGGCGCATCGGCGCGGAGCGAGGATCGCATCGATCTGCTCCGGCGCCTTCGTGCTCGCAGAGGCGGGGCTCCTCGACGGGCGCCGCGCCACGACCCACTGGATGCACGCCGAAGAGCTCGCCCGCCGGTTCCCCCGCGTCGCGGTGGACGCTGCCGTCATCTATGCCGAGGACGAGGGCATCCACACCTCCGCCGGCACCGCGGCGGCCATCGACCTGTGCCTCGAGCTGGTCCGGCAGGATCACGGCACCACCGTTGCCAATGCCCTCGCCCGGCGCCTGGTGGCACCACCCCATCGCACTGCCGACCAGTCGCAGTTCATGCTCGCCCCCGTGCAGCCGCACGACGGGACAGCCCTGTCGGAGATCGCCGCGTGGGTGCTGGGGCACCTCGACGAACCCCTCCGGCTGCGCGACCTGGCCGCCCGCGCCCACCTCAGCGAACGCCAGCTCACCCGGCGATTCCTCGACGCCTACGGGCAGTCGCCCGGCGCATGGCTCGTGCGTCATCGTCTTCGACGGGCACAGGAGTTCCTGGAGAGCAGCGACCTCACCGTCGAGACGATCGCGACCCGATGCGGGTTCACCACGGCCGCGGGCCTGCGCGCCGCCTTCCACCGCCACCTGCACATCTCGCCCAGTGACTATCGGCTGGCCTGGGCGGGCTGAGTCTGCTTCCTTCGCGCCGCGCACGCGGTCCTGAGCGCGCCCTGTGACACCACGGAGCACCGGATCCCCGCCTCGACGTCTCGCACGTCCGGTCCGAGGCCGTGCGCACGGGCGGCACCATTCCGGTCAGCCAGATGCCGCGGACCTGTCGAGGACTATCGCGTGGTCGGCGGGAGCGCGGTGGCGAAGGGATGCAGCTCTGCGATGAAGACGCCCCGCTCCACCGCCGGGTCGGCCTCCATCAGAGCGCGCGCCGCGCTCTCGTCGGCGGCGTGGAAGATCACGATGCCGAACGTCGCCTCCTCCTGCGTGCGCCCGGCCAGGTGCACGATCCCTTGCTCGTGCAGCGCGACGAGGTACTGGAAGTGCGCGCTCACCGCCGCGGACTCCTCGGTGGTCGGCGCATCCGGCATGCCCGCACGGGCGGGGACGATGCGGTAGAGCCACTCGCTCACGGCGACCCCTCCTCTCCGTTCCCAGGATCAGCGATCGCCTCGGCATCCGGCGGGAAGAGCGCATCCGGCCCCTCGGTCACCAGGATCCGGAACTGCTCGGCATCCAGGATCCGGATGCCGAGCTCCTCGGCCTTCGCGAGCTTCGAGCCCGCGCCCGGCCCCGCGGCGACGAAATCGGTCTTCTTCGACACGCTGGATGCCGCTTTGCCGCCCGCGGCGATGATCGCCTCCTGCGCGCCCTCACGGGTGTAGCCCTCCAGGGTCCCGGTCGCGACCACGGTCAGCCCCTCGAGAACTCCCCCCGCGGCGACCGCGGCACCCGGACCCGGATGCCCGGGCGTCGCCCACCGCACTCCGGCATCCGCCCATCGCTCGACGATCTCGCGGTGCCAATCGACCTCGAACCACTCGCGCACGGAGTCGGCGATGATCTCGCCCACCCCGTCGACCGCGGCGAGCTCCTCGCGCGTGGCGTGGCGGATCGCATCCAGCGATCCGAACCACTGCGCGAGCGCCCGTGCGGCGACCGGCCCGACGTGGCGGATGTTGAGCGACACGAGAAGGCGCCACAGGTCCTTCGTCTTGGCCTTCTCCAGTTCGGCCAGCAGCGTCACGGCTTGGACGGAAGGGTGCACGATCTGAAAGTCCTTGCGTATCCCCGCTGCCCTCCGCTCCGCTGGTGTGCGCTCCTCCCACCCCGGCGGATAGGCGTTTTCGACCCTCTGGAACGGAGATCGGCGCGCCACCTCACCGGTCGCCTCATCGACCCTCGGCTCACCTGTCTCCACATCGCGCATGACGACGGATACGGGCACCAGATCCTCAAGGGTCAGCGAGAACAGGCCTGCCTCCGTCTCCAGGGGTGCCACCGCGGGAGGCTCTGCCTGCGTGAGAGCCGCCGCCGTGACCTCGCCCAGCGCCTCGATGTCCAGCGCCCCCCGCGAGCCGATGTGATCGACGCGCCCGCGCACCTGCGCGGGACAGGACCGCGCGTTCGGGCAGCGGAGGTCGACGTCGCCTTCCTTCATGGGCCGCAACGGCGTGCCGCACACGGGGCAGCTCTCGGGCATGACGAACTCGCGCTCGGTGCCGTCGCGGCGTTCGACGACCGGCCCCAGCACCTCGGGGATGACGTCGCCGGCCTTGCGCAGCACGACGATGTCTCCGATGAGCACGCCCTTGGCGCGCACCACGTCCTGGTTGTGCAGGGTCGCCTGCCGCACGGTGCTGCCTGCGACATGCGCGGGCTCCATGACAGCGAAGGGGGTCGCCCGGCCCGTGCGGCCGACCGACACGACG
>CAZHML010000095.1:0-4655 GCA_964533745.1 uncultured Microbacterium sp.
TCGTCGCGCACTTCCACTACGTCGTGTTCGGCACCGTCGTGTTCGCGATGTTCGCCGGCTTCTACTTCTGGTGGCCCAAGTGGACCGGGCGCATGCTCAACGAGCGCTTGGGCTACGTCCACTTCTGGATGCTGTTCATCGGCTTCCACATGACCTTCCTCATCCAGCACTGGCTGGGCGTGGACGGCATGGTCCGCCGCTACGCCGACTACTCGGCAGCCGACGGCTGGACCTGGCAGAACCAGGTCTCCACGATAGGCGCGATCCTGCTGGCCGCCTCGATGCTGCCGTTCTTCCTGAACGTGTGGATCACCGCACGCAAGGCTCCGAGAGTCACCGTCAACGACCCCTGGGGCTACGGCGGTTCGCTGGAGTGGGCGACCTCGTGCCCGCCCCCGCGGCACAACTTCACGTCGATCCCGCGCATCCGCAGCGAGCGTCCCGCCTTCGACCTGAACCATCCGGAGGCCGCTGAGCATCCGGTCGCCGTCCACGAGGGAGAGGTCACCTAAGACCATGCGCCTGAACGTCTTTCTCTGGTGGGGCCTGTGCGCCTTCTTCTTCCTCCTCGGCGTGGTCTACACCGGGTGGAACATTCTCGATCACTACGCGGGCAAGCCGGCCCACGATCCGATCGAGTGGGTAGGGACGATCGCTCTCTTCTTCACCGCCGCGATGGGTGCGTTGGTGGCCTTCTACCTGCAGAAGACGTACAAGTCGCAGCGCGGGGAGTTGCCCGAGGACATTCTCACCTCCGAGATCGACGACGGGGATCCCGAGCTCGGCGAGTTCAGCCCCTGGTCGTGGTGGCCGATCACCCTCGCGGCCGCGGGGGCGGTCTTCATGGTGGGTCTTGCCGTCGGCCACTTCCTGCTGCCCATCGGCCTGGCCCTGTTCGTCGTGGCAATCGTCGGCTGGGTGTACGAGTACTACCGCGGGCACTTCGCCCGCTGAGCAGGTGCCCAGCGCTTCTCAGGGTTCCGTGGGAGAGCTCGCTCAGGTCCGCGTGCGAACGCGGGGGACGTTGGTGAAACGCGATGTCGTTGACGTGACTGACTTACGGGTGTAAGTTCCGGCATAAGCGCGATGCGGCTCAATGGGGAGGCCGATCATGTTGAAGACGTTCACGAGAATCGGGACAGTGGGTATCGTACTCGCTGCCCTCGTGTTCTCCGCTCCTGCGGCCGCACTGGCCACAGCGCAAGGCTCCTAGGATGATCCGACTGATTCAGAGACCGAGTCCTTAGAGGATCTCAAGAAGAGGCTGGAACTCGAGAGCTTCGAAAACGGTCCCATCCAGGTTGACGAAGGGTATCCTGCGGAGCTTCCTTCGGCCGAGAGAGTCGACCTTGTGACCGATGAGCTTCATGAGTTTGTCAATCCGGCGCAGGATTGCGAGACGATGCCGGAGGGCCGCACCCCTACCGGGTACACCGGTCACCTCCTGGATCTTGAGCAGAGAACCATCACCGTCCACTGGAAGGGTGAGCCGGATGACGTGGTACGGGGGATTCTGGCGAAGGCTGAGAAGTTCTACCAGGTCGAGTTCGTGCCTGCCGACTACTCACTGTTCGAGTTGTGCAGTGCCGGTAAAGAGGTCACGGACTATGTACGAGGCCACCCCGAACAGTTCCCCGGCCTATGGATAGAGGCGTATCCTCCCTCGAACACGGGAGACAAGATCACGTTCTTCTACAGTGTGCGGGATGAGAGCAGGGTCGCAGATGACAAGGCGCGGATCTCCGAGCTCTCGGCCGTTCCGAATGACTTCCACGAGTCTGGAGAGCTCACTCTCGCGGTCGGTCGCCAAGACGAGACTTTGAAAGCAGTTGTGTACGCGTCGAGCACTACCGGAGCCTGGATCACGGCGCAGGGCGATAGCGGTGGTTCTGTGTACTTTACGGAAGCCAACGGTGATCGGGTCGCTCGCGGAATCATATCCGCCATGTATGACTCGACGGCCTGCCCTTCGACCTCGGTTTTCCCACGGTCACACCCTTATGTCGGCCAAGAGTGCGCCAAGAACGTCTTGTACCACGGTGGGAAGACCGTTGCGGCGAACCTTGGTGGAGAAGGCATGACGATTCTGACCTCCGGGTAGTGCCTCGCTGTTGAGGTAGGGCACGGGGTCGATCCCAATGTCTGTTCCTCGTTCAGGTGAGATCAGAGCTGAGAGCGGTCGCCCAGCGCGGTTCAGGCGCGCGTACGGACGCGGGGGACGCCGGTGAGCGGGTCGATCGGGCGATGATGGATGCCGTCGGCGTCCTCGACCGGATAGCCTTCGCGCACCCAGTACTCGAATCCGCCGATCATCTCGCGCACATCGTAGCCGAGCAGGGCGAAGGCCTGAGCGCCCTTGGCGCCGGCGTTGCATCCGGGGCTCCAGCAGTAGACCACGACCCGCGCGTCTGGGGGGATCTCTCGCGGGGCGCGCGTGGCGATCTCGCCGTAGTGCATGTGCACGGCACCGCGGACGCGCCCCTGCGCCCAGGCCTCGTCCGAGCGCACGTCGACCACGACGAGCGGCTCTCCGGCCTTGCGCGCGGCGTGCACATCACTGGGGTCGGTCTCGAAGGCGAGCTTGGCGGCGAAGAACTCTGCGGCATCCATGATCTCAGGCTACGCCACCCCGCACCGGGCCGATTCCGTCGAAACAACGGTCCTTACGGGCGCTGAAAACCACCCTTGGTGCGACGTTGGGCGCGGAAGCTCAGGCGAGCGGGTCTTCGCCGTGGTGCTCGCGGTGCAGCTCGCGCGCGCTCGACATCCAGTCGTCTCGCTCGATCCGGTCGGGGAAGGTCTCCAGCGCCGTGCTCACGGTCTGGATGTCCTCCACGGTGAAACGGGCGATCTGCTCGAAGCTGGTGATCCCGAGGGAGTGCAGCAGATCCGAGATCTTGGGGCCGATGCCGTGCACGAGCTTGAGGTCGTCGTCGGTCGCGACCTGATGTCCGGCAGAGGTGCGCTCCGCGATGGCGGCCATTCGACTGCGCGCCTCATCGACGGACGGCTTGGCCTCTGCCATCAGGAACCGGTTCTGCTGGACGACTTCCCGCGGCACGGTCGCGTCGTCGATCCGCGACACGGTCTCTTCACTGATCTGGGCTGCCGCACGATGCTGCTCGACGACCTCCCGTGGCAGAGTCGTCTCGTCGACGTGCTCCACCGCGTGGTGGTGGTGCGCATCCGCCTCGTCGATGTCTGCCTGCGTGAGCGGCACCAGGCGGTCCTCGTAGAACCAGCGCGAGAACGAGGCGCGAACGTTCTGCGTCCAGGGGATGCGCCCCTTCTCGTTCGGGCGCACCACGAGCGGCTCGTACTGCTCATTGTCGAGGAGCTTCCAGCGGTCGTAGACGTTGACAGGCTGATGCACCTCGATGTACTCACCGCCGGCCAGGCGCACGATGCGGCCCGACTCGTAGCCGTGCAGCACGATCTCGCGATCCTTCTTCTGCAGCGCGATGCAGATGCGCTTGGTGACGAAGTAGGCCAGGACCGGGCCGAGGAACAGCAGGATCTGCAGGGAGAGGATGACCCCCTCCATCGTGAGCATGAAGTGCGTCGCGATGAGGTCGGAGGATGCCGCCGCCCACAGGACCGCGTAGAACACGACGCCGGCGGCACCGATCGCGGTGCGGGTAGCCGCGTTGCGGGGGCGCTGGGCGATGTGGTGCTCGCGCTTGTCGCCGGTCACCCAGGCCTCGAGGAAGGGGTAGATCGCCACCGCGACGAGGAACAGGACCAGGATCAGCACGGGCACGATGATCCCGAACGACCAGGTGCGGTTCAGGAACACGATGTCCCAGTTCGACGGGGCCAGGCGCAGCGCGCCGTCGGCGAAGCCGATGTACCAGTCCGGCTGCGTGCCCGCCGAGATCGGCGCGGGGTCGTAGGGGCCGTATTCCCAGAAGGGGAGTATCTGGAAGAAGGTTGCGATGAGCACGATCGTGCCGAACACGATGAAGAGGTACCCGCCCATCTTGGACATGTACACCGGCATCATCGGATATCCGACGACGTTGTCGTTGGTGCGGCCGGGGCCGGCGAACTGCGTATGTTTATTGATCACCATCAGCATCAGGTGCAAGGCCACGAAGGCGATCACCAGCAGCGGCAGCAGCAGGATATGCAGGGTGTAGAGGCGTCCGACGATGTCACTGCCGGGGAACTCGCCGCCGAAGACCAGGTACGAGGTCCAGGTGCCGATTATCGGGATGCCCTTGACCATGCCGTCGATGATGCGCAGGCCATTGCCCGAGAGCAGGTCATCTGGGAGCGAGTAACCGGTGAAGCCCTCGGCGAGAGCCAGGATGAACAGCAGGTAGCCGATCACCCAGTTCAGCTCGCGGGGCTTGCGGAAGGCACCGGTGAAGAAGACGCGCAGCATGTGCACGCCGATACCGGCGATGAACACGAGGGCTGCCCAGTGGTGGATCTGGCGCACCAGAAGCCCGCCACGGATGTCGAAGGAGATCCGCAGCGCCGATTCGAAGGCCGCCGACATCTCCACGCCGCGCATCGGAAGATAAGCCCCGGTGTAGTGCGTAGGCACCATCGAGGCCTGGAAGAAGAAGGTCAGGAACGTGCCCGAGATGAAGACGACGACGAAGCTCCACAGCGCGATCTCGCCGAGCATGAACGACCAGTGGTCGGGG
>CAZHML010000096.1:0-4516 GCA_964533745.1 uncultured Microbacterium sp.
GGTGAACCCACACTTCCGTGGGTTCACCCGTCCGCGATGCCCTGAGACATCACATGAGTCGGGGTGACAGGATTTGAACCTGCGGCCTCTTCGTCCCGAACGAAGCGCGCTACCAAGCTGCGCCACACCCCGTGGCAACCCTCCGAGTCTACATCCTCGGGAGCGCGGTGATGAAACCCGCAGCGCTCCCTCAGGGCCGCGCGGTCAGCGTCAGCAGGGTCGCTTCCGGGCGGCACGCGAAGCGCACCGGTGCGTAGATCGAGTGGCCGAGCCCGGCACTCACGTTCAGCGGCACTCGGCGTCCCGCGTGCTCCCAGGTGCTCAACCCCTTCGCCTGCCGCAGCGGGATGTCGCAGTTGGCCACCAGGGCACCGAGCCCTGGCACGCACACCTGTCCGCCGTGCGTGTGCCCGGCGAAGACGGCGTCCGCCCCCAGCTCGACGAAGCGGTCGAGCACCCGCCGGTATGGCGCGTGCGTGACTCCGATTCGTGTCACCGGCACTCGACGCCGAGGACCGCGCCGTGCCAACCGTTCCGCCACGCCCTCGAGATCGTCCCACCCGCGGTGCGCGTCATCCACCCCGAAGAGCTCAAGTGCGTGCCCGGCCACCGTCATCTCGACCGCGGTGTTGTTCAGATCGGTCCAGCCGAGTTCGGCTGTGAAGAAGCGTGCCATGGCCGCCGTATCCAGCACCGGTCCGGCATCCCGAGAGCTCGAAGAAGGATTCCGGAAATAGCTGAACGGATTGCGCGGCGCGGGGGCGCACTTGTCGTTCGAGCCGTAGACGAACACGCCCGGAACCCCCGCGAACGGCGCCAGCGCGCGCCGGATGCCGTCCAGGCCCTCCGGATGGCCGAGGTTGTCGCCGGTGTTGACGACCAGGTCGGGTCGCAGCCCGGCCAATGCCGCGATCCACCGCTGCTTGCGCAGCTGCCACGGGGCCATGTGGGCATCCGAGAGGTGCAGGATGCGCAGCGGCGCGACCCCGGGTGGCAGGGCAGGCACCGAGACCTCGCGCAGCGCGTAGAGGTGTCGTTCGATCCCGATCCCCCACACGGCCGTAGCCGCCCCCGTCGCGGCGAGCGCGAGGAGGGCGGCGCGGGCAGGGGAAGCCACTACGGACACACGGGCGCGTTGTAGAGCACGCGCACGGGGGAGTCGCGATGGATCACGACACCCGTGCCGGGACTCGTGCCATGTGCGACACCGGCCACGGGCGCACCCAGATCGACGGTGCATTCGCCGATCGTGACGCTGGTGAACCCGCGCGAGAGGATGTGGTTTCTCGCGGCCGTGGGGTTCATTCCCGTGACGTTCGGGATCTCGATACCCATCCCGTTGCTCAGCGAGACCGTCACCTCGAGGCCGCCGACCGACTTGCCCGGGCCGGGGCTCTGCAGTGCGACCAGACCCTCGGGCAGTGCCGAGTCGACCGCCTTCTTGGCGACCTTGATGACGAAGCCCGCATCCTCGAGTGCCAGGGTGGCCTCGTCGATGTTCATACCGATCACCTCGGGGATCTCGGCGTAGACGGTGCGGATCAGGTGCGGGTCCGGAGCGGGGAACTTGCCGCCGCCGTAGACGGAGTTTGCGGCCTTCACGATTGCCCGGGTGATCACGTGACGCAGCTGCGAGAGCTCGGTGCCCTTGTAGGAGCGTCCGTACAGCGACTTGTCGCCGATGGAGTTGCCGACCCAGACCGCCGTGGTGGTCTTCGTGGACGAGGCGACCATCATCGTCTGGAAGCGCTCGTGCGTGCCGGTCTTGCCGAACAGCGGGATCCCGTCGCCGGGTCGCGACGCCGTGCCGGTGCCGCCGGTGATGACGCCGGTGAAGGCGTACGCGGCCGTGGCGGCGACCTCGGGGCTGATGACCGGGGTGCAGGTGTGCTCGGGCAGCGGGAGCTCCGTGCCGTCGCGGCCGACGATCCGGTCGATCGCTCGCGGAGTGCAGTGCACGCCCTTGTTGGCCACGGTGGCATAGGCGCTCGCGATGTCGATCGGGGGAACGTTCTTGGTCCCGATGATGTCGCCCAGGGCGTTCTGTTCGTTGACGCGGCCGCCCGTGCCCAGGCGCACGCCCATCCGGTCTGCGAGGTCATTGATCTCGCAGAGGTCGATCTGGGTCGCCATGGCGAAGAAGCCCGAGTTCAGCGACGAGGCGGTGAAGCTCATCACCGTGTCGACCTTGCCCTTGTTGCCGGCGAAGTTGCCGATCTTCGTCCGGTTGGTGTTTATGTTGCCGTGGCAGGTCCAGGTGGGGAAGACGCGCGAGATGCCGTTGAGCACCTCGTTGACCGAGCGGCCGTTCTCCAGCCAGCTGAGCAGGGTGAACAGCTTGTAGGTCGAACCGACCGAGAATCCCTTCGAACCGCCGTGCTGCTGGTCAGCCGCGTAGACGAGGCTGGTGTAGCCGGGCAGATTCTCCTGGTCGGCGCGTTCGGTGAACTTGGTGTTCTGCACCATCGCGAGGATGCGGCCCGTGCCGACTTCGAGCGTCACCGCGGCGGAGCCGAACTTCATGTCGGTGCGCGAGACCGGAACGCGATCCTTCATGACCTTGACGCCGGCGGCCTGCACCTTGGCATCCAGCGAGGTGTAGATCTTCAGGCCACCGCGACGCAGATTCTCTTTGCGCTCGGCAGGGGTCGCGCCGAAGACCGGATCCGTCTCGATGATGCGCTTGACGTACTGGCAGAAGTAGGCGTTCGCGCCGGCCGAGGCGCAGCCGTTGATCGGCTCGTGGATGTCGGGGACGATGTCGCTGGCGAGGGCCTCGGCGTACTCGGCCTGGGTGATCTTGCCATTGGCGAGCATGCGGTCCAGGACGTAGTTGCGACGTTCCTTCGCCAGGGCGTAGCCGTCCTCGACGCCGTTGACGCGCTCGCCATCCTTGGTGGTCGTCGAGCCTTCCGGCCGGTCGATGCGGAAGGTGTTCGGGTTCTGCACGATGCCGGCGAGAGTCGCGGCCTCGGCGATCGTCAGGTCCAGCGTGGTCTTGCCGAAGTAGTAGTTCGCGGCGGCTTCGATGCCGTAGACCGTGCCGCCGAAGTTGGTGATGTTCAGGTATCCGAGCAGGATGTCGTTCTTCGAGTAGTTCTTGTCGATCTGCAGCGCGTAGCGCATCTCCTGGAGCTTGCGCTGGATGCCCTCCTGGCCGTTCGCGTTGGTGTAGGTGCGCCAGCACTCGGCGATCTTCTCGAAGTACTCCTCGTCCGTCGTCGGCACATCGAGCTCGCACTTCTGCACCAGCACGTTCTTCACGAACTGCTGGGTGATCGTCGAAGCACCGCGCGAAGAGGTGTTGCGGAGGTTGTCGACGACAGCCTTCGCGGTCGCGCCGAGGTTGATGCCGCCGTGCTCGAAGAAGTTCTTGTCCTCACTGGAGAGGATCGCGTCGATCATCGTGGTCGACAGCTGGTCGTAGGTGATCGGCATGCGGTTCTGGTCGTAGAAGCTCGCCAGCTCCACCTCATTGCCCTCGGCATCCAGATAGTAGATCGTCGAGGGGGCCATGGGCTCATCGATCGTGAGGTAGTCCGGAAGGCCGACGAACAGGTCGATCGCCTGAGAGGCTGCGGCACCGGTGACGGCGATGGCGGGGGTGATCGTGGCCGTGATCAGGACGCCGGCGGATGCACTCAGGGCGACGAGGCCGACGAGACCTCCGAGCGCGCCGGATACCGAACGATTCTTCTGGGGCATACGCTTGATGTTAGGGGAGTTCCCTGAGAGGGAACTGACCCGCTACGAGTGGCGCGCAAACGCCCAGGAATCACTCAGGAGAGCCATGACCCGGTGGGAGTACCTGACCACGCCGCTGCTGATCCACAACACGGCCGCGATCCTGAACAACTGGGGGGCGCAGGGCTGGGAGCTCGTCCAGGTCGTCACCGGTCCCGAAGGCGGGCTCGTCGCCTATTTCAAGCGACCGGTGGGGGCGGCAGAGGCTGCCGGGCAGAACACGGGTCTGGCAGCGGCTGCCGAGGCGGCGCGCAATTTCGAGGAGGGTGCGGCATGAGCATCTCGGCACGTCTGAAAGAACTCGGCATCGAACTTCCCGCGGTGGTCCCGCCGGTGGCCGCCTATGTGCCCGCCGTGGTGCACGGCGGCACGGTCATCACCTCCGGCCAGCTGCCCTTCGTCGCGGGCGTCCTGCCCGGTACCGGCAAAGTGGGCGGCGGGGTCACGGCGGATGATGCGAAGGGCTACGCGCGCATCTGCGCGCTGAACGCGCTCGCGGCGGCGGCGGATGCGGCCGGCGGCGTCGACCGGCTCGCCGGCGTGCTGCGGGTGGGCGCCTTCGTCGCGTCCGATCCCTCGTTCACGGGTCAGCCGGGTGTTGCGAACGGTGCCAGCGAGTTCCTCGGCGAGGTCTTCGGGGATGCCGGAAAGCACGCCCGCGCGGCAGTCGGAGTCGCGACGCTGCCCCTGGACACCCCCGTCGAGGTCGAGGTCACGTTCCTGCTGGCGGAGTAGTTCCCGCGGGCGGCTGCACCCGGGAGGGGCGGCGGAT
>CAZHML010000097.1:0-782 GCA_964533745.1 uncultured Microbacterium sp.
GGTGTCGATCTCGGTCGGCTGCAACAACACCTGCACCTTCTGCATCGTGCCGAGCTTGCGCGGCAAAGAGAAGGATCGCCGGCCGGGCGACATCCTGAACGAGATCCGCCTGCTCGCAGACGACGGCGCGATCGAGGTCACCCTGCTCGGGCAGAACGTCAATTCCTACGGCGTCGAGTTCGGCGATCGCCAGGCCTTCGGCAAGCTCCTGCGCGCCGCGGGTGAGATCGAGGGGCTCGAGCGCATCCGATTCACGAGTCCTCATCCTGCCGCCTTCACCGATGACGTCATCGACGCGATGGCCGAGACGGCGGCCGTCATGCCGCAGCTGCACATGCCGCTGCAGTCCGGCAGCGACCGGATCCTCAAAGCCATGCGTCGCTCCTACCGCTCGGAGCGGTTCCTGGGCATCCTCGACCGCGTGCGCGAGCGCATCCCGCACGCGGCGATCTCGACCGATATCATCGTGGGCTTCCCCGGCGAGACGGACGAGGACTTCGAGGACACGCTGCGCGTGGTCGAGCAGGCGCGGTTCGCGAGCGCCTTCACGTTCCAGTACTCCATCCGCGAGGGGACGCCCGCGGCGACCATGGCCGATCAGGTGCCCAAGGCCGTCGTGCAGGAGCGCTACGACCGACTGATCGCCCTGCAGGAGCGCATCTCGCTCGAAGAGAACCAGAAGCAGGTCGGTCGCGAAGTGCAGGTTCTGGTGTCCACCGGCGAGGGCAAGAAGGATGCCGAGCCACCCGTCCTCGGCGCGGCCGGTGAGACGGTGCGTCTCG
>CAZHML010000097.1:792-4411 GCA_964533745.1 uncultured Microbacterium sp.
GGCAAGAAGGATGCCGAGACGCACCGTCTCACCGGCCGCGCCGAGGACGGGCGGCTCGTGCACTTCGAGGTCACGCGCGGTTCGGATACGCCGCGGCCGGGCGATGTCGCCACGGTGACGATCAGCCACGCCGCGCCCTTCCACCTGCTGGCGGATGACCCCTCGGGTGCGCCGTTGAAGATCCGGCGCACCCGCGGCGGGGATGCCTGGGACCGCGCGCAGGCGGAGTCCTGCGGCGTGCCCGCGACGAGCACGTCGGGCGGCGCGGGCTCGGTGTCGCTGGGCCTGCCGACGCTGCGCGTCGACCCCGGTCGCTGAGCCGGCCCGGGTCGTTGAGCGAGCGCGAGGTGGGCGACGACACGGTCGCTGAGCCTGTCGAAGCGCCCGCGAGGAGCGTCGTTCGTTGAGCGAGCGGAGCGAGCGCCGCACTGAGCGAGCGGAGCGAGCCGAAGTGTCGAAACGCGCCGACCCCAGACCGCCGCGCCTCTGGGCCGTCGTCGGTGCCACCGGGACCGGTAAGAGTGACCTCTCGCTCGATCTCGCCGAAGCGCTCGCCGCCGAGGGCATCTCGGCCGAGATCGTCAACGCGGATGCCATGCAGCTCTACCGCGGCATGGACATCGGCACGGCCAAGCTCCCGGAATCAGAGCGGCGCGGCATCCCGCACCACCTCCTCGACGTGCGCGAGGTCACCGAGGATGCCGCGGTCGCCTGGTACCAGCCGCTCGCCCGCGCGGCGATCGAGAACATGAACGCCCGCGGTGCCGACGCGATCCTCGTCGGAGGCTCGGGCCTGTATGTGTCCAGCGTGCTCTTCGACTTCCGCTTCCCGCCGCGCGACGAGGCGCTGCGCGCCGAGCTTGAGCAAGAGCTCGATGAGCGTGGTCCTGGCTCCCTGTTCGAGCGATTGAGCGCCGAGGATCCCGCCACGGCCTCCCGCATCGATCCGCGCAACGGCCGTCGGATCGTCCGTGCGCTCGAGGTGCTGGCCCAGGGGGCGCAGACGCACGGCGCAGCTCTTCCCGAGGAGCCCGAGCTCTGGCATCCGCACACCCGCATCATCGGCGTCCGGGTGCAGCGCGTCGAACTCGTTGCACGGCTCGACCAGCGCGTCATCCGGATGTGGGAGCAGGGACTTCTCGCCGAGGTGGAGGCCCTTCGCCCGCGAGGGCTCGAGCAGGGCGTCACCGCCCGCCGCGCGATCGGCTACGCCCAAGCGCTCGCGCAGCTCGACGGCATCCTCACCGAGGCGGGGGCCATCGCCGAGGCACAGGCACGCACCCGCCGCTATGCGCGCCGCCAGGTCTCATGGTTCAAGAGGTATCCGGACATCGAGTGGGTGGATGCCGGTTTCGACGCGCGAACGCTGCTCTGAGGCATCCCTAGACTGGACCCATGGTCGCATTCACCAAGGGGCACGGGACGGGCAATGACTTCGCCCTCATCGCCGACCCCGACGGCGACCTCGACCTCACAGACGCGCAGGTCGCCGCGCTCTGCGATCGCCGCTTCGGCATCGGAGCCGACGGGCTGCTGCGGGTCGTGCGCTCCGCCGCGATCGCCGAGGGTGCCGCGAGCCTCGCCGAAGAACCGGATGCCGAGTGGTTCATGGACTACCGCAATGCCGACGGTTCGGCGGCTGAGATGTGCGGCAACGGGATCCGGGTCTTCGCGCACTACCTCGTGCGCTCGGGTCTTGCCCAGATCGAGCCCGGTGCGACCCTGCCCATCGGCACCCGCTCGGGCGTACGCGATGTCACTCGCGGCGAGGGCGGATACCAGGTCGACCTCGGTCGCTGGAAGCTGTCGGGCGATCACCCGCTCGTCACGGTGCAGGGACTCGCGGTCGCCCGGCCCGGGCTCGGCATCGATGTCGGCAACCCGCACGTCGTGGTCGCCCTCGCCTCCGAGCAGGAGCTCGACGGACTCGATCTGCATCGCGCGCCCCTGCTTGATCCCGTACTCCCCGAGGGAGCGAACATCGAGTTCGTGGTCCCGAGCGATCCCCTCGTGCGCGACGGCATCGGTCAAGTCGGGATGAGAGTGTTCGAGCGCGGCGTCGGAGAGACCCTGAGCTGCGGCACGGGGGTGGCGGCGACGGCGCTCGCGGTGCGGCACTGGGCCGGTGACGGGGCTCCCGACCACTGGCGGGTGCGGGTGCCCGGTGGCACGCTCGGTGTGCACATGTTCCCCGCCGAGGACGGCGAGCACGTCGCGCTCTCGGGTCCCGCCCAACTCGTCTACACAGGCGAGATCGCGCTCGCCGACTGAGCGCGATGATCAGGCGGGAATGTCGACCGGCTCGGTCGGCAGGGAGCCGTGCTTGCGCACCTTGATCACGCGGTACCCACGGCCGGTCGCCGTGCGGTGCACGCTGTAGCCGCCGTTGAGGCTCGCCGCGAGCCAGCGCTGCAGAGAGTCGGCACCGAGATTGCGCTGCACGACGAGCCAGGCATAGCTGCGCTCATCGAGCCGCGGGATCCAGCGCTCGAGCAGATCGTGCAACTCGCTCTTGCCGACCCGGATCGGCGGATTCGAGCGGATCGTGCGAAAGGTGATCTCATCGGGAACATCGTCGGGCAGCACCGCGTTGATGTTCTTCAGGCCCAGGTCAGCAGCATTGCGTCGCACCAGATCGAGCGCCCGCTCGTTCACGTCGACGGCCCAGATCGTCGCCCGGGGCGAACTCAGCGCGAGCGAGATGCTGATGGGGCCCCATCCGCATCCGAGGTCGAGAAAGTCTCCGCCCGGCGGCGCGGGGGGAGTGTTGGCCAGGAGCACCGCGGTTCCGGCATCGAGGCGATCCGGGCTGAAGGTCCCCGCTGCCGTGGTGACTTCGAGCTCTCGCCCCGCGAGGGTGACGCGGATCCTGCGCAGATTCTCCGCACTTGCCGGGGCCGCGGTGAAGTAGTGGTCTGACCCCATAGGGTGAGCGTACCGGACGGGTGGGGTTAAGGTTAAGGCGCTCTTTCACACAAAATGCGTGTGCGAGCAGGATGACGGACAAAGGAACGAATGACCAACTCTGACGACGAGACGCAGCGACCCGATCTGCTCGATCGGGTGCTCGAGAACGCCCGGCCGCGAACGACGGCGCAGGTTTTCGGAGCCGCGGACGCGCTGCAGGACGGGACTACAGCGGGGCACACGGATGCGGACGGCTTCCAGTGGGACCTCGAGGATCGGCGTGCCCTGAGACGGGTCGAGGGACTGTCCACCGAGCTCGAGGACGTCACCGAGGTCGAGTACCGGCAGCTGCGTCTTGAGAAGGTCGTCCTCGTCGGCGTGTATCCCACCGGGGCCCAGCAGGACGCCGAGAACTCCCTGCGCGAGCTCGCGGCCCTCGCCGAGACGGCAGGGGCCCGCGTGCTTGACGGCGTGCTGCAGCGGCGTCCGCATCCGGATCCTGCCACCTACCTCGGTCGCGGAAAGGCTGAGGATCTGCGCGAGCTCGTCGCGGTATCCGGAGCCGACACCGTGGTCGTCGACACCGAGCTCGCGCCCAGCCAGCGGCGCGCGCTCGAGGATGTCGTCAAGGTCAAGGTGATCGACCGGACCGCGGTGATCCTCGACATCTTCAGCCAGCACGCCAAGAGCCGCGAGGGCAAGGCGCAGGTCG
>CAZHML010000098.1:0-4324 GCA_964533745.1 uncultured Microbacterium sp.
CCGAACAGGCATCCTTCGATGCCTGTTCGGCAACGGGGAGCGCACCGGCAACGTCGACCTCGTCGCTCTGGGCATCAACCTGTTCACGCAGGGCATCGATCCGCAGATCGACTTCAGCGACATCGACCACGTCAAGCGCACCGCCGAGTACTGCAATCAGCTGCCCGTGCCCGAGCGCAGCCCCTGGGCGGGCGACCTCGTCTTCACGGCATTCAGCGGATCGCATCAGGATGCCATCAAGAAGGGCTTCGAGGCGATGGACGCCCGCGCCGCGGCGGCCGGAGTGCCTGTGGGCGACTTGGAGTGGGCGGTGCCCTACTTGCCGATCGACCCGAAGGATCTCGGACGCTCCTACGAGGCGGTCATCCGGGTCAACTCCCAGTCCGGCAAAGGCGGCGTGGCCTACCTGCTCAAGGCGGACCACGCGCTGGACCTGCCCCGCCGGCTCCAGATCGAGTTCTCCGGCGTCGTACAGGCCAAGACCGACAGCGAGGGGGGCGAGGTCACCAGCGCCGAGATCTGGTCGATCTTCACCGACGAGTACCTCCCCTCGGATGCCGAGGAGCAGCGCTGGGGCCGCTTCGAGCTGCTCGGCACCCAGACCCGCAGCGACATGTCGGGCGAGGTGCAGCTGGAGGTCGCGCTGCGCGACGGCGAGACCCAGCTGGAGCGCTCGGGCCGGGGCAACGGACCCGTTGCCGCTTTCGTCGAGGTGCTGCGTGAGCAGGGCTTCGACGTGACGGTCTACGACTACGTCGAGCACGCTCTCAGCGCCGGGGGCGACGCGCAGGCCGCCGCCTACGTCGAGCTTCAGGTCGGCGAGGAGCGGCTGTGGGGCGTCGGGATCGACGGCGATATCTCCACGGCGTCGCTCAAGGCGATCGTCTCGGGCGTCAACCGCGCCATCCGGAGCCGGAAGGATGAGCTCGTCTCGGCGTGAGCGTCGTTTCGTCTCGCTGCGCCTCGCTCAACGACCGAGACTCTCCCGGTCGTTGAGCGAGGCGCGCAGCGCCGAGTCGAAACGCGGGCACTCGGCGTGACTCGGCCGTTTTGCGCGTCCGGCGGGGGATAATCCTTAGCGTGCCCACCTATCGAGACGAAGCGGTGATCCTGCGCACCCACAAGCTGGGCGAGGCCGATCGCATCGTCACGATGCTCTCGAGACGGCACGGCAAGATCCGCGCGGTGGCCAAGGGCGTGCGGCGCACCTCGTCGCGCTTCGGGTCGCGGCTGGAGCCCTTCATGGTCGCTGACGTGCAGCTATACGAGGGGCGCTCGCTCGACGTCGTGCAGCAGGCGGAGTCGCTCGGTGCCTACGGGGCCGAGATCGTCGTGCACTACGACCGCTACACGGCCGCGAACGCGATGGTGGAGACGGCCGACCGGCTGAGCGATGCCGAGGCGACGGGGGAGCAGTACCTGCTGCTGGTCGGGGGGCTGCGGGCGCTGTCGTTCGGCGAGCACAGCGCGCGCAGCATCCTGGACTCCTACCTGCTGCGGGTGATGTCGCTCTCGGGCTGGGCACCGTCGCTGCACGACTGCGCGCGCTGTGCCGCCCCCGGCCCGCACGCGGCCTTCGTCGCGCAGCTGGGGGGCCTGGTCTGCGTCTCGTGCGCGCCCGCGGGGAGCGCGCGCGTCACGCCGGGGACCCTCGCGCTGCTGCACGCACTGCTCGCCGGAGACTGGGCGGCGGTCGATGGTGCCTCTGATCCGGATGCCGCGGCCGCATCCGGACTCGTCAGCGCCTACGCGCAGTGGCATCTGGAACGCGGCATCCGCTCGCTGGCCCATCTCGAGGCGCGCTCGTGAGGCCGAAGCCTTTTACGCACCCGGATGCCGTGCCCTACCGGCCGCTGGACTGGACCGGGATCCATCCGCCCGCGTTCCGGTCTGTCCCCGAGCACATCGCCCTGGTGATGGACGGCAACGGCCGCTGGGCCAACCGCCGGGGGCTCACCCGAATCGAGGGGCACAAGGCCGGCGAGGAGGTTCTGCTCGACGTCGTGGCAGGGGCCATTCAGGCGGGCGTAAAGCACCTCTCGGTCTATGCGTTCTCCACCGAGAACTGGGCACGCTCGCCCGACGAGGTGCGCTTCCTGATGGGCTACAACCGCGACGTGCTGCACCGCCGACGCGATCAGCTCAACGAGTGGGGGGTGCGCATCCGCTGGGCGGGGCGCAGGCCCCGCCTGTGGGGCTCGGTGATCAGTGAACTGCAGTTCGCCGAACAGCTCACGCGCAACAACGACGTGCTGACCCTCACGATGTGCATCAACTACGGCGGGCGCATCGAGATCGTCGACGCGGTGCGCCGCATCGCCGAGGAGGTCGCTGCGGGGCGGATGAAGCCCAGTGCGATCACCGAGCGGTCACTGCGGCGTCACCTCTACGTTCCCCAACTGCCCGACGTCGACCTGTTCGTGCGCAGCTCCGGCGAGCAGCGCACCTCGAACTTCCTGCTGTGGCAGTCGGCCTACGCCGAGATGGTGTTCCTCGACACCCTCTGGCCCGACTTCTCACGCGAGGAGCTGTGGCGTGCGATCGGGATCTACCTCTCCCGCGACCGTCGCTTCGGCGGGGCGGTGGATGCGCCGGAACCCTGACACGACAGCCCCTCGTCCCTTCGCAGTCCTTGCCCTGTGCTTGCCTTGCCCGGTCGCTGGGCTGAAACCCCGCGCGGCTGGTCCCACAACTTCACCCGTGTCGCTCGCTTCGCGTGAGTCTTTGGTGTCACTCACACTGTGCTGGCGTGAACGGTCCCAGAGACTCACGGCCAGCAGCTTACGGCTCTGAATGCGTGGGACCACTCGTGCGGTGCTGAACGGAATAGACGCAGGCCGGATGCCGTTGTCCCCGGTGTGAGCGAAGCCATCTCCATCGACATCTGGTCCGACATCGCCTGCCCGTGGTGCTACATCGGCAAGCGCAACCTCGAGAAGGGGCTTGCGGCCGTCGCGGACGACGAGGACGCCCCGCAGGTCACCGTGACCTATCACTCCTACGAGCTGTCGCCTGATGTGCCGGTGGACTATGAAGGCACCCAAACCGAGTACCTGATGGCGCGTAAGGGTATGTCGCGCCCCCAGGTCGAGCAGATGCAGGAGCGCGTGATCGGCGTCGCCGCGCAGGCGGGGCTGGACTACCGCCTTGACCGCGTCCAGACGACGAACACGGTCAAGGCGCACGAACTCCTGCACTATGCGAAGGAGAAGGGCGTGCAGCGCGAGATGAAGGAGCGCCTGATGGCTGCGCACTTCATCGAGGGCGAGCATGTCGGACGGATCGAGGACCTCGTGGCGCTCGCTGCCCAGGTGGGCCTCGATCCCGCCGAGACGCGTCAGGTGCTCGAGTCCGAGAAGTACCGCCCGGCGGTGCGTCAGGATCAGGTACAGGCGCAGGCCTACGGGATCCAGGGCGTGCCGTTCTTCGTGATCGACAAGAAGTACGGCATCAGCGGGGCGCAACCTGCCGAGGCCTTCGCCAATGTCCTGCGCGACCGCTGGACCGAGCGCCGCACCGAGACGGTGGCAGAGAGCGCCTAAGCGGGGGCCAGCGCCGCCTCGATCGCCTCGACGATCTCGGGGGAGTCGGGCTTCTGCTTCGGGCGGAACCGCTTGACCGAGCCGTCGGGCAGCACGAGGAACTTCTCGAAGTTCCACTCGACCTTGCCCGTCTCGCCTGCGGCATCCGGGGTCTTCTTCAGTGCTTTGTACAGAGGAACGGCCTTCTTGCCGTTGACTTTCACCTTGCTATTGATCGGGAAGGTGATGCCGTAGGTCGTGCTGCAGAACTCCAGGATCTTCTTGATCGATCCCGGCTCCTGCCCCATGAACTGGTTGCAGGGGAAGCCGAGCACCGTGAAGCCGCGGTCGCCGTAGGTGCGCTGCAGCTGCTCGAGCTGCTCGTACTGCGGGGTGTTGCCGCAGCGCGAGGCGACGTTGACCACGAGCAGGACATCTTTGCCGTAGTCGGCGAGGGTCTTCTCGGCCCCCGTGGCGTCAATGAACGGGATGCTACGCAGGTCTTCATCGGTCATGGCTCCAGCCTACGCCCCGCAGCGACGGTCGGCTCGGGATGGGACAATGGAAGCGATGACCCTGACCACCGCCACCGCACCCGCGCTGCGCATCGGCCCCCTCGACCTCGAGGTGCCGGTCGTTCTCGCGCCCATGGCCGGGATCACCAACACCGCGTTCCGGCGGCTGTGCCGTGAGTACGGCGCGGGGCTCTACGTCAGCGAGATGATCACCTCGCGCGCCCTGGTCGAGCGCAACGCTACGACGATGCGCCTCATCCGTCATCACGAGAGCGAGGCGCCTCGCTC
>CAZHML010000099.1:0-4312 GCA_964533745.1 uncultured Microbacterium sp.
GTTCGGCTTCCAGCGCACGGGAGATGCCCAGTGGGCGGCGGGCGATCAGATGGCGCGCGGCTTCATCATCGGGGCGACCGCCGGCCGCACGACCCTCGCGGGCGAGGGCCTGCAGCACGCCGATGGCCACTCGCACCTGCTGGCCTCGACGAACCCGGCCACGATATCGTACGACCCCGCTTACGGCTACGAGATCGCCCACATCGTGCGCGATGGCCTGGACCGGATGTACGGCGGGACGCATCCGGATCCCGACGTGATGTACTACCTGACCGTCTACAACGAGCCGCTCGTGCAGCCCGCCGAGCCCGAGGGCGTGGACGTCGACGGGATCGTCCGCGGCCTCCACCGCGTCTCGGCGGGCGACGGCGACGGGCCGCGAGCGCAGCTGCTGGCATCCGGCGTGGGCGTGCCGTGGGCGCTCGAAGCCCAGGAGCTGCTGAAGAGCGACTGGGGCGTGAGCGCGGATGTCTGGTCGGTGACCTCGTGGACCGAGCTGCGCCGTGACGGGCTCGCCGCCGACGAGCACAACCTGCTGCACCCGGACGAGCAGCCGCGGGTGGCCTACCTCACCGAGAAGCTCCGGGATGCCCAGGGTCCGGTGATCGCGGTCAGCGACTTCATGCACGCGGTGCAGGACCAGATCCGGCCCTGGGTTCCGCAGCGCTTCGCGACGCTCGGCGCCGACGGCTTCGGTTTCTCGGACACCCGCGCCGCCGCCCGCCGCTTCTTCACCATCGACGGGCCTTCGATCGTCGTGCGCGCCCTGCTGTCGCTCGCCGAGGAGGGCGCGGTCGATCGCGCGCTCGTCGGGCAGGCGATCGAGAAGTACCGGCTGCACGACGTGAACGCCGGAACCACCGGCACCGCCGGCGGTGAGAGCTGAGTCCGTCGTGACGCCTCCCGCGAAGTCCACGAGCGAGAAGGAAGCCACCCTCGCGTGGCTGCGACGCATCTCCGGCGACCTCGCCACGGCCACGATCCACCGCCTGGAGTCCTCGCTCCCCTGGTATGCCGACATGCCCCCGGCCCGCCGCTCGGCGGTCGGGCTCGTCGCGCAGGCCGGCATCACCTCGTTCATCCAGTGGTACGAGGATCCCTCCTCGACGCCGTGGATCGCCGCCGACATCTTCGCGGCCGCCCCCCGCGAGTTGCTGCGCAGCGTCAGCCTGCAGCAGACCCTGCAGCTCATCCGGGTGACGGTCGAGGTCACCGAGGAGCGCGTCCGCGGCCGGGACGACTCGCTGCGCGAGGCGATCCTGCTGTACTCGCGCGATGTCGCCTTCGCCGCCGCCGACGTGTACGCGCGCGCGGCCGAGGCACGGGGACTGTGGGATGCCCGGCTGGAAGCTCTCGTGGTCGACTCGATCCTCACCGGCGAGGCGGACGAAGAGCTGCCCAGCCGCATCGCCGCGCTCGGCTGGCACGGGCACGGCGAGGTCTGCGTCATCGTCGGCACCACGCCTCCGCAGTTCGACATCGACCAGGTACGCCGCACGGCCCGGAAGCTCTCGGTCGATGTGCTCGTCGGCGTGCAGGGATCGCGCCTGGTGCTCGTCATCGGCCGGGCGGTGGACGATGCCGCCGGCCCCGCGGGTGAACTGCCGTTCAGCGAGATCGCGGGCCGGCTGGAGTCCTCCTTCGGCCCGGGGCACGTCGTCGTCGGCCCTGCTGCTGCAGCCCTCGTGGACGCCGGGCAGAGCGCCCGCGCGGCCCTCGCGGGCTTCGCCGTGGCCCGCGCCTGGCGTGGTGCCCCCCGGCCCGTCGAGGCGGACGACCTGCTTCCCGAGCGGGCGCTGGCCGGCGACTTGCTGGCCAAGCAGACCCTCATCGAACGCATCTACCGACCCTTGCAGGCGCACTCCACCGACCTCGTCACGACCCTGTGGAGCTACCTCGACAACGGCCGGTCACTGGAGGCCACGGCCCGCGAGCTGTTCGTGCATCCGAACACCGTCCGCTACCGGCTCAAACGCGTCTCGGACGTGATCGGCTGGGATGCCACCGGCCCGCGCGAGGCGCTGATCCTGCAGACCGCGCTCATCCTCGGCACCTTCGGCACCGACCCCGTGCGCCGCCGCCCGGCAGCACGCCGGCCGCGCGCGACGGACTGAGCGGTCCTACAAGAGAATCCGGCATTATTGTGATGATCTCGTCAGCACTTCGCGCGAAACACTGAGAGGATGAAACGGTGATTGTCGTCGTCTGCCCCGGTCAGGGCTCACAGACCCCGGGGTTCCTCGCTCCCTGGCTCGAGCTGGAGGGCGCGGGGGAGCATCTCGCCCTGTACTCCGAGTACAGCGGGATCGACCTCGTGGCAGCGGGAACCGAGTGGGATGCCGATCGCATCCGGGACACGAAAGTCGCTCAGCCGCTGATCGTCGCGGCGAGCATCCTGGCGCACTGGGCGCTCGTCCGGGGCGGCGACGCGCGACCCGGTGGCGTCGCCGGCCACTCGGTCGGCGAGCTCGCAGCCCTGGTGGCCGCGCATGTGCTCACTCCGCGAGAGGCCCTCGCCCTCGCCGGGGTGCGCGGGCGGGCGATGGCGGATGCCGCGGCCGAGACTCCCACCGGGATGAGCGCCGTGCTCGGCGGCGAGGAGGACGCGATCCTCGCCCGCCTGGAAGAGCTGAGTCTCTCCCCCGCCAACTACAACGGCGGCGGGCAGCTCGTCGTCGCGGGCGGGCTCGACGGACTGGCCGCTCTCGCCGCGGAGCCGCCCCGCGGCGCGCGCGTCATCCCGCTGCAGGTCGCCGGTGCCTTCCACACCGCGTACATGGCCTCGGCGGTCGCCGCCCTGCGCGACGCCGTCGCCGATGTCGAAGCATCCGACCCCGAGATCACGCTCTGGACCAACCGCGATGGCTCGATCGTCACCGGCGGTGCCCAGGCGCTCGACCTGCTCGTCGGCCAGGTCTCGTCGCCCGTGCGCTGGGATCTGTGCATGGAGTCCTTCACCGCCGCGGGTATCACCGGACTCATCGAACTCGCCCCGGCCGGTGCCCTCACGGGGCTCGCCAAGCGGAGTCTGCGGGGCATCCCGGCCGTGGCGGTCAAGACACCCGAGGACCTCGACGCAGCCGCGGCGCTGCTGAACGGAGAGACAGCATGACCGTGACGCTGAAGCAGGACCAGGGCGTGGCGTACACCCGCATCTACGCCTACGGCGCGGCCCGCGGTGAGGTCGCGGTGCCCAACGACGACCTGGTCGGGCCGATCGACTCCAGCGACGAGTGGATCCGCCAGCGCACCGGCGTCGTCACCCGCATGCGCGCGGTTGCCGACACCGACGCGATCGACCTCGCCAGCGACGCCGCCGCCGAAGCGGTGCGCAAGTCGGGCGTCGATCCGGCAGACATCGACCTGGTGATCGTCGCGACCATCAGCAATCCGAAGCAGACCCCCTCGATCTCGGCGATCGTCGCCGACCGGATCGGTGCGAACCCGGCGGCCGCCTACGATGTCAACGCTGCCTGCGCCGGCTACGCCTACGCGATGACGCAGGCCGACGCGCTGCTGCGCTCAGGGGCTGCTCACTACGCCGTGGTCGTCGGCACCGAGAAGCTGTCGGACATCGTGGATCCCACCGACCGCAGCATCTCGTTCCTGCTCGGCGACGGTGCCGGAGCCGCCGTGGTCGGCCCGAGCGACACTCCCGGGATCGGTCCTGCCGTGTGGGGCTCGGACGGCTCCAAGGCGGATGCCGTGGGCATGAACGCCACGCTGACCCAGTTCCGCGACGGCGAGGTGCCCTGGCCGACGCTGCGCCAGGAAGGCCCCACGGTCTTCCGCTGGGCGGTGTGGGAGATGGTCAAGGTCGCCCGCGAGGCGCTGGAGAAAGCCGGGGTCGAAGCATCCGATCTCGCCGCGTTCATCCCCCATCAGGCGAACATGCGGATCATCGACGAGTTCGCCAAGCAACTGAAGCTCCCCGAGACCACCGTGATCGCTCGCGACATCGAGACGACGGGCAACACGTCGGCGGCTTCCATCCCCCTCGCCAGCCACCGGCTGCTCGAGGAACACCCCGAACTGTCGGGCGGACTCGCCCTTCAGATCGGCTTCGGAGCGGGCCTCGTCTTCGCAGCTCAAGTCGTCGTACTCCCCTGATCCCCCGGACCTTGCCTAGACTGTTCACCGGTACATACCCGCTAGAAAGAGGAAAACTCATGGCCTTCACTAACGAAGAGGTTCTCGCAGGACTTGCCGAGCTCGTCACCGACGAGACCGGCATCGCTGCGGAAGAGGTCGAGATGGAGAAGTCGTTCACCGACGACCTCGACATCGACTCGATCTCGATGATGACCATCGT
>CAZHML010000100.1:0-4216 GCA_964533745.1 uncultured Microbacterium sp.
GCTTCGCGATCTCCACCGACTGCAACGGCCGCTACACGCAGCTCGACCCCTACGCGGGCGCACAGCTGGCCCTCGCCGAGGCCTACCGCAACGTCGCCGTCACTGGAGCCGTCCCCACCGCCGTCACCGACTGCCTGAACTTCGGCTCGCCGGAGAACCCCGAGGTCATGTGGCAGTTCTCGCGAACCGTCGACGGCCTGGCGGACGGATGCTACGAACTGGGCACCCCCGTCACCGGCGGCAACGTCTCGTTCTACAACCAGACCGGCGACGCGCCCATCCACCCCACCCCGGTCGTCGGCGTGCTCGGGATCATCGACGACGTCGCCCGTCGCGTCCCCTCCGGCTGGCAGGACGCCGGCGAGAACATCTACCTGCTCGGGGTGACCGCCACGGAGCTCTCCGGCTCCGCCTGGGCCGAGACCGTGCACGGCCACCTCGGCGGACGACCGCCGGTCGTGGACCTCGCCGGCGAGAAGACGCTCGCAGGGCTGCTGCACGCCGGTGCCCGGGAGGGACTCATCTCCTCCGCGCACGACCTGTCCTCCGGGGGTCTGGGCCAGGCGCTCGCCGAGGGCGTGCTGCGCTTCGGGGTCGGCGCGCGGGCGTGGCTCGGCGAGATCATGGAGCGCGACGGGGTGGATGCGGCATCCGCCCTGTTCTCGGAATCGACCGGCCGGGTCATCGTGACCGTGCCGCGCGAGGACGACGTGCGCTTCCGCGGCCTGTGCGAAGGGCGCGGATACCCGGTCGCCCGCATCGGCGTCACCGACACCGAGCCCGCCCTCGACGTGCAGGACTTCTTCACCGTCACCGTGTCCGAACTGCGCGAAACCGCATGGGCGACACTCCCCGCCGCCTTCGGCCCGACCGTTACGGAGAACGCATGAACAAGTACAGCGAGGACTACGGCGATCTCGCCGAGCGGCGCACCCGCCGCACCCGCATCGTCGCCTGGACCGTGATCATCTCGATGATCCTGGTCGGCGGCGGCGCGACGGTACTGGCCCTCATCTTCGGCTGACGCCCGATCACCGAGGCCGGAAGCGGGCCCGTTGCCGCGACTCGTCGGAATCCGGCCCGTTGCTCCGACAATTCACGGCACCTGCCTGGCCCGATGGACCGCGCGCCGCGCGCATTAGGCTGAGAGCATCATGGATCAGTTCTGGGTCTTCGCCGGCTCCTACTGGTGGCTCATCTTTCCCCTGATGGGCGTGCTCGGCGGGGTGGGCAAGGCGTGGGAGCGCGGCGCGAAGCGCCGTCACGAGCGACGGCTCGAGACGATCCGCGTCAAGGGCGAGGTCAAGGCCGCGCAGGTCGCCGCCCGCACCCAGAGCGTGCCCGTGCAGAAGGCTCGGGATGCTGCGCCGCGCTCGTCTGAGCCGAATCAGCTCCTCGAGCGGCTCTTCGCCGAGCACGACGAGATCACGGCGCGGTGGCTGGACTACGAACTCGACGTCGCGAAACTCATCGCCTTCCCCGCCATGAGCGACGGCCGCCAGCCGCTGACCGCGGCCTTCCTGCGTGCGAAGAAGATCGCCGATACGTTACGCCCGGCATCCGTCACCGCCAAGGTCACCGAGGATGCCGTCGCCGAGTACCTCGACGCGGTCGGCAACTACGCCGTCGCCTTCGAGATCGCCGAGAAGGATGCCCGCCGCATCCGTGATGCTGGCTTCAGCGAGGCCGAGCGCAAGCGCCTCGCCCGCGCACAGCAGCTGCTGCGGGTCGCCGTGGACGAATCGGCCACGCAGTCGGAGCGCAACATCGCCTACAAGCGCGTGCGCGAGGAGCTCGACGGTCTCATCGCCCTCTCCGACGAGGCCGTCATCGTTCTCGAGAAGAAGGTCGCCCGGGAACTGCCCTCCGGGGGTTGACGCTCGTGGCATGGATGACGACCCGCCCCTACGCCTGCACGATCTCAACACATCTGCACGACCAGACAGGCAAAATCCTCGTGCATTCGTGTTCGGATCGTGCATTCGTTTTCGGGATGCGACGGGCGGAGAGACCGATGATGGCGCAAGGATGCGGGCGCGGGCGCGCCTTGGGAGGGACACCGCACCCCGCAGAACGCAACCACCAGATCAGACGTTTCGATTCGCTGCGCTCGCTCAACGACCGAGGGCTAACCACCAGGGCTTGACATCCCTGCGGTTACATGGTTAGTTAGTTGAGTAACTAACCGAAGAACCGGAGGCACTGTGATCGAAGAGGGCCGCCCGCTGTTCCTGCAGATCGCCGAGTCGGTCGAGGAGTCCATCCTCGACGGCACGCTCGATGAGGACGCCCAGGCACCCTCGACCAACGAACTCGCAGCCTTCTACCGCATCAACCCCGCCACCGCCGCCAAAGGAGTCGCGATGCTCACCGACAAGGGAGTGCTCGTCAAGCGCCGCGGCATCGGCATGTTCGTCGCCGCCGGTGCCCGCGAGCTGCTGCTTGCCGAGCGCCGCGCCGCCTTCGCCGAACGCTATCTCGACCCCCTGCTGGCCGAGGCGCGCACCCTCGGCCTCGGCCCCGAAGACCTCGCAGCCCTCTTCACCGAGCGTGCTGCGGCATCCACCCCCACCGACGGAAGGAACCCCGCATGACCGCGGTCATCGAGGTCGACAACCTCACCAAACGGTACAAAGACACACTCGCGCTTGACGGCGTCACGCTGTCGCTCGACGCCAATCGCATCTACGGCCTCCTGGGCCGCAACGGTGCCGGCAAGACGACGCTCATGTCGATCATCACAGCCCAGAGCTTTGCCACGAGCGGCACCGCGCACGTCTTCGGCGAGAGCCCTTACGAGAATGCGCACGTCCTCTCGCGGATGTGCTTCGTGCGCGAGAGCCAGCAGTATCCGGACGATGCCCGGGCCCGCCACGCGCTGAAGTCCGCAAGCCTGTTCTTCCCGAACTGGGATCAGACGCTCGCCGATCAGCTCGTCGAGGAGTTCCAGCTGCCGATGGATCGGGTGATCAAGAAGCTCTCGCGCGGGCAGTTGTCCGCCGTGGGCGTGATCATCGGCCTTGCCAGCCGCGCCGAGGTGACCTTCTTCGACGAACCCTACCTCGGGCTCGACGCGGTCGCCCGGCAGATCTTCTACGACCGCCTGCTCTCGGACTACGCCGAGCACCCGCGCACGATCATCCTGTCCTCGCATCTGATCGACGAGGTCGCGAACCTCATCGAGCACGTCATAGCGATCGACAGCGGACGGATCCTCATCGACGAGAACACCGATGACCTGCGCAGCCGCGCGGTGTCGGTCGTGGGGGATGCCGCGAAGGTGGATGCCTGGGCCGCAGGCCGCGAGGTGCTGCATCGCGAGTCGCTCGGGCGGGTGGCATCCGTCACCGTGTTCGGCGAGGTGAGCGACGCTGACCGCGCGGCGGTCGCCGACGCGGGCCTGGACCTGACCCCGGTCTCACTGCAGCAGCTGATCGTGCGACTGACCCAGCACAGCAACGACGAGACGAAGGAGGCGGACCGATGAAGCGCGTGCTCAATGTCGTTCGGCTGCAGTTGATCAACAAAGAGACCTACGTGTGGGTGCCGCTGATCATCCTGGGCGGGTCGCTCGTCATCTCGCTGCTGATCTACGCGCTCCTGCGGCCCATGGTCCCGGATGCCATCTACGGCGGCGGCAGCCAGGCACCGCTGTGGTACTTCCTGTTCGTCGGAGTCGCGGCGATGACGAGATCCTTCCCCTTCTCGCAGGCGATGAGCGTGACGCGCCGCGACTTCTACCTCGGGACGCTCCTGACCGCCATCGGCACCTCGCTCGTGCTGACCGCGATCTTCGTCGTCGGCGGTCTGATCGAGCAGGCGAACGGCGGATGGTGGATGAACGGCTACTTCTTCTACCTGGACTGGATCTGGGCGGCAGGCCCCCTCGTCGCCGGCCTGTTCTACTTCGTCTGCGCGATGATCTTCTTCATCCTGGGCTTCACCTTCGCCACGATCTACAAGACCTGGGGCCAGGTGGCGCTCACCCTCTCATGGCTCGCCGTGACGCTGGCCTTCGTCGGTGCGGCGTTCCTGATCACCCGGATGGGGGTCTGGGGACCGGTCGTCATGACCCTGGTGAACCTGGGCGCGCTGGGCCTGGCACTGTGGGGATTGCTGGTGGTCGCGGTCCTCGCCGCAATCGGCTTCCTCGCGATCCGCCGGGCGGTACCGTAGCCGATGCGAATCGCGTAGGCGATCGCGGCGTTTCGACTCG
>CAZHML010000101.1:0-4135 GCA_964533745.1 uncultured Microbacterium sp.
GTGCCATCTTTGATGGTTTGTCGCAAAGGTCATGGTCCTAGTCCTCAGTTAGTTTTCAACACACAAGCCCTTTTCCTTTTAGTTGTATCCTTAAAGAGTGTATTCTAGTCTCTTATAGAGGGAGGTCTAGTTTTTTTTTAGGGGCATTAAATAATTATATATAAAGAGTGTTTTACATAGAATCTTTGTTTTTAGTTTTGAGTAGCATGGGGTGTTTTAGTAGTAGTAGGACCCTACACTTGGCTTTTAAGTATAATAAACTTTTGGGAACTTTTGAAAAGTTCCCAAAAGCAAGGGGTCGTTCTGGGTTAGGGTTTTTTTTTTTGTAGTTGCTATGAATTTTTCTTTTAGTATAAGGGATGGTGTTATTAATTTATTTTTATTTTTGGTATTTTCAGGTCTAGCATTTTATATGCATCGTATAAGCTTAGGTGGTTGGGTGCTTCTCGCAGGTTTTGTGAGTGTAGCCCTAGCAGCGTTTTTTTGATTCTGGGATATAGCAGAGGAAGCGAGCGCGGTGGGCTATCATACCTTGGTGGTAAAGCAGGGTTGAGTGTTTGGGTTTTTATTATTTTGGGTCTCCGAAATAATGCTTTTTTTTGGATTTTTTTGAGCTTTGAGTGGAGTGTCTAAGGTCGCGCAAAGAAGGTTATGTTAAGTGGTTTAATCCTAGGAGGTATTGGTTTAGCAGCAGTGGGGGCCTGGGCCCTTTGGACCTATGTGGGTCATCAACCTACCCCTGGAGCGCCCACGGCGGTCCCTCCCGGGGAGGACTTAAGCCGGGAGGAAACCGTCGGGGGACAAGAAGAATTAGAAGTAGAATTAGAGTTAGAAGGAGAACCAGGGGAAGCCAACCCCGGGGAGGGCGGAGCCACCCTCTGGGAGAGCCTCTGGGGCTATGTGCAGGGGCTGTGGAGCTGGTGTCGTGGGGAGGCCCAGCCAGGGCCGGCCCCAGGGGAGGAAGTTTTTCCGCGTAATAATACGGAGGAAGCAGTTAATGGTCATACGGAGGCAGTAGTTAATGGTCATACCGAGGGAGCCTCGGACATGGAGAGTACGCTGACAGAGCTAGGCAAGGCATTGACCCCGGGGACGCGGAGCAGCGCAGGGGAAGTGCTGGAGAGTACGATTACAAATTTGGCTAGTGCTACGGAGGCATTGCCCACGGCGCTGGCCCAAATGAAGCCGGAAATTTTACCGGGGAGCCTGGGCCAGTGCGTAGTTCACGAGGCCCCAGAGTTTATGCCTATATGGTCGGAGTACATGATGCGTATATCTTTTATTTTCCTACAGGAGACACCTGTTATTAGAGAGAAGGTGTTACACGAGTTAGGGACCTCCTTAAGTCCAAATACTATTACTTTGGATGACTGGGGGGGTGCTATTCATAGTATTCATTATTTTTATAACGAAGCTCTAGCAAAGATAGAGATAGCTGATACATTTCGGTGATTACGGCTTACTAAGATTCCTAGAGAGGAGCTAACTCTAGATGAGCTAGCTCATCTAGAGTTAGGGCCTAGCGGAGAACTTTTCTGGCCATTATTTGCTAAGGAGGTTACGACGAGAGGTAATTATGGTGTAATTACGCCGGAGAATCTGGATCTAGCGCGCTATCACTGGGAAAATGGTCTTGAGCGTTGTATAACTTTTATTGGTGCTCATGATGACGAGGACTGGACAGCTTTCGCAATGTGACGGCTCCAGCCGGATGGGCCTCGGTATCCCCTGCCCATACCATCGTCGGGCACCGTGGGAGATCCCCACTTGGCTCTGCCAGGGTCGGGCACCCATTATTCCGTGGCGGAGGAGGAGTGGTCATCCCTGGATGTGCTGTGTGATTTTTTGGAGCACCTGGCCCAGGCCTTGTGCTTTTAGGTTTTAATTTTAATGGTTTAATGATAATGCGTTGAATGTCTTTAGTAAGGAACAAGGAATTTATAGTTATAGTTGGAAGAGCGCAGGGACGCCCCTCGGTGGGGGTGGGTCCGCAGAGGCGTTTTCTGGCTCAAGCACAAGAAAGCGAGAGCCCAGGCACAGGGGTTACAAAGGGTCTGGGCAGGGAATTGTTTACGGACGTGTGTATTAGTCTGTGAGTGGGCATTTTACTGGGTCTAGGACAGGGTCTGTGAATGGGTTTTTGCTTCGGACTGGCTTCTATGTGCCTGAGCCTGGGCATTGTTCTGTGCAATGCTCTGTGAGGTTTTCTGAGCCATGGTCTGCCCATGGTTTTGCCCATAATTTTGCCCCAGATTATGGGAGTGTGTCTGTTAGTATGGTTGATCGCGGGTCTGTACATGGGCATAAGACTGAGTCTGAACTATGCTCTGTTAATGATCCTGCATAATTATTTTAGGAGGCAGGGCCTCCTCCAGGAGGATAGTCGTAGTCCTCGGTGGTATCGCCTTATTATGGTGCTCGCGTGGCGTAACGCGTGGTTTAACGCGTGGCTTTGGTTTGATGGCGCGTTACATGATAATATTTTTACTCGTATACTTATCCTAGTATAGTTTTATGGTAGGAAGTTTAATCCTAGGAGGTATTGGTTTAGCAGCAGTGGGGGCCTGGGCCCTTTGGACCTATGTGGGTCATCAACCTACCCATGGAGCGCCCACGGCGGTCCCTCCCGGGGAGGACTTAAGCCGGGAGGAAACCGCCGGGGGACAAGAAGAGTTAGAATTAGAGTTAGAAGAAGAAGTAGAACTAGGGGAAGGGAACCCCGGGGAGGGCGGAGCCACCCTCTGGGAGAGCCTCTGGGGCTATGTGCAGGGGCTGTGGAGCTGGTGTCGTGGGGAGGCCCAGCCAGGGCCAGCCCCAGGGGAGGAAGTTTTTCCGAGTACTAATACGGAGGGCGTAGTTACTAGTAATAGGGAGGAAAGCGGGATGGCTTTGTTGGAGTTGTTGGGAGCGCGGGAGAGTACGCTGACAGAGCTAGGCAAGGCATTGACCCCGGGGACGCGGAGCAGCGCAGGGGAAGTGCTGGAGAGTACGATTACAAATTTGGCTAGTGCTACGGAGGCATTGCCCACGGCGCTGGCCCAAATGAAGCCGGAAATTTTACCGGGGAGCCTGGGCCAGTGCGTAGTTCACGAGGCCCCAGAAATCCTAGCGGTATCGTCGGAGTACATGTTACGTTTAGTTTTTTTTTTCCCTTATGAACCCTCTGGTCTTCAGGAAAGGTTTGCAGTTTTTCAGGGGATTAGTCCTACGGAATTAAAGGAGGTGTTATCTAACGGTATTCAAGGGATTCATTATGATTTTAATATAGAGTTAATCCTAACTAGGCCTCCGGGTTCTTTCGATACCTTGGACACTATCCTATGAAAACAGCTTGAGCATCGTGTTACGACGAGAGGTAATTATGGTGTAATTACGCCGGAGAATCTGGATCTAGCGCGCTATCACTGGGAAAATGGTCTTGAGCGTTGTATAACTTTTATTGGTGCTCATGATGACGAGGACTGGACAGCTTTCGCAATGTGACGGCTCCAGCCGGATGGGCCTCGGTATCCCCTGCCCATACCATCGTCGGGCACCGTGGGAGATCCCCACTTGGCTCTGCCAGGGTCGGGCACCCATTATTCCGTGGCGGAGGAGGAGTGGTCATCCCTGGATGTGCTGTGTGATTTTTTGGAGCACCTGGCTCAGGCCTTTCGTTTGTTTTAAGGGTAAGTACATGAGATTACAAAAAAGAAGTGTGGCAGGGCTGTTTTATAACCTTTTAGTGGAAACTAGGGGTAGTTACCAAAGGTAAAGGAAGGAAACCTTGGGGAGAGAGTTGCTTAAAAGGCAAGGAAAAAAAAGTAAAAAGTAAAAAGTAAAAAGTAAAAAGTAAAAAGTAAAAAGTAAAAAGTAAAAATGAAAAATTAAGAAGCAGCAGTACCATAGAAGTGCGTTGTTTCTTTTAGATTGAGCAGTTATTGGTTGGTTCTTTGGAGGTATTCTCCAAGGCCCAGCGGGCCGGCGCTATCGTGGTCGCACCCATAGCAAAGGGATAGTTGTACAGTTAACTTAACATTAACAGCTGCTGACAGCTAGGGCACGGGAAGGGTAAGTTTAGGTTAGTAGCGGGGTAGCTGGCCCTTGAAGCCAGCACCTTTGGGTTGCGGTGTCCCTTAGCTTAATAGGTAGAGCG
>CAZHML010000102.1:0-3693 GCA_964533745.1 uncultured Microbacterium sp.
TGGGACCACAGCATCGCGCCGATCCGATCCGCCGCGCACAGCGGCAGGCCCGCTCGCACGGGAGCGCGCTACGCCGGCGGCGGCTCGCCGCGGTAGAGCGCCTCGAAGGTGTCGAGCGTCCGGTTGATGTCGTGGATCAGCACGCCGTCGAGGGATGCCTGCTGCATCCGCTCATAGTCCTCGGGTGCGGCGCGCAGCACGCGGGTGATCCGCTCGGCCAGCTCCTCGATGTTGCCGGGCTCGAACAGATAGCCGTTCTCGCCGTCGTGCACGAGGTGCGGCAGGGCCACGGCGTTCGCGCCGACGACCGGAAGGGCAGAGGCCATCGCCTCCATCGTGGCGATCGACTGCAACTCGGCCACCGAGGCGATCACGAACACCGATGCGCGCGAGTACAGCTCGCGCAGCCGCTCTTCGTCGACCCGACCGTGGAAGACCACGCGATCCTCGAGGCCGAGTCTACGAGCGAGGTGCTCCAGGTTCTTGCGCTGATCCCCGCCGCCGGCGACGTCGAAGATCACGTCCAGCGCCGGGTCGAGGGTCGTCATCGCCCGCAGGATCACATCCACCTGCTTCTCAGCGGTCAACCGACCGACGAACAGCATGCGGTTGTGCTCGCGCACCCCTATGACCGGCGTGTAATGCGAGCGGTCGATGCCGCAGCTGATCGGGATGACGCCCTGGATATCGATCGTGTGCTCCAGAAAGTCGGCCGCCTTGCGCGTGGGCGTGGTCACGGCGCGCGCCATCTGAAAGGTGCGCTGAGCATCCGCCCATGCGAGCTTCAGCGCGATCTGGTCGAGGAAGGCCGGCAGCGTCGTGTGATCGAGGATGTTCTCGGCCATGACGTGGTTCGTTGCGATGACCGGGATGCCGCGCTGCCGGGCGATGCGGATCAGCCCGCGCCCGATCACGATGTGCGACTGAATGTGCACGACATCCGGCTGCACCCGGCTGAGTACGCGACGGGCCCAGTACTTGGCACGGAAGGGCCAGACGAAGCGCAGCCAGTCATGCGGATACCAGCGCACCGACGGCAGCCGGTGCAGGGTCATCGGCTGCCCCTCGATCGTCTCGGTGCGCGGCCCGATCCGGCGATAGGCGGTGTGCGGGGCGGCCACGTGCACGTCATGCCCGCGCTGGACGAGGCCTGCGGCCAGGCGCTCGGTGAACCGGGCGGCCCCGTTGATGTCGGGGGAGAACGTGTCGGTGCCGATCAGCACCTTGAGCGGTCGCGCCGTGTCGGCGGGACCCGAGGAGGTCGCGGGGGTGGTCACGGGGGATTCGGGCCAATCTCTGCGATGCGCCGCGAATCGCGCGGCACTCTCAAGAGTACCCGAGGCTGAGCCCGCTCCCCGGGTCGCCGCCATCGAGCACCGCCGCTCTCGCGACCGCGCCCCTTCCCCCGCTCCCGGACAATGCACGAAGATGAGGTATGCGATCCGAGCGACTACCCTCATCCCGCCGGCAGCTGCGCGAGGAGGGCCGGGCACTGCGCGCCGGGCATCCCCGGTCGGCACTGGCCGTCCACGCGAGCGGAACGCGCGATCCGCTCGGCATCATCGAGCGCCAGAACGAGAACCGACTGCCCGAGCTGCTGGCACTGCGCCGCGAGCGGACCGCGCAGAGCCCGTTCACCTTCTATCGCGGTACCGCGGCACTGATGGCCGCCGACCTGGCGGATGCTCCGCACAGCGGCATCCTCGTACCCAGCTGCGGCGACGCGCACGTGTCGAACTTCGGTCTCTATGCCTCGCCGCAGCGCAGCCTGGTCTTCGACCTGAACGACTTCGACGAGGCCGCCTGGGCACCGTGGGAGTGGGATGTGAAGCGCCTGGTCACGAGCACCATCATCGGCGGCCGGGCCTCTGCGCGCGAGGAGAGCACCATCGAGGCGGCCGCACGCCAGTCGGTATCACGCTATCTCGAGACGATCCGGGCTGCCGCCAAGCTGAGCCCGGTGGAACGCTATTTCACCCACTTCGATGTCACGATGTCTCGGGATGGCCTCGATCACGCCTCACGGGAGGCGCTCGAAGCCGCAGTCGCCCAAGCGCAGAAACGCAGCGGCACGCGCGCGGTGCGCAGGCTCAGCGAGGTCGGCGACGAGGGCCTGCGGCGCATCGTCCTGCAGGAGCCGACGACGCTGGCCGCCCCCGCCGAGACGCGGGCGCAGGTCCACCGGCTCTTCGACGACTATCTGCGCGCGGTTCCCACAGACGTGTCCCTGCTGTTCCGCCACTTCCGCCCGGTCGACGTGGCCGTACGCGTCGTCGGGGTCGGCAGCGTCGGAACCCGCTGCTATCTGGTGCTGATGCAGGACGGCGACGGCCACGCGCTGCTCATGCAGCCCAAGCAGGCCTCCCGGAGCGTGCTCGTGGAGTACGGGCGGATCGAGCAGCCCGGCGAGCTGCGGGAGCTCATCGACGCCTCGGGCGAAGGGGCGCGCGTCGTCGCGCTGCAGCGCATCCTGCAGGCGCTCTCGGATCCCTTCCTGGGGCACGTCCGTTCAGAGACCGCGGATTACTATGTACGCCAGTTCCACGACATGAAGGGCGGCTTCGAGGTCGAAGACCTGGAGGACGAGTCTTTTCTCACCTACGCGCGCGGGTGTGCGACCGTGCTGGCCCGAGCGCACGGCCAGTCATCCTCGGCCGCACGCATCACCGGCTACGCGGGCAACGGAGAACAGGTCGCCGACGCGATCCTGGAGTGGTGCTACGGCTACGTCGAGGTCTCCGCACGCGACCACTCGGACTTCGTCGCGGCGGGCGTCTGAATCGGGCTGCCTCCCTCCTACAAATGCACGAACTCCGCACATCTGCACGACGTATTCGACGATTCTCTCGTGCAGGTGTGTTCGGATCGTGCATTCGTGTGGAGGGCGCGGAGGACGGGATGCGCAGGAACACCGAAGCCTAGATCGCCACATCCCCCACGAGGTTGACCTTGATCCCCATTCCGGCGAACATCGCGGCCTTGGCCACGAGCGCCTTGTCGGCCGTGTCGGCGTCGGGCGCGTAGACGAGCTGGGCGTGGTTCGCCTTGTGCCGGGCCATGAACTGGTCACGGGTCACCCCGTGCAGCACCACGTGCGCGATCGGCCATTCGGGGTTGGTCGCCTCCTTGCGGCGACGCGTCTCGGCCTCGGGAAGCTCCACGACCGAGGCGCGGAAGATGTCGGCCTGCAGGATGCCCTCAGCGATGAACACGCGTGAGAGCACGATCTCTCCCGGCTTGGACACTCCGTTGATCGTGGCACCGCCCGCGGGGAAGAAGACGGGGCCCTGTCGCCATCCCTGCGCCTTGTCCCAGCCGCCCAGGTGCGAGGCGGGCACGGATCCCGAGATCTCGTAGACCCACACGAACCGACCGTCGTACTCCTCGCCCCAGCGCACGTCGTGCAGGGTGTTGTCCGGGATGAGCCCCATGGCGCGCCAGACCCGATCGGTCACCAGAGCGTCCACCGCGACGCCCTCGTCTGCCTCGTTGAAGTGCGGGAACGCCCGGCCCTCGTGCAGCACCCGCGATCCGTCTCGCGAGGTGACCGGCGGACGCTCGGTCGAGTTGAGGATGCCCTCGGCGAGGTCGGATGCGGGGACCAGATCCTTCAGCCCCTGCTGGTACTGGATGCCGACGGCATCCAGTCCGAAGTCGTCGGCGATCCGGAGCGCTGCGATGTACATCTTCAGC
>CAZHML010000102.1:3703-4007 GCA_964533745.1 uncultured Microbacterium sp.
AGCTGCCACTGCACCTGCTCGCGCGTCAGCTCGGTCGCGGCGTCCGACCCGTAGACGAAGGTCATCCCGCGGTCTGTGAGCCAGGCATAGGCCGTGTCGGCCTCGGCATCCGTCACCCGGAGCATCTCGGCGTACAGGGCCGACTGCGAGAGCCGCTCCTTGTAGATGCCCGTCCGGTTGAGCAGCTCGTCGTCGAAGATCGCGTTGTACATGCCCATGCAGCCCTCGTCGAAGACGCCGATGATGGCCTTGTCGCGCAGCAGCTGCGCGGCGAGCGCCTCGCCGAGCTGCTTCTCGGGGCTGT
>CAZHML010000103.1:0-3829 GCA_964533745.1 uncultured Microbacterium sp.
GGTTTAATGGCAAGGAGAATGATAATGAAGTGAAAGGAGAAGGGAATCAACAGGACTATGGAATGCGGATTTATGATCCGAGGTTGGGGCGGTTTTTGAGTGTGGACCCCTTAACACATGAGTATCCATCATGGAGTCCCTATGGGTTTACACAAAATAATCCTATAAATTTAATAGACCCTGATGGGCGAGAGCCAATTAAACCTTATGTAGGGACAGCAGCTATGTTCAGAGCTTTATTGGATAATAGTCCCAGAGGAGTTGGAAATTATACAGGGGTGCAAGCGAGTTCTTATTTAAGAAGCTTGGGGAATACAGAATTTAGTTGGAAACAGGGGAGACCATTGCCGACACAAACTGGATATTTTAACAAGAAAGAAGGACGTTATATTTATACTGAAAAAGCGGGCTGGCTGGATATGGCCCATTTTATGTTCTATGCAGGAAAGGCTTATGGGTATAAACAGCAAAAGGAACAAGCTCAAAATATAATGAATGATAAAAATTTTATATATGCTGGACGCGGACAAGAAACAATAATTAGACAGGCAACAATAGATCCTGTAGGAGAAACTGTTCAAAATGGTTATCATCAAGAAATGAGCGACAAATTTGCTGCGAAATATTCTGCATATAGCTATGAGGATTTACCAAGTGATAAGTTTGGAGCTGATTTTGGTGCGAATTATTTTGACCCAAATAGTAAATTGACTTTTGGTAAACAGTTAGAAAATTATCTAAATAATTTAGGGGCAACAGACCCTAAAAATGCACCAAACTATAATAATTTGCCGGCTATAGAGCCAACTGACAAACCAACGAGAACGAATAAGACAACTATTCCTGTTTATACAAAAGAAAACCCATAATGACAATAGCTTACAAAAAAGTCGTTTTGTTTGTTGCTATGACCTTAGCAGTTGTAGCTTCATTGATTATTTGGCTTAGATATAATGAGGATAATAGTTACAAAAGACGAGGGAAAGAATTAATAAACAAAATAGAAGCTTTTAGAAATGAACATAATAGATTACCCAATGCTATTACAGAATTACAATTGGAAGAGCCAATGAATGATGGGCCGTATTATGAAAAAAAAGATAGTATAAATTACATTGTCTTTTTTAATATTGGTTTTGATGAAAGCAAAACATATTTTTCCGAAACTAAACAATGGAAAGATGAACCATAACAATGCCCCAAGCAGGCGCAAGCCTCTCGCTTGTGCTGTTGAAGGTAAAATGAGTTCTTTGACATACTATAAAATTCGCCACCTTATTAGGTGATGTGTCCGAAAGCATAACCCGCATCAATTGGACGGTATATGGCAAGATAGCCGGCATTACCAAAAGCGGCAATCCAATGAGCTATGGATATGATGCTAGCGGCAACCGTATTACCAAAAAAGTGAGTACCACCAAAGAAGATTACTACGTTAGAGACGCGCAAGGCAATGTACTTGGGATATACTCCTATGATAATACTAACTTCACATGGTCCGAACAACACCTCTATGGCAGCAGCCGTTTGGGTATGGCAACACCGGGATTAACAATACAGAATGCCACTCCCTTAGCCAATGCCAGTTACAATGCTACCGGTGATCCTATTACCAACGGTACGGAAGGTAAGCGTATTTATGAGCTGACCAACCACTTGGGTAATGTGATGGTGACGATAAGCGACAGAAAAATTGGAGTAGATGAGAACAGTGATGCAGTGATTGATTATTATGAGGCGGAGGTATTAACTGCGCAGGATTATTATGCGTTTGGCATGCTGATGCCTGCCCGAACCTTCAGGGGCGGGCCGGGGAGTTACAAATATGGGTTTAATGGCAAGGAGAATGATAATGAAGTGAAAGGAGAAGGGAATCAACAGGACTATGGAATGCGGATTTATGATCCGAGGTTGGGCAGGTTTTTGAGTGTTGACCCGCTATTTAAAGATTTTGCCTGGAATAGCACTTATGCCTTTTCGGAAAATAGTCCAATTAAATTTATCGATTTAGATGGAGAAGAAAGATTCGATTATATGTACAAGCTCAACGCAAGTACTGGTACAGCCGAATTGAAGAAAATCACCATGACAGAAGTAGATGCTAACGGCAACAAACTTCCTGTTAGCATTAACTATTCATTGAATGGAAGAAATACAACTTTTGGAACGATCAATCAATTTAATAATAGAAGCGGAAATGATCCCTTAACCAATGCTGCCTTAAATAAAGTTTTTGGAGACTACAACACCAATGGCGGGAAATTTTCTGGAAACTATTATCAGGAGTATGGTCAATTCCTTTTTAACACGGCCATATCGCAAGCTAAAAGTGGTGGCAGTAATGATTTAACAAGTATGTCTGAAGGCATTTCAAAAGTCACTAATTTTCTAGATAACGAAAAAGGTTTTGGCGGCGGGAAATTTGCGTCCGTTTATCATGCGTACGAAAATCTTGTCGGCACGGGTGAAAATACAGGATACGATAAACTTAGACATTTTTCTTCTAGTGCAGAGAAAACATTTTCGTTCGGAAGTAAAATTGGAGCGGGGTTGGGGTATTTAAAGGAGGCCATAAGCGATGAAGCTTATAGCTGGCTCCCTGGCACAGATGACAAGGGTTGGGATCCATTGGATATTAAAGCAAATAAAGAAGGAGTTGATTTTGGCAGTCAGCTTCGAAGCGAATACGGTAAATCATTGCGCGAGTATATAAAAAATAATCAGTCATCAAATACAAACAGTCAATAAATGAAAGCTAAAACCGTATATATCTTTTTATTCATTTTATTTCCTATCATTTGGTTTTACCTTATACTTTGGCTTTATAATATTTGGTTTGATACATATGATAAGATAAAGTACGATCCAACGTACAGTCCTGAATTTGATCAAGATAAAGGAATAGAGAATATTATTTATTGGAGTGTAATTGTAGTAGGTTTTATTATTGAGATTTTTTTGATAAAAAAATACAGGAGCATAGGGCGATGATTATAAGATGGCAAAGGAGAGGTAGTTATTCCCTCGCAGAACCTGACAGGGTGAAGATTATAAGCGATGCAGGCGACTCTGCTGCATACAATAAATGTTAGAATCATACTAATTCAATCAATAATCATTTTAAAACATTTCATAAAAATTCTAAACCTGGTCAAAATGAAAAAACAAACTTTATCCCTATCATTTTTATTACTAACGTCAGTTGCTTTTGCCCAAATTAATTTTACTCCCGGCTATATAACTATTGGTGGCGTGCCGGTCCAAACCAATTATAGTACAACTGCCATGGGGAGCCTTTACTTAAAGAATGATGTCAATACCAAATTTTTCCAGTTTGATATATGGAATGGCAGGATAGCCACTACCGATAACTGGTGTGTTTTTTTTAATACGCAAACAAGCACTTTTAATGATCTGGCTGTGGGCGCCGTCTTTAATTACTCCGACGTCCGCGCCAAAACAAATATTACGCCTATAAAGTATGGACTGTCAGCCCTTGGTAAATTAAAGCCGGTAAACTACCAACTGCTTAAAGACCCCTCCGGCAGGGTTAACCACCAGGAGCTGGGCCTGGTTGCACAGGAAGTAGAACAGGTAATGCCGGAGCTGGTACGGACTGATAATGAAGGCAGAAAGTTATTAAACTATACAGGGCTTATACCTGTTCTGATACAATCAATACAGGATCTGCAAGCGGAAGTTGCCGAACTAAAAGCCGCTTTAAAAAAGTAGCATACTTAATTCGCGCCGGGGTTTTCATCACCAGCCGTTGTAGGCCAGCTATGAAACCCTGGCGCTGAACGATTCGCCGGGGTCTCACGCTTCACAC
>CAZHML010000104.1:0-3696 GCA_964533745.1 uncultured Microbacterium sp.
GCCAGATCGCGTCGAAGTCCTCGACGTCGTTGATCAGCGGCGTGCCGGTCAGCGCCAGCAGCAGCGGGTCGCGCACGCGCTCGCGGATGCGCGCGGCCAGCGCCAGCACGTTCTGCGAGCGCTGCGAGGTGAGGTTCTTGATGAAGTGCGCCTCGTCGACGACCATGCCCTTCAGGCCCACGGTGCTGAGCCAGGCCAGGTGCCGGTCGAGGATCTCGTAGTTGACGATGAACACGTCGGCGAAGGCGTCCAGGTCATCGCCGTCGCCGTGGATGACGGTGGCGCGCCGCTGCGGGGTCCACCGCTCGACCTCGCGCGCCCAGTTCATCTTCACGACGTTCGGGACGACCGCAAGCAGCGGGTAGGCGTCGGCGACGGATGCCGCCAGCACCGACTGCGCGGTCTTGCCGAGTCCGGGCTCGTCGGCGAGCAGGAACGTGCGGTGCCCCTCGCGGACGGCCTCGACGAAGCGGGACTGGTGCACCATGACCTCGAGCCCCCGGGGTGAGAGGCGGTCGAACTCGGGCTCGGGCGGCAGCTCCATGCTGGCCGAGGCCCCGCCGGCACCGGTCTCGAAGGCCTTGTACAGCGGGCCCATGAGCTCCCAGTCATCCAGGCGACGGCGCGGCGTCACTGCCTGGCGGGGGGTCAGATCGGGCGGAAGGAAGGGATTGGCGAGCAGGCGCGACTCCACCGCGAGCGGGATCACCTGCCGTTCGGCGAGCGCCTCGGGGACGACCGGCGCTGAGGTCCTGGGTGCGGCGTCCGTGATGATGAGATCCTCGGGCGGCAGCTGCGCACCCGACTCCAGCAGCCAGTCGCGCCGCATCCGCTTGGCCACGGGACTCGCGGCCTGGTCAGCCTCCAGGAGCTGGATGAGCGAGGTGTCGCGGGCGGCTGTCTTCGCGAGGATCGTGGCGACGCCGTCCAGCCGCTTGAGCAGCTCTGCGCGAGCGGCATCCGTCAGTTCGGGATCGGTCTTGACCCGGGCGCGCTCTTCGCGCACGAGGAAGGCGATCACCTGGAACTTGACGCGATTCGTAGGCCCGAGCTTGCCGCGCTGGGCCTTGGCCTCTGTCTCGCGCACCTTACGGGCGAGAATCGGGATGAGAGGCGCCTCGTCGTCTCGACGCGAGGTCTTCTTTCGCCGGGATGCGGCGGGTGCCGTGGGCGGCATGCTCCTCCTGAGCGTGAATGGCGGGACGCGAGTGTGCGCCGGGGTGGTGTCCGCTCCCGCTCGTGGCCGGGGCCAGGACTGCGGGGACCGGCTCGTCCCCTGCGCCGTGCGCACGGGACAACAACGAGCCTGCGACCAGTTTACGGCATCTAGGCCTCACGCGTGCGCGGGGCGCGGGCTCGGGCCTTCCGGTGCCGAAATGAGGGCTCGGGCCTACCCTGCCCCGGTGCCCAGATGAGGACTCGAGCCTACCCTGCCCCGGTGCCGAGATGAGGACTCGAGCCGAGATGAGGACGGATGCGAGGGAAAACATCCTCGTTTCGGCTCAAACCCTCATTTCGGCACACCATGGGACGAGGACGGAGCCTGGATGCAAGGCGCTTGACGGTCTCAGCGACCGGTGCCCAGCCCGGGAACGACCGGCGCTCAGTCCCAGAGCGACAGCACGAGGTTGTCGGTGTAGCTGCCCAGGTCGAAGTTCAGCTGTGAGGTCGCGATCCAGGCGTTGCCGCGCAGGACATGCTCCTCACCCCAGATGTAGAGGCCGAACTCGTCCTCCTCGGACTCGAAGATGGTGCAGCGCGTCTCGACATCCGACACCGGGCCGCAGGTGAAGCCGTTCGCGCGGGCATCCGCGATGATCGCCGCGGACTGCGCGGGACTCACCAGGGCGATCACCGTCGCGACCCCGACCTCCGAGGGCGCACCCCAGGTGCAGTGCAGGGCGGGTTCGCGCGCCAGCACGCTCTGCCCCTGAACGAGCCGGGTGGGCTCCATCAGGACATCCGGATGGTTCAGCGGCATGTAATAGCTCTCCATCTCCGAGATGAAGGCGAGCGAGAAGACGTCGGTGCAGTCGCGAGGAAGGGCGATGTCTTCCGAGGGAGGCTCGGGCGAGGGCTCCTCGCTCGGCGGCGGCGTGGTCACCGACTCGGTGGGGGTCGGCGAAGGCTCAGGGGATGCGGCGGGGCCGCATCCGGTGAGAGCAAGCGCCAGGACGAGGGCCGGTGCCCAGACGAGGTGAGCGCGCGTCTTCATGCCTAAACCATACTCTTGGGATGCCACACCGTCTTCACCTCGGTGAAGGCCGTGATCCGATCGAGACTCGCCGCAATCGCGGCCGTGCCGGGCTCGGGCGGCAGCACGCGCTTGAGCGTATCGGCGGCGGAGATCTGCAGCTCGACCCAGTCGATCTCGCCCGCACCCGCCAGATCGAGGGCGTTCACGTCGGCGTGCGCGGCGAGCCAAGGGGCGATCTCGGCGGGAGAGCCGGTGAGCACGTTCACCACTCCCCCCGGCACGTCCGAGGTCGCCAGCACCTCGGCGAGGCTGATCGCGCTCAGGGGATGCCGCTCGCTCGCGATCACGACGACCGCGTTGCCGGTGACCAGCGCCGGTGCGACGACGGAGACCAGGCCCAGCAGCGCGGTGTCCTGCGGGGCGACGATCGCGACGACGCCCGTGGGCTCGGGCACCGAGATGTTGAAGTACGGCCCCGCGACGGGGTTGGCGTTGCCCGCGACCTGCGCGTACTTGTCGCACCAGCCCGCGTACCACACCCAGCGATCGATCGCCTCGTCCACCTGTGCCTCGGCGGCCCGCGCGCTCCCGCCCTCCTGGGCGACGATCTCTTCGGCGAACTGCACCCGCCGGCCCTCGAGCAGCTCGGCGATGCGGTAGAGCACCTGTCCGCGGTTGTAGGCGGTCGCGCCCGACCAGCCCTTCACGGCCGCGCGCGCGGCGACGACGGCATCCCTCGCGTCCTTTCGGGAGGCCTTGGCGGCGTTCGCCAGGAACGCGCCCTTCGGCGTGAGCACCTGGTAGGTGCGACCGGACTCGCTGCGCGGGAAGGCACCGCCGATGGCGAGCTTGTAGGTCTTCGGGACGGTCAGGCGGGCGTTCATGCCTTCGCTCCCTTCTGGGAAGCGCCGCGTTTCGACTCAGCGGCACCCCCCCGTTTCGACTCGGCGCTGCGCGCCTCGCTCAACGACCGGGCGGGGGCTTTCGCAGAGCGCTGAATCGCCGACCGGGATGCGCCCGCGCCCTTCAGATACGCGGCCAGGCCGTGGCGGCCGCCCTCGCGGCCGTAGCCGGACTCCTTGTAGCCGCCGAAGGGGCTTGCCGGATCGAAGCGGTTGTAGGTGTTGGCCCAGACGACGCCCGCGCGCAGGCGGTCGGCGACCGCGAGGATGCGGGATCCCTTCTCGGTCCAGATCCCCGCCGAGAGGCCATAAGGCGTGTTGTTCGCCTTCGCGATGGCCTCGGCGGGCGTGCGGAAGGTCAGCACCGAGAGCACCGGGCCGAAGACCTCCTCGCGCGCGATGCGGTGCGAGGCCTCGACGGCGGTGAAGATCGTCGGCGCGAACCAGAAGCCCTTCTCGGGAATGGCGCAGTCCGCGCTCCACCGCTGCGCCCCCTCCTGCTCGCCGATCGCACTGAGCTCCCGGATGCGGGCGAGCTGGGCGGCGGAGTTGATCGCGCCGATGTCGGTGTTCTTGTCGAGCGGATCGCCCAGGCGC
>CAZHML010000105.1:0-3642 GCA_964533745.1 uncultured Microbacterium sp.
GTCGCGTCGAGAAGTTCAACCAGCGCTTCAAGAACTTCGGTGGCAGCAACTAAGCGAGCCGCAGGGTCAGAGGGGTTCCTTCACAGGAGCCCCTCTTTCGCTTTCTCCCGCACCGGCCAGTCGCTCTCCAGCGACTCGTGCGGCTGCAGCCGCCCGACCCGGATGAGGTAATCGGTCAGGCTCGCCCCCTGCTCGCGCGCCCAGCCGATCTGCGCCTCGTGCGTCTGCAGCGCCGAGGCGGGCAGCTCCGCCGAGAAACGAGCGAGGATCGCCAGTGCCACGCGGCCGGCGGCTTCGGCATCCGCCGCCGCCTCGTGTGCCCCGGTCAGCGCCACCTCGTAGTGCTCGGCGACGAGGTCGAGGGTGCGCTTGCCACGACGGTAGCGGTCGACGGCCTTGTCGAGGATCAGGGGATCGATCACGGGTGAGGGGACGAGCGGTGCGAGCCCGTGGCGAACGCACTCATTCGCGAGCAGGCTGAAGTCGAACGCCGCGTTGTAGGCGACGACAGGGATGCCGACCGCGAAGAGCCGTGCGAGTGTCTCGCGTACCTCGGTGACGACCTCGGCGGCGGGCCGGCCCTCTGCCCGAGCGCGCTCTGTGGTGATCCCGTGCACCGCACTCGCCCCGGCCGGGATCGGGATCCCGGGGTCGGCGAGCCAGGATCGCGCGCTCACGACGGCACCGCTGCGATCGAGCACGCCGACGTGAGCCGTCACGATCCGATCCCGGGCCACGTCGACGCCGGTCGTCTCCAGGTCGAAGACGCCGACCGTCTCGAGCCAGTCGGGGAGCATCGCAGATTCCGTCATGGCTCCCACGTTAGGCCGCGCCTCGGACACCGGCGTCCAGGCGCACCGCAGGCGCGGTCCCTACACTGGAGACATGGCCGTCGCATCCCCCTACGCCGAGCGTCTCGAGGCGACGACGGTCGCGCGTCGCGAGGTCGCGGTGCGCGGCGGCATTACGGCGTACTGGGAGTACGGACCGGCGGATGCGGAGACGACTCTCATCGCGGTGCACGGCTTCCGTGGCGACCATCACGGCCTCGAATCGATCGTGGCCTTCCTCCCGGGCTTGCGGATCCTGGTGCCTGACCTCCCCGGCTTCGGCGAAACGCCGCCGCTGACCGAAGACGCCCACGACCTCGGCGGCTACGCGGGATGGCTGCGCGACTTCGCGACCGCCGTGGCACCGGGAGCGGTGATCGTCGGGCACTCCTTCGGCTCGATCGTGGCGTCGGCGTCCGTCGCCGGGGGACTGGAGACGCCGGCCCTGATCCTGATCAACCCCATCGGTGCGCCGGCCCTGAAGGGCCCCAAGGGCGTGCTCACGCGACTGGCCGTGCTGTACTACGCCGCGGGTGCGCGGCTTCCCGCCCGGATCGGCACCGCGCTGCTGCGCAGCCGCGTTATCGTGCGCGTGGCGAGCCTGGCGATGGTGAAGACCTCCGACCGGGGCCTGCGTCGATTCGTGCACGACCAGCACGATCGCTACTTCTCCGGCTTCGCCGATCGCGATGTGCTGCGCGAGGCCTTCGTCACGAGCGTCTCGCACGACGTGCGCGAGTTTGCTCCCCTCATCGACGTGCCGACTCTCCTGGTTGCGGCCCAACGGGACGACATCACGCCGATCGAGGCCGTGCGCGCCCTGGCTGGATCCTTCTCCGACGCCCGGCTGCACGAGATCGCGGGCGTCGGCCACCTCATCCACTACGAGACGCCGGAGGAGGCCGCGGGTGCCATCTCGCGCTTTCTCAGGGCTCCCGCCGCGCGAGCCCGATGAGGCCTGAGACGCGATAGGGGATGACCTCGCCCATCGCCAGCGCCGTCTCGGTGCGCTCGACCCCGTCGATGGCGAGGATGCGGGCATCCGTGTCGAAGAGATGCCGGGCGTCGCGGCAGGCGACGCGGGCGAGAAGGTCGACCGTGCCGCTCAGCCCGTGCACCTGCACGATCTCGGGAATGCGCGAAAGGTCGCTGGCGATGCGGGGGAGTTCCGTCTGGCGGAGGCCAATGCTGATGAAGGCCTCGAGCGGGAAGCCCAGGACCTCGGTGGAGAGGCTGCGCTCGTAGGAGAGGAACACTCCCGTCTTCTCCAGCCGGGCCATCCGCGCCTGGATCGTGTTCCGAGAGAGTCCGAGGCTGTCGGCGAGCGCCACCATCGTTGCTCGGGGGTCGGTGGTGAGGGCGCTGATGAGTTCCAGATCGATGCGGTCAAGCGCTGACATAGTGCCCAACTATAGCACCTCACGGGTTTGCAAAACTAGGCAACATGCTCAAGAGGGGGCTGGTTGCTTGAGCGGGGTGATGAACGGACGTATCCTTCCAGAAACCCGCGGTGTCGCGGGTTCCGATGACGTGAAGGCCCCACAAGGACCTAACGCGAGGAGGACGACGATGTCTATGCAGGAGACCCCGGCCCTGGACGAGACCTTTGATTTCGACGGCGTGGAAAGAGTGCTCACGCCGGAGGGGATCCGGAGTCCCAATCCTCAGCTCGATCGATATCTGGACGATGTCGGACCGGAGCAACTCCGCCGCTTCTGGCGGGATATGACCGTGATCCGCCGCATCGACAGCGAAGGCGTCGCGCTTCAGCGCCAGGGACAGCTCGGGCTCTGGGCCCCCTGCCGCGGCCAGGAGGCGGCGCAACTCGGCACGGCGCGGGCACTGCGCGATGACGACTTCGTCTTTCCGAGCTACCGCGAACACGGCGTGCTCTACGCCCGAGGCGCGAGCGCTGGCGATTACGTCCGCGTCTGGCGCGGTGAAGAGGGATCTGCCGTCGATCCCGCGCAGATGCACATGGCGCCGCTGCAGATCATCATCGGCGCGCAGTCCCTGCACGCGGTCGGTTATGCGATCGGAATCCTCCGCGACGGCAGCGACCAGGTCGCCACGACATATTTCGGCGACGGCGCGACGAGCCAGGGCGATGTCAATGAGGCGATGATCTTCGCGTCGTCCTATGGCGCGCCGGTCGTCTTCGTCTGCCAGAACAACCACTGGGCGATCTCGGAACCCGTGAGCGTGCAGGCCAAGCACCCGATCGCAGGGCGCGCCCCGGGATTCGGCATCCCGAGCCTGCGCGTGGACGGCAACGACGTGCTCGCCTGCTTCGCCGCGATGCGCTGGGCGCTCGAGCACGCGCGCCAGGGTAAAGGCCCGGTGTTCCTCGAACTGGTCACCTACCGGATGGGTCCGCACACCACCGCCGACGACCCCACCCGCTACCGCGACGAGGCCGACCTCGAGCGCTGGGCGCAGCGCGATCCGATTGCGCGTCTTGAGGCCTATCTGCGGGCATCCGGCGAACTCGACGACAGCCATGTCGCCGAGGCCAGCGCCGCCGCAGATGCCGCAGCCAAGGAACTGCGCGCCACGTGCCTGGGCATGGTCACTCGCGAACCCCTTGCGGTGTTCGACGAGGTCTACGCCGAGCCGCACTCGGGCCTGCGCCGCGAGCGCGCGGAGTACGCGGCATACCTTGCCGGTTTCGAGGGGGCAGCGCAATGACCGTTCTCACCCTCGGCAAGGCCTTGAACGAAGGCCTGCGCCAGGCGATGAAGGATGACGAGCGCGTGCTCATCATGGGCGAGGACATCGGCAAGCTCGGCGGGGTCTTCCGCATCACCGACGG
>CAZHML010000106.1:0-3641 GCA_964533745.1 uncultured Microbacterium sp.
CAGGTATAGTTTTTAGGCAAGGCTAAAGGGATGATGATCTCTGCGAAAAGAGGGGTATAAGAGATGATATGATCTTTATCTGGATGAGAGATTACCATGAAAGATAAAGATAAGTGCTTCAATTATGTATTGAGTACAAAAAATGTTTGTATAAAGAAACTCAGGCCATCCTATTAATCATCTGCTCTTCGTTTTCGCGGGCCGTGTAAAACATTACCAATAAATGTATATCTCACCCACCATTGATAGGTAGCAAAAGTAATTAATGACGTGATCGTTAGAACAAGAGGGAACCGCAAAATACCCGGTACGCCACTATTAAGAAACAACAGTTGCAACCATACTACCAGGCCAAGGTGCGTTAAATACACCCAGTAAGATGCGTCTGAAACATAACGCCAAAAGTAACTCTCAGTTTTAAAATAATACAAAAAGAATCCAATAAATCCAAGGGATAACAGAATAACCTGTAAACCGGCGGCCCATTTGGCAATAAGCCACACCGGTGATGAGTAATAAAACGCCTCATTCCATTCTACATAGAACAAAAACAAACAAACAATAGTGCCGGTAAGTATAAATAAAGTTCTTTTTTTAATTAATATTCCAAAAATATCGGGTCTTTTCTCCACCAACCAACCCAATCCAAAAAAGTAACCGTAAAATAAAATGTAAGAAATGTGTTTGGGAATAAATTGTACATCCACGAAAACAAAAAGCTCTCTCTCATAAAATAGTATCAACCAAACCGGCACACTCAACACTAACGGCCAATATGCCTGTGTAAACGACAATTTGCTCCACCATAAAGAAAACACGACTCCTCCTCTTCTTATAAATGCAATTCTGTTTGCCCTCATCACCACAATGGTAAGAACATAATACATGAGCAGATCATACAAAAACCAAAGATGATAGACCCCATTACGGCGAAACATTCTGATGAAACTGCTCTCCCATGCAGCATGCCATGTGAGTCCGTTTTTATACACATTATCGTACATAAAGCATGGAAATAAACTTAATGGAACAATTGATACAATTCCTATGAAAAAAGGAATGCCTACCCTTTTCCATCTGTGACGTGTAAACTTCTGTTCTCCAATTTTGTAATATAAAAAACGGCAAAAGTATCCTGCTATCAAAAAAAATAATGGCATCCGGAAAGAATGAATAAAAAACCCGCTTAAATCAAATAGCCAATGATTGAATTGTTCATCATGCGGCTGATATCCTCCGTGAGGTTTAAGCTTGTATGCCAGTGTAGCATGAAAAACCACGCCTAATAACATAGCTATTGCACGTAATGCATCTATTCCATGAATTCGTTGTCCATTCTTCATTCTCCAATAATTTGAATAATCGGCATTCCTTATTCTTTAATAAAACCCACCGTTAAAAACGGTGGGTTTTATCTTTTCCAACTTCCACTATGTTCAAGTTATATTTACCATTTAAATAAAAACCACTAAAAGTTTAATTTCTAATCACCTTAATTGTCCTGCTTTCTCCATCAGATGGATTTATTACCTGTATTCCGTACACACCTGGTGAAAGCCTGCTCCCGTTGATATCCAGGCGGTGTTGACTCTTCCCAGCGGGTACATTCGCTAAATTTGTTGTAAATATTGTCCTGCCTGAAAAGTCTTTCAATATTACCACTAATTTGGAACTGGCTTTTTTGAGAGAAATATTCAACATAATATCCTGAACAAAAGGGTTGGGATATGCGCTTATCAAAGTGGCATTATCCGATTGCTGTAATTCAGCAGAAGCCGGAGACAATACGGGACTGCTTGCTTGTGCACTCAATGGCAGTAAGGAACTTCTTCCCGAAGAGGAAGAACCAGAACCGCTGCCGGGAATTATGGGTACGGACTGAATAGTAAGGCTGTTCAAATATCCGTTTCCACCTACCAGTGCAGAGGTAATAACAATTTCTACATTTCCTGTTGCATCAGGCTGAACATTATTGATTTGCACTGTGGTTGTAGTATTGTCTTTACCGTTTAACAAAACAGTTTCTTGTCCAATTGTATAGGATGTTGTTTGACCTATATTATTATTTAAACGACTGCCAAAGAAAACAAAATTATACCGCATTGCCTGATTTAACCCGGTAATACGTAACCTGGCAATTACACCATATTCCATATAATAGTAAGAGCGCATTACATTATCAGGCACCACTCCTGAGTTGTTTCCAGTTGTAGGACCATTCGTATTAAACCCACCAAAATTATTTACTACGGTCATACCTATTCCTGTGTGCTGATTATCCTGGTTCAGAAGATTATTCATAGTAAACCCGGGTGTGATCAGCTCATTAATATTATTCCATGGAGCTGGTTCCGCAGGTCCGGCGAATCCGTCATTAAAGTTGATATCAATAGCATAACTGATGGTTGCGGCACTTACATAATCACTATATTCAGAATAAGAAGTACCCGAAACAGCCCTTACTTTATAATAATAAATTGTTCCGGCATCTAATCCCCCATTGGTATATGTAAATACATTACCCGGTATAGTAGCCGGTAATTTTACATACGTACCATTAGGGGCATCTGACCGCCAAACTTCAAATGCCGTAACATTTGTTGCGCTACATTCCCATGATAGGCTTATAGAATTCCTGGTGCTTTTAACCATACCAAGATTAAAAGGAGGAAGGAACACCTGATCATCATATTCCTGAATCACCATAGCATTAATTACAGCATATTTATCCGTATTAGCTTTAACAACCACATCAATAGTGCCGTCAGTTGGAAGCAGATTGTTGATTTGTACGGTATTAGTAGTGTTTCCGGTTGCATTCAGTGAAACAGTTTGACCGCCTGCTGTAAAGTAAGTTACCTGAGCCGAAGTATATGACCTGTTGCCAAAAAAGACCAAATTATATCTTTTGTTATTGTCATTGTTCAATCCTGAAATTCTGATTGTCTTTTGCGGAACCGAAGACTTGGTATAAAAATAATACCCGCTCATCATTATACTATCTGGATATATTCCTGAGTTATTGCCGGTAACAACTCCTACATAGTGCTGCGGCCAGCTTTCAAGCAACTCAACACTCATTGTGGTAACTCCCCCGGTTTCTTCTTTAAGGTTAGAAATTTTAGTATTCTTAGCCACTTGTGCATCTCCCACCTGTACAGCATTAAAGCTGTTCCAGGGCCTAATGCTAACGGGATAGTCCTTATTATTAAAGTTTACAAATACAGAACTGATATACTTATCTGTAACAATGATCTTTACTGTTTTAACAGCAGTTGCCCCATAATGATCACTTGCTCTAACAGACAAATCAAATGTACCTACATGTGCGCCCGTTGGCGAAAGATGAATGGTAGCATTGCCATTGCCATTATCTGTAAATGTAGCGAACGGGGGCAGATTTGGAGCCGCAAGCGTTATAATATCTCCGGGATCATCTGTAGCCGTAACATTTATATCGGCTGTGTTGCCGCTTTTTATATACACATCATCGGCTGTTATTACGGGTGCACGGTTAGGAGTAATTAATTTAATGATTTCTGAATTAGAACCTCCGTTCATATTAACTGCCCGAACAACATAAAAGTAGGTATTATTGCCGGTAGCCGTATAATCATGATATGAAGTGGAATCTTTATTAT
>CAZHML010000107.1:0-3638 GCA_964533745.1 uncultured Microbacterium sp.
CCGAGGGGTAGTCGGTCTGCTGGGCCTCCCAGGTGATGATCCCGTCCTTGACGTAGACCTTCCACGAGCAGGATCCGGTGCAGTTCACGCCGTGCGTGGAGCGGACGACCTTGTCGTGCGCCCAGCGGTCTCGGTAGAAGACATCGCCGGAGCGGCCGCCCTCGAGAAAGAGGGCCCGGAGGTCGGCGGAGACCTCGCCGCGGCGCAGGAACCTGCCCATGCCGAGCAGCACGTCCTCCACGGGTCCGTCGGTGGCCGCCTTCGTCTTCTGGCGAATGTCGGGCGTCATCGCTTCCTCCAGCCTCGCGTCTGCCGTCAGTATCCTCTTTTCAGCAGCCGCCCCACCAGGAGGGAGGCCGTGCTTATTCGCTTCGGAATAATGACGGTCTGCACCCGCATCCCGGGCTCGCGAGTGCCCTACCGTGTGGTGCATCAGCATCGAAGGGAGCGATCGTGACCACGACGAACTCACCCGCGGGAACCACGCAGGACCTCCGCGGCGGGATGGCGCAAGTGCTGCTGGCGACGCTGGCCTCGACGGTCGGCTTCTGGGCGTGGATGTGCATCGCGCCCCTGCAAGGCCACTACGCAGCCGGGATGGGGCTCGGTCAGGGCGAGATCTCGCTCATGCTGGCGACCCCGGTGCTCGTGGGCGCTCTCGGCCGCATCGTCACGGGTGCCTTCACCGACCGTCTCGGGGGGCGACGGATGTTCGCCTTCGTGCTGCTGTCGAGCATGCCCGCCGTGCTGATGGTGGCATGGGCCGGGTCGATCGGCAGCTTTCCGCTCCTGATCCTTTCCGGGTTCCTGCTGGGTATCGCCGGCACGGTCTTCGCCGTCGGCATCCCGTTCTCCAGCGCCTGGTTCCGCGCCGAGCGGCGAGGCTTCGCCAACGGCGTCTTCGGCATGGGCATGGTCGGCACCGCGGTCGCCGCCTTCTTCACACCGCGCCTGGCAGAGCAGATCGGGTATTTCCCCACCCACCTCGTGATCGCCGGGGTACTCGTCGTCGTTGCGCTGCTGGTGTGGTTCATGATGCGCGACTCGCCGGCGTGGACGCCGAGCCACCAGGCTCTCGTGCCCAAGGTGATGGGGGCGCTCAAGCTCGCTGTGACCTGGCAGATGGCCTTCCTCTACGCGATCGTCTTCGGTGGTTTCGTCGCCTTCTCGACCTACCTGCCCAAGTACCTCACGACGATCTATGAGGGCGAGGTGGATGCCATCGGCGCCGGCACGCGCACCGCGCTGTTCGTCATCGCGGCGGTCGTGGCGCGCCCGATCGGTGGTGTGCTCGCCGACCGGTTCGGCCCGAAGGTGATCTCGCTGATCTCGCTCGCCGGTATCGTCAGCACCGCCTACATCGTCGGCCAGCAGCCGCCCGAGGGCGTGCTCACGGGGGTCGTCTTCCTGTTCATGGCTTCGGCGATGGGCCTGGGCATGGGTGCGGTCTTCGCCTGGGTCGGGCCCTCGACCCCGGCCGACAAGGTGGGTGCGGTCACTGGCGTCGTCGCCGCCGCAGGTGGCCTCGGCGGCTACTTCCCGCCGCTCGTGATGGGTGCGACCTACCACGCCGACACCAACTCCTACGCGCTCGGCCTCTGGTTCCTGGTGATCGTGGGGGCCGGTGCGCTCGTCGTCGGCGGGATGCTGAGCGAGAAGCGCAGCGAGAAGGCCTGAGCCCGCCTACTCCGCGGAGCGAACCTGCAGCTCCAGACGGCAGGTGTGCGGCGTGATCAGCGGCAGCAGCCGATCCATCGCGATCGGCCCGCCGGCGCGGTCGAGAACGTCGCGGATGAGACCCTCGTGCACCCGGCAGACGACCTCTTTGTAGTCCTGGATGATCGCGTGGAACTGGCAGGGCCGGATGTCGATGCTCATCGAGCCCTCGTCCATCTCAGGCTGCAGGCCCACATCGTCGAGGTGCTCGTAGAGGGCGTCGAGCTGGTGCAGCGACTCGGCGTCGAGCCCTCCGGTGTCGATCGGGGTGATCTGCCGGAGCAGGTCGCCGTGGCGCTTGGCCTCGTCGACGCGGTGCTGCGCGACCTCGTTCTCGGTCGCAGCGTCGACGGGGAAGTAGACATTGCGGGGGCGCCCGCGCGAGGGCCGGTGCTCGACCTCGGTGCGGATCAGGCCCTCGTCGACGAGCACGCGGGCGTGGTCGCGCAAGGTGTTGGGATGCAGCCCCGTGCGCTCGGAGATCTCGCTCAAAGAAGCGCCCGGGTGGTCGCGCACGACGCTCAGTACCTGGAACCGGCTCGCGTGGGCCAGTCCGCGGAAGGCGTCGGTGCGGCGCGGCATGTCTCCATTATCGACGACGGGCACGGATTCCGGGTCGTGCGCATCCCCTAGGCTGACGGCATGGACACGTCCGTGCGCATCGCCGAGGTCCGCGATGAGCCGCTTTCACTCGAGGAGCATCTCGCCGCGGTGGCCGATCCGGCGATGGGTGCCGAGACCTCGTTCGTCGGCCGCGTGCGCGACCACGATCCGGATGCCGGCGGCACGGTCGTCGCGCTGGAGTACAGTGCGCACCCGGACGCTGCGGCGGCACTGCGCCGCATCGCCGCGGATGCCGCGGGGGACACCGGAGCGGCCATCGCCGTCTCGCACCGGGTGGGCCGTCTTGCCGTGGGCGAGGCGGCGGTCGTCATCGCCGTGGCCGCCGCCCATCGCGGCATCGCCTTCGACGTCTGCCGCCGCGTGATCGAGACGATCAAGACCGATCTTCCGGTGTGGAAGCGCCAGGTCGAGGCTGATGGCACGACCGCCTGGAAGGGCCTGGGCGGCTAGCGACCGCGCCAAAAATCCGCCATCGCTGTAAGGAAACGGCCTCTGCCGTCCATGTATAAGTAGACGCGGTGTTCGCCGCGTGCTGGTGGAGCGGAGAAGAAGATGGTCGGCGGCGTGCGGGGCTCCTCGGGGGAGGAGAGTTCGTGTGCTTCGGTGCTCGCTTCGGGGTCCGGTCAGACGCGAAGATGGAGCGATGGACGATGCGAAGAAGGCCTTCGAGGAACTCGTCACCCTGCACCAGAAACCGCTGCTGCGGTTCGTGCAGAGCAGAATCGAGGACCGCGAGGCCGCGAAGGACATCGTCAGCGAGACGTTCGAGGTCACCTGGAGGAAGTTCGCCACGCTGACCTCGCCGGATATGGGGTGGCTCGTCAGAGTCGCGGAGGGCAAGATCCGGGATCACCGGAAGCAGCGTCGCCGCCAGGCGAGGCTGGAGAGCAAGATCGCCGTTCTCGACGCCGCACCGCCGCAGCCGCTGTCGGCGCTGGACAAGCTCATCGTCACGAGCGCGGTTCAGGAGCTGCCGCCGGTGCAGCGCGAGATCCTCATCCTGTCGATCCGGGACGATCTCTCGGCGGCGGAGATCGCCGCGCGGCTGGGCCGTAGCACGGGCTCGGTGTGGACCGAGCTGAGCAGAGCGCGCAGCACGCTCAGAGAACGGCTGGGTGAACATCCCACAGGTGCGAGGGAGGGGGAGACGCGATGAACAGGCTGTCGGATGGTCTGGATGACGGGAAGCAGGGCCTCGGCGAGACGCCCGAGTGGTGGCCGGCGCTGGAGCGGCGCATCAGGGCGGTCGATCTGGTACTGGACACCGGGGACGACGACTGGAGCGAAGCGGACGAGGC
>CAZHML010000108.1:0-3469 GCA_964533745.1 uncultured Microbacterium sp.
CCGCGGCGGGGCGGCCGGGCCTTAACGTGCGGACGCTCGACCACCTGGCGACCGGCAGCGAGAACCTGCGGATCGGCTTCGCCGACGCCCAGGTGCAGCCGCGCACGGTGATGACGTCCCCCGAGTGGTCGGGGATCGAGGCCCACGGCCGCCGCTACTCGCCGTTCACGATGAACGTCGAGAACGACAAGCCGTGGCACACGCTGTCGGGCCGGCAGCACCTGTACCTCGACCACGCGTGGATGCTCGAGCTCGGCGAGGCGCTGCCGGCCTACCGCCCGCCGCTCCGCTACACGGCGATCTTCGGCGACCAGGGAGCGCGCGACGGGTCGGGCCGCAAGGAGCTGACGCTGCAGTACCTGACCCCGCACTCGAAGTGGTCGATCCACTCCGAGTGCGGGGTCAGATACCGCACGGTCACCTCGGTATGCCCGGTCTCGCCCGTGCGGGTGACCCCCGGCCGGTCGTCGCCGAACAGGCGGTGCATGTCCAGCGGCGGACGGAAGACCGGCAGGTTCTCGCCGAGCTCCTCCATCCAGTCGTGGTCGAGGTAGAAGTGCTGGCGCCCGGTGAGGGTGTGCCAGGGCTTGAGGTGCTCGACGTTGATGGCGAAGGCGGTGTAGCGGCGGCCGCCGTGCTCGGAGCCCGACCACTCCGGCGAGGTGATGACGCTGCGCGGCTGCACCTGCACGTCCTGGAACGTCAGATGCGTGCCCTCATGGTCCTCGGCGAGGTGGGCGATGCGCTGGCCGGTGCGCTTCTCGAGCTGCTTGAATCCCTGCACAGCCAGTCGGCCGTTGCTCGTGCCCGAGAAGGCGAGGATCAGCTCGCAGACGCGCTTGTCGCTGTCCAGCCGCACCGAGCCCGCGTACGGCCCGGATGTCACGGTGCCGTTGACGTGCGAGAGGCGCTCGATCTCGCGGTCGGGCGTGTAGGTGATGGCCTTGGTGGTCATCCCGAGCTTCGCCGTGAGGGGGCCGAGCGCCTTCCACCTCTCGTACAGGTTGGCGTAGTCGCGCTCGACGACGATGAGCTTGGCCATCGTCTGACCGGGCACGAGCGGCAGGTCGTCGCGGACCGTGCCATGCGGGGTCGCCAGGGCGTCGGCCGAGTCGTGCTGCAGCGGCGAGGCGACGAGGTCTCGCCGCACGCCCAGGTGCTCGCGGGCCAGGGCGCTGAAGCGCTCGGCGAGCGCGCCGAACAGGTCGTAGTCCGTGCGCGTCTGCCACGGCGGGTCGATCGCGGGGGTGAAGGCGTGGATGAAGGGGTGCATGTCGGTCGAGGACAGGTCGTACTTCTCGTACCAGGTGGCCGCCGGGAAGACCAGGTCGCTGAACAGGGTCGTCGAGGTCATCCGGAAATCCGCCGTCATCAGCAGGTCGAGCTTGCCGACGGCGGCCTCCTCGCGCCAGACGATGTCGCGCGGGCGCGAGCCCTCGGGCGTCTCGCTCGCCCGGACCGCCGAGTCGGTGCCGAGCAGGTACTTCAGGAAGTACTCGTTGCCCTTGCCCGATGAGCCGAGGATGTTCGCCCGCCAGACCGAGACGATGCGCGGGAAGTTCTCCGGGGCGTCGGGATCCTCGCAGGCGTAGTGCAGCGAGCCCTCCTGCAGGCTGTCGACGACGTGCTGCGCCGGTTCCTTCCCCGCCGCCTCCGCCTCGTCGCAGAGGTCGAGGGGGTTGCGCGAGAAGGTCGGGTAGCTCGGCATCCAGCCGCGCTTGACCGACTCGACCAGGCAGTCGGCGGTGGTGCGGCCCTGGAACCTGCCGCGCGCGAGAGGCGAGGCGAGCTGGTCGGCGGGGAGGCCATCGAAACGCCACTGGCTCGTGGCGAGGTACCAGAAGGCGGTGCCGATCATCTGGCGGGGCGGCCGGCCCCAGTCGCCGGCGGTGGCGTACTGGGAGTAGCCGGTGATCGGGCGCACCTTCTCCTGGCCCACGTAGTGCGCCCAGCCGCCGCCGTTGACGCCCTGGCATCCGGTCATCATCGTCAGGGCGAGGAACGTGCGGTAGATCGTGTCGGAGTGGAACCAGTGGTTGGTGCCGGCCCCCATCAGGATCATCGAGCGGCCGCCCGAGCGCTCGGCGTTGTCGGCGAACTCGCGGCCGATGCGGATCGCCTGCTCGGCGGGCACCGAGGTGATCTCCTCCTGCCAGGCGGGGGTGCCGGGGCTTGCGGGGTCGTCGTAGCCGCTCGGCCACTGACCGGGAAGGCCCGCCCGCGCGACGCCGTACTGCGCGAGCAGCAGGTCGAACACGGTGGTCACCAGGCGCCCGGCCACCCGGCGCACGGGCACGCCGCGGGCGATGATGCCGGTGCCCCCGGCGTGCTCCTGGCCCGGCTCAGGGGCGAGGTCGAACCGTGGCATCAGCACCTCGGCCGACTCGGTGGTGTCGGTGAGGTCGGCGAGCGAGAGGGGCGGGGTGACCTCGCCGAGGTCCAGGTTCCAGTTGCCCTCGTCCTCGGGGGTGAAGCGGTGCCCGAGAGAGCCGTTCGGCACGACCGCGGCGCCGTTCTGGTCCAGCAGCACGGTCTTGAACTCGGCCCGGGGGAGCTTCGCGGCCTCGCCGCCCAGATCGCTCGCGGTGAGGAACTTGCCGGGCACGAGTCCCTCGCCGTGCTCCTCGAGGGTCACGAGGTAGGACGAGTCGGTGTAGCGGCGCATGTAGTCCTCGAAGCGCGCGGTGCGCTTGTGCACATAGTGCTCGGTGAGGATGACGTGGCCCATCGACATCGCCAGGGCCGCGTCCGTCCCGGGGTGGGGAGCGACCCACTCGTCGGCGAACTTCGTGTTGTCGGTGTAGTCCGGCGAGACCGTGATCACCTTCTGGCCGCGGTAGCGCGCCTCGGTCATGAAGTGGGCATCCGGCGTCCGGGTGACCGGAACGTTCGAGCCCCACATGATGAGGTAGCCCGCGTTCCACCAGTCCGCGGACTCGGGCACGTCGGTCTGGTCGCCGAAGACCTGAGGGCTTGCGACCGGCAGGTCGGCGTACCAGTCGTAGAACGACAGGATCGAGCCGCCGAGCAGGTTCAGGAACCGCGCGCCCGCGCCGTGCGAGACCATCGACATCGCCGGGATCGGCGAGAAGCCGGCGATCCGGTCGGGACCGTAGGTCTTCACGGTGTGCACGTGCGCGGCGGCGGCGATCTCGATCGCCTCGTCCCAGGTGGTGCGGATCAGGCCCCCCTTGCCGCGGACGCTCTTGTAGGCGCGGGCCTTCTCGGGATCCTCGACGATCGAGGCCCAGGCCTCGACGGGGTCGGGATGCTGCAGTCTGGCCTGCCGGTACAGGGCTGCGAGCGTGTCCCGGATGTAGGGGTAGCGCACGCGCGTGGGCGAGTAGGTGTACCAGCTGAAGGCCGCGCCACGCGGGCAGCCGCGCGGCTCGTACTCGGGGGAGTCGGGGCCGACCGAGGGGTAGTCGGTCTGCTGGGCCTCCCAGGTGATGATCCCGTCCTTGACGTA
>CAZHML010000109.1:0-2221 GCA_964533745.1 uncultured Microbacterium sp.
GGCACCTCTCGTCGTCCGAGCGGACCCGATGCCTCGCTCACAGCCCCCGCCGCGGCACGCGCGGGCCGACCCGCGTGACGATCTCATAGTTGATCGTGCCCGCGGCATCCGCCCACTCGTCGGCCGAAGGCACTCCCAGCGCAGGGTCCCCGAAGACGACGACCTCGTCGCCCACGGCCACTGGGTGATCGCCCGCGTCCACGACGAACTGATCCATCGCGATACGTCCGACCACCGGCATCCGGATGCCCCGGATGGCGACGTGTCCCCGGCCCGACGCCTGCCGCGGGATGCCGTCGGCGTAGCCGAGCGGAACGAGCGCGAGGGTCGTCGTGCGCTCGGTGCGATGGGCGTGCACGTACGACACGCCCGTGCCGGCCGGGACCCGCCTCACCGCCGCGACGCCGGCACGAAGCGTCATCGCCGGACGCAGCCCCAGCTCGGCCGAGGATCGGCCGGCGAAGGGCGAGAGCCCGTAGATGCCCAGGCCCACCCGTACCGCGTCCAGGCGCAGCTCGGGGCGCGCGATGGCGGCCTCGGTGGCGGCCAGATGGCGATACCGCGGGTGGATGCCGGCAACCGCCGTCAGGCGCACGCCCTCCTCGAAGACGCCGAACGCGGCAAGATCGGCCTCGCGGGAAGCGTTGGCGAGATGACTGAAGATCCCGATCACTTCGAGGCGACCGATACGCTCGAGTCGGGCCGCCTCGGCGACGACCCGTCCCCAGTCGGCCGGGGCGATGCCGTTGCGCGAGAGCCCGGTGTCGAGCTTGAGATGCACCTGCGCGGGGTGATCCGCACCGGCCGCGGCCCCCGCAGCGGCCAGCTGCTCGAAGGACGAGATACCGAGTTCGATCCGCTGGGCGACCGCCTCGTTGAAGCGCTCGCCGGGGGCGTGCAGCCACGCCATGAGGGGTGCCGTGATCCCCGCTCGGCGCAGCGCCAGCGCCTCGCCGATATCGGCAGTGCCCAGGCGCGAGGCGCCCCCCGACAGCGCGGCGATCGCGGCGGCCACCGCACCGTGGCCGTAGCCGTCGGCCTTGACGACCGCGAAGAGCTCGGTGCCGGTCAGCCTGCGCAGATGCCGGACGTTCTCACTGATGGCGGTGGCGTCGATGTGCGCCTCGCGGAAGAGACTGATCATCCCGCCTCCAGCACGACGAAGGCGGCGGCCAGGCCCGCGTCGTGACTCATGGTGAGGTGCAGGGTCGAGATCCCGCGCGCGGCGATGACCGATGCCGTCGTGCCGCTCAGTGCGAATCGGGGCCTGCCCGACTCTTCCGAGGCGATCTCGATGTCGGTCCAGTGCACGCCGTCCGACCCCCCGAGCGCCTTGATGAGCGCCTCTTTGGCGGCATAGCGCGCGGCGAGCGAGCGCAGCTTCAGCGGACGCTCGGCGGGCGAGAACAGGCGCTCGAGCAGGCGCGGCGTGCGCTGCATCGTCTGCTCGAAGCGGGCGATGTCGACGAGGTCGATCCCGGTGCCGATGATCACCGATCCAGCCTAGCGATGCGGCCGGTTCCGGTCACGCCCCGGCCCTTCGACGGGCTCAGGGACCGGAGTTACTCGACGGTGACGGACTTGGCGAGGTTGCGCGGCTGGTCGACATCGAGGCCCTTCGCGGTGGCCAGGCCCATCGCGAAGATGTGCAGCGGCACGACCGCCAGCAGCGGCTCGAAGAAGCGGCCCGCGAGCGGGATCCGCAGCACCTCGTCGGCGAGCGGGAGTACGGCGGCATCCCCCTCCTCCGCGATCGCGATCACGCGAGCACCGCGGGCGCGGATCTCCTCGATCGACGAGATCACCTTCTTGTGCAGCTCGGCCGACTCGCGGGGCGAGGGGACGATGACGAAGACGGGCTGCCCGGGCTCGATGAGCGCGATCGGCCCGTGCTTGAGCTCGCCCGCGGCGAAGCCCTCGGCGTGGATGTAGGCGAGTTCCTTGAGCTTGAGCGCCCCCTCCATCGCGATCGGGTAGCCGACGTGCCGCCCGAGGAAGAGCACCGAGCGGGTGTCGGCCATCCAGTGCGCGAACTGCTCGACGTGCTCCTGCTCGGTCTCCAGCACCCGGGCGATCTTCGCGGGGATCGCCTCGAGTTCGCGAACGGATGCCGCGGCATCCGTCATGAGAGACCCGCGCACCCGGCCGAGGTGCAGGCCCAGCAGGTACAGCGCGGTGATCTGCGCGACGAAGGCCTTGGTGGCCGTGGCCTCCACCAAGG
>CAZHML010000109.1:2231-3443 GCA_964533745.1 uncultured Microbacterium sp.
CGTCCGACTCCCGCGGGATCGTCGCCCCCTGGGTGTTGCAGATCGAGAGGGTCTTCGCCCCGCGCTCACGCGCGTAGCGCACGGCCATGAGGGTGTCCATGGTCTCGCCCGACTGGCTGATCGAGACGACGAGCGTGTCCGGACCGATCACGGGATCCCGGTAGCGGAACTCGTGCGACAGCTCCACCTCAACCGGCAGCCTCGTCCACGCCTCGATGGCGTACCTGCCGACCTGGCCGGCGTAGGCGGCGGTGCCGCAGGCGACCACCACGACGCGAGAGATGCCGTTGAAGATGTCATCCAGTCCTTCGAGCTCGGGGATCACGACCTCGTCGCCCCGGATGCGGCCGAGCAGGGTGTTCGCCACGGCATCCGGTTCCTCGGAGACCTCCTTGGCCATGAAGGACGGCCAGCCGCCCTTCTCGCCCGCGGAGGCATCCCAGGTGATCTCGAAGGGCTCCACCTCGACCGGATCGCCGGCGAAGTCGGTCACCTCCACGCCCTCGGGCGTGATCGCGACGATCTGATCCTGGCCGATCGCCACGGCGCTGCGGGTGTGCTCGACGAAGGCGGCGACATCGGAGCCGAGGAAGTTCTCACCCTCGCCGAGGCCGATCACCAGAGGCGAGTTGCGCCGGGCGCCGACGACGAGACCGGGGTGCTCGCGGTGCATCGCCAGCAGCGTGAAGGCGCCGTCGAGGCGGTTCGCCACGGCGCGGAAGGCCGCTACGAGATCACCCGTACGGCGGTACTCGCGACCGAGCAGCACGGCGGCGACCTCGGTGTCGGTCTCGCTGACGAAAGTGAACCCCTCGGCCGCGAGCTCGGCCTTCAGCTCGGCGAAGTTCTCGATGATCCCGTTGTGGATGACGGCGAGCCCACCGTCATCGGCAAGATGCGGGTGCGCGTTCACGTCGGTGGGCGCGCCGTGGGTCGCCCAGCGGGTGTGGCCGATCCCGGTCGTGCCGTCCGGCAGCGGATCGGCCGCGAGGTCGTCGCGCAGCACCTTGAGCTTGCCCGCGCGCTTGCGCGCGCCGAGGGCACCGGATCCGTCGATCACGGCGATGCCGGCCGAGTCGTAGCCGCGATACTCCAGCCGCGCCAGGCCCGCCAGCAGGATGTCACTGCTCGGGCGCGGGCCTACGTATCCGACGATTCCGCACATGCCTCAAGGATACGGGGGCGCGCCCTGTACGGATGCCGCGAACCGTG
>CAZHML010000110.1:0-3423 GCA_964533745.1 uncultured Microbacterium sp.
GGGCAAGGAGCTCGTCATCATCGCCGAGGACGTCGAGGGCGAGGCTCTCGCGACCCTGGTGCTGAACAAGATCCGCGGCATCTTCAAGTCGGTCGCCGTCAAGGCTCCCGGCTTCGGCGACCGCCGCAAGGCCCAGCTGCAGGACATCGCGATCCTCACCGGCGGCACCGTGATCACCGAGGAGCTCGGCCTCAAGCTCGAGAACGCCACGGTGGACCTGCTCGGCCGTGCGCGCAAGGTCATCGTCACCAAGGACGAGACCACGATCGTCGAGGGTGCCGGTGACGCGGGGCAGATCGAGGGTCGCGTGACCCAGATCCGCCGCGAGATCGAGAACACCGACAGCGACTACGACCGTGAGAAGCTGCAGGAGCGCCTGGCCAAGCTCGCCGGCGGCGTCGCCGTCATCAAGGCGGGCGCGGCCACCGAGGTCGAGCTCAAGGAGCGCAAGCACCGCATCGAGGATGCCGTGCGCAACGCCAAGGCGGCCGTCGAGGAGGGCGTCGTCCCCGGTGGCGGCGTGGCCCTCATCCAGGCCGGTGCCAAGGTCTTCGACAAGCTCAAGCTCGAAGGCGACGAGGCGACCGGGGCGAACATCGTCCGGGTCGCCATCGAGGCACCGCTGCGGCAGATCGCGGCCAACGCCGGCATGGAGCCGGGTGTCGTCGTCAACAGGGTCTCGGAGCTGAAGCCCGGTCACGGCCTGAACGCGGCCACCGGCGAGTACGGCGACCTGTTCGCACAGGGCATCATCGACCCGGCCAAGGTGACCCGTTCGGCGCTGCAGAACGCGGCGTCCATCGCGGGCCTGTTCCTGACGACCGAGGCCGTCGTCGCCGACAAGCCCGAGAAGGCTCCGGCGATGCCCGGTGACCCGAGCGGTGGCATGGACTTCTGACACGTAGGGGCTCAATGCTGCTACGCGGCGTTGAGCCCCGGTCGTGTCAGGGTTGAGCGAGCCCCGCGCAGCGGAGCGAGCCGAAACCCCGGTGCCTCACTTAGGCAGAGCCCCGGCCAGCGGCCGGGGCTCTGCCTTTCTCAATGTGCACTCAGCGGAACAGGTTCGCCGAGTACTGCTCGGCGTCGGCGTAGTGCGTTGCAGCGCTGCCCAGCGCCCTGCTGATCGACGCCAGCGCCTGCTCGACCTGCGCCTGGGCGGTGCGCCACTGATCGACGCAGACCTGGAAGGATGCCGAGGCCGCCCCCGACCACGAGGACTGCAACTGCACGAGCTGCGCCATCATGGCCGAGGTCTCGGTCTGGATCCTCTCTGCGGTCGCGCGGACGGAGCTCGTGGCAGCAAGGACGGCATCCGTGTCGACGGTGAAAGCGGTCATGGTGTTCCTCTCGGTGGAGCCTCTCGGTGAAGGCCCGGGGAGGGCCTCTCGGTTGAGGATCGAGGCTAGCCGCGCCGCGCACGCCGCGCAGCAGGATCGGGGTCGCAAGCGATAAGTCGCCGCCCAGGGGCAGCTGTGCAGAGCGGGAGGACGCTCAGAGGCCGGAGGCCGGTGCCAGCGGGAACGACACGACGAAGGTCGCCCCGCCTCCCGGAGTCTCCTCTACCTCGATGCTGCCCTTGAGCGCCGAGACGATGGACGCCACGATCGCAAGGCCCAGGCCCGAGCCGCCCGTCTCCCTCGCCCGCGAGGTGTCTGCTCGCCAGAAGCGCCGGAAGATCTGCTCGCGGATCTGCGGCGGGATGCCCTCGCCGTGGTCGACGATGGCGATCGTGCCGACCGACCGGGCGCGGTTCACCCCGACCACGATCTCGATCGGGCTGTCCTCCGGAGAGAAGCGCTGGGCGTTGCCGAGCAGGTTCGCGACCACCTGGCGCAGCTTGTGCTCCTCGCCCAGAACGACCGGCGGTGTTGCCACCGGGGCATCGACGACCTCGCCGAAGTCGATCGCGGAGCCGCCCCCGCTCTTTCCCGCGGCGGCCTTGGCATCCTGCCTGCCGCGACGGCGAAGCCACCCCGTGCGTGAGCGCGGTGCCGTCGCGACCGGGTGGGTCGAAGGGTCGCCCGGCGACGCCTCGGGAGCCTCGTCGTTCGTGGTGTCGATGATCGTGACCACCCGGCCGGGGGAGGCCGCCCGCACGTCGAGTGCGGCATCCCGGGCGATCGGGCGCAGGTCCAGGGGCACGATCTTCAGCTCCCGCTCCTCGTCGAGGCGGGCCAGGGCCAGCAGGTCCTCGACGAGCACGCCCATCCGGATCGCCTCCTTCTCGATGCGCTCCATGGCCCGGGCGGTGTCCTCCTCGCCCTGGATCGCACCCATCCGGTACAGCTCGGCGTAACCGCGCACGCTCACCAGGGGCGTGCGCAGCTCGTGGCTCGCGTCGCCGATGAAGCGGCGCATATGCTGCACCGTCCGGTCGCGCTGTGCGATGGCCACGTCGATCCGGTCGAGCATGGTGTTGATGGCAAGGTTCAGCCGGCCGACCTCGGTCGTGGGCTCGAGATCCGTCATCCGCTGGCTGAGATCGCCCGAGGCGATCCGCATGGCGGTGGATTCGACGTGGGTGAGCCGGCGGAAGGTCAGGGTGACCAGGCTCCGGGTGAGCAGGGCCGCAATCAGGATCGTCACGAGCGCGACCGTGGTGAAGATGCCGAAGTAGGTGCCGACGATGCGGTCGACGTCGGTCAGCGGCACCGCCACGAGCTGCACGTAGGTGCGGCCGTGCGCTTCGCGGATCGCCACCGCACCGTGGAAGACCGCTCCGTCATCGCCGTCGAACACGAGGGGGGTGAAGGGGGTGCGGTTGGCATCGTTGGCGGCACGCGCCAGCGGGAACCACTCGGGAAAGTGCGGTGCCGGCGGGTCGCCGCGGGGGCCCGCCTGAACCTGCAGGTTCCCGTCCCGGTCATAGATCGCCACGAAATAGTCGCTGGGGCGCGGGGGAGACGGCCGGGGAGTGAAGGCGAGCTCACCGGCCTCGTCGAGCTCGACGACGAAGAAGCGTTCGGCGAGGTCACTGGCCACGAGCGCCGGCAACTGGGCATCCACATTGCTCACGAGCGAGTTGCGCAGAAGCGGCGCGGTCCCGATCCCCGCGACCAGGAGGCCGAGGGCGAGCACCGCGACGGTGACTCCCGTCACCTTGGCCCGAAGGCTGATCCGCCGCCACCATCCGGTGACCGCGTCGGGCTCGTTCGCCATGCGGTCCCCTCCGGTGCGATCGTGCGGTGCGGGCTTCAGGCGGACTTGCCGACCTTCAGCATGTAACCGAAGCCGCGCTTGGTCTGGATGAGCGGCTCATCGGTGTGGGGGTCGATCTTGCGGCGCAGGTACGAGATGTAGCTCTCCACGATCCCGGCGTCGCCGTTGAAGTCGTACTCCCAGACATGGTCGAGGATCTGCGACTTGCTGAGCACCCGGTTGGGGTTGAGCATGAGGTAGCGCAGCAGCTTGAACTCGGTGGGG
>CAZHML010000111.1:0-3270 GCA_964533745.1 uncultured Microbacterium sp.
CCCCCCGGGAGACGTCGCCCGACTCACCAATCCCTCCAGTCCCACACCAATCCCCCCACCCTCTGTCCCTCCGGTCCCACGAACTCACCCCGAACCCGCCCATCCTGTGAATCTCTGGGACCACTCACCCGCAAGGCCACTGGGCGGTCCCACAGATTCACGGCTAGGTTCGCCTCCGAGTGAATGTTGGGGACCGGGTCAGCCGGGCCAGCCCCGGCGGCGCAGCACCGTCTTGATCCGTTCGACCGAAGGGCGACCACCATCACGGATGACGTGATGGCTCAAGACGCGCACCAGCTCCCAGCCCTCCTCCCGGATGTCGTGCCACCGGTCGGCGTCGCGCTCGAACTGCGCGACATCCTGCGCGTGCTGCCGTCCGTCGTACTCGATGGCGACGCGGTACTCGGGATACGCCATGTCCAGGCGTGCGAGAAATCGTCCCGAAGCGTCCCGCAGTTCCAGACCGAGAACCGGCTCGGGAAGGCCCGCCCGCAGCATCGAGAGTCTGAGTTGCGTCTCACGCGGGGATTCGCTTCCCTCTCGGACATCCTGCAGAACGCGCATCGCCGCGCTCGTCCGCCGCGCCCTTACCGCTGCCTCCTTCAGCTCCTCAATCGTCGCGATCCGCTGACGCGGTGTCACCAGCCGATCGGCGGCGATCACGAGGTCGTCGTGACGCCAGAGAGGAAGCACCTGCGCCCACGCGGCCGCTGCCATCAGCGTCGGCAGGTCGGCGCAGAGCCCTACATCTTCGTCGCGGGGCTGCAGCCTGTGACCGACGATCCCGGCGAGCCGCGGGGCTTGGGCCGGTCGATGCGCCGAGATGTGGATCTCCCCGGCCGAGTCTTTCGGCACGGGCACGCCTCGCAGCGCGAGCGCGGTGCCGTGGCTGAAGTACTGCCCTGGACGCAAGCGGGGTGCGTACCACCGGCACTGCTGTAGGAGAGATTCCTCTGCGACCGGCTCGCCACGAAGCACCCGAAGACCGTAGAACGGGCGGAGATAGGAATCCCGATCGAGGCGTCCGCGCGGGATGCCGCGAGCAAGCCCCTCGCGGCGCAGGAAACTGGGCATTGATGCAGTGTGCGACATGCGATCAGTGAACAGGATCGGGACGCCTCGCCGGGCGGCGCAACCCCCTTCATGAACAACTCCCGCCCGCCTCTTGACTGTGCAGAGCAAGACACGCTCGCTAGCCCCACTCGCTCACACCCCGGACCGGGTAAGAACGGTCCTACAGACTCACGCGAAGAAGCATGCCGCCGTGAACCCTCGGGACCATTCGCATCCTCGTGGCCACCCGGCAAGCGAGCGGTCCCGCAGATTCACGCCAAGAGGCGTCTCAGCGTGAATCCGTGGGACCGGACGAGTGCGCGTAGCGGGGACTCCCGCCGGGGGCGAGATGAAACGCGGCGACGCTAGGGCGTGTCTCCCTAGGAGCCGAAGCCCTCGGCGATGAGCTCGATGAGCTCTTCGCGCTGCTCGACCGGCAGGAACGCCGCGGAGGCGGCGTTGAACTGGAACGCCTCGAGGTCCTCGAGGTCGTAGCCGAAGGCGTCCACGAGCCGCGACAGCTCTCGCGTCAGCGAGGTGGCGCTCATCGTGCGGTTGTCGACGTTCACCGTGACGGCGAAGCCGAGCTGGTAGAGCAGGTCGAAGGGGTGATCGGCAAACTCGGTCCCCCAGGCGGCGATGGCACCGGTCTGCAGGTTCGACGAGGGCGAGAGCTCGAGCGGGATCTCCCGATCCCGCACCCAGTGCGCGAGGTCTCCGAACTGCACCTGCACCTCGTCGCCCGAGCGATTCACGATCTGCAGATCCTCGGCGATCCGGACGCCGTGCCCGAGTCGCAGCGCCCGCCCGTCGATGAGCGCCGAACGGATGGAGGCGAGCCCCGCGGCCTCGCCGGCGTGGATCGTGACCGGGAAGAAGTGCGCCGCGAGGTAGTCGAAGGCGGCGCGGTGGTCGGACGGCGGAAAGCCGTCCTCCGGCCCGGCGATATCGAAGCCGACCGCACACCGGCCCCGGAACGCCACCGCGAGCTCGGCGATCTCGCGCGCGCTGTCGGTGTGCCGCATCGCGCTGATCAGCTGACCGGTGCGGATGCTGTGCCCCGCGCTGTCGGCCGCATCCTCGCCCTCTTCGAGCCCCTGCTGAACGGCCTCGACCGCCTGCTCCAGCGAGAGGCCGCGGGTGAGGTGCTGCTCGGGTGCCCAGCGCACCTCGCCGTAGATCACGCCGTCGGCGGCGAGGTCCAGGACGAACTCTCGCGCGACGCGGGTGAGGCCCTCGGCGGTCTGCATGACACCGGTGGTGAGGTCGAATGTCTTCAGGTACTCCACGAGGGATCCCGAATCGCTGCGCTCATCGATCCAGGTGCGCAGGGCCGCAGGATCAGTCGCCGGGACCGGCAGGCCGAGTTCCTCGGAGAGTTCGATGATCGTCTCGGGCCGCACGCCCCCGTCGAGGTGGTCGTGCAGGGACACTTTGGGCAGCGATCGCAGCGAGACGCCGTCGACCTCCCGGTCGCCGTGCTGATCGATGGACATGAGGATCTCTCCCTGTGAAGCGGTGAGGCGGACGGTGCCAGACTACGCCGTGATGCGCTCGCGCACGAGCGGCCCGCGCACGGGGACCGTGGTGCCCGGTCCCTGAGCCGGTCGAAGCGACCATGCCCCCTCCAGCGCCTCCAGCGCCCGGTCGAAGCGGGCGTCGTCGTCGGCCAGCAGTGTGAACAGCGGATCTCCCGCCGCGACTTCGTCTCCAGGCTTGGCGTGCAGGTCGATGCCCGCCGCGTGCACGACGAGATCCTCCGCCCGCGCGCGGCCCGCGCCCAGCCGCCAGGCAGCGACCCCGAAGGCCAGTGCATCCATCTCGGTCACGACCCCCGTGGCCGGTGCCATGACGACGTGCGTCTCCCGCGGGGCCGGCAGCGCGGCATCCGGATCCCCGCCCTGAGCCTGGATCATCGCGCGCCACGAGTCCATCGCCCGGCCGCCGTCCAGCGCCGCCTCGACGTCCGCATCGGGGTGGCCGGCGAGGGCCAGCATCTCGTGTGCGAGAGCCAGGGTGAGCTCCCGCACATCGGCGGGGCCGCCGCCGGCGAGGATCTCCACCGACTCGCGCACCTCGTTGGCGTTGCCGATAGTGAGGCCCAGCGGCACCGACATGTCGGTGAGCAGAGCCGTGGTCGCCACCCCCGAGGCGGTGCCGAGCTCGACGATGGTGCGCGCGAGCCTCTATTCCAATCCACTGTGGCTCGACCGATTG
>CAZHML010000112.1:0-3250 GCA_964533745.1 uncultured Microbacterium sp.
CGTAGTAGTTCTGCACGCGGCGCTCGGTGGGCAGGCCGTTGTCGTCCCAGCCCATGGGGTAGAACACGGTCTTGCCGCGCATCCGCTCGTAGCGCACCTTGATGTCGGTGTGCGTGAAGCTGAACACATGCCCGATGTGCAGGCTTCCGGATGCCGTCGGCGGGGGAGTGTCCACAGAGAAGACGCCCGCGCGGCCTCGCCCTTCGGCGGCGGCGCGATCGAACAGGTAGGTTCCCTGCTCGCGCCAGACGGCGTCCCACTTCGCTTCGAGACCTTCGAGTGCGGGCTTGTCGGGGATGGCGGACATGAAGGTCTCCTTGAGCGGTATATGCGGCACCGTGTGAGCGTGCCTGAGTGTGGGTTGTCCCGCCATTCTACGCCGTGTGCGGGGTGATGCCCGCCGCGGCCGGGCGAGGGCGCTACGGCCGCACGCTCTTGTGCCGAGATGAGGGGATGGGCCGGACTGAGGGTGGATCCGGTGCCTGCAACCCTGATCTCGGCTCATCCCTTCATCTCGGCACACCGGCGACGGGGACTGAGTCCTCCGGGGACATGCAACTCTCCCTCCCCAGTAGGAGTGATGGCTCACTTCTTCACATTGCCCGCTTTCGGCCCCCACGCTCATGGGATCCGTGTGACTGTGGTCGGATGCTTCTCTCGGAGACGGTGCGCACACATGGCGGCGTTGTGCGTCAGTCAGAGCTGACCGCCCTCGGCGTCGCGAAGCGCTCGATCGCGGCCGCTGTTTCCGGTGGACACCTTATCCGGATTCACCGCTCGTGGCTGGCGACCCCGGATGCCGATCCGCTTCTGATCCTCGCAGCTCAAGCCGGAGTCGTGCTCAGCTGCGTGACCGTCGCGAGGCGGCGCGGATTGTGGGTGCTGGATGTCGACCGGCCTCATGCGGCGGCGGGAGGCCACGCCGGAGGCGTCGAACTGGGCACCATGAAAGTGCACTGGCATCAGCCCATCGTGCCGCGCGCCCCGCACCATCTGGAGGACTCGATCGAGAACGCCCTCGTGCTCGTCGCGCTGTGCCAGCCGCACGAGCAGGCTCTCGCCGTGTGGGAGTCGGCGCTGAACAAGCGGTTGATCGACCGCCAGGTGATGGAAGGGCTCCCGCTTCCGCTGAAGGCTCGGCAGATTCTTGAGGCTGCCCGACCCTACTCGGACTCCGGTCTGGAGACGCTCGTGCCCTCGCGTCTTCGCTGGCTGCGAGTGCGGATCATCCCGCAGGCGTGGGTTGAGGGGCACCGCGTTGACTTCCTGATCGGTCGGCGTCTCGTGCTCCAGATCGACGGCGCACATCATGTCGGGCGACAGCGTGAGGAGGACATCCGTCACGACGCAGAGCTCCTGCTGCGCGGGTATCACGTCATCCGCATCGGGTACTGGCAGATCGTGCAGGACTGGCCCGGAGTCCAGAGCCTCGTCATGCAGGCAGTGGCGCAGGGGCTTCATCTTGTGCGGTGAGGATGTGCCGAGATGAGGGGATGAGCCGAGATGAGGGCCGGCAGGGGTGTCTTCGCCCTCATCTCGGCTCATCCCTTTATCTCAGGCATCTCTTTCGCCGTGTGCGCTGACGGCGGAATCGCTGGCGGACATGGCGTGGCAAGGGTTGACTGTGGGAATGGGACGGATGCTGTTGCTCGGCGGAACCGGATGGCTCGGGCGCGAGATCGCGCGAGCCGCGATCCGGAACGGACACGAGGTCACCTGCCTCGCCCGTGGAGATTCGGGCGAGGCAGCCGAGGGTGCGCGCCTCGTCCGAGCGGATCGGCGTGATCCCGATGCGTACAGCCTGCTCTCCGGGCACTGGGACGATGTCATCGAGCTCAACTACGCGCCGGATCTCGTGGTGTCCGCGCTTGATGCGCTGGCGGACTCCGCGGCGCACTGGACCCTGGTGTCCACGGTGTCGGTGTACGCGCACAGTGGACGGGACGCGGATGAGACCGCTGCGGTCGTCGAGCCCCAGGATCTGTCTCAGTATCCCGATGCGAAGGTCGCCGCCGAGCGCGCGAGCAGTCGACTCGGCGACCGATTGCTGATCGCCCGCCCGGGGCTCATCGTGGGTCCGGGCGATCCGAGCGACCGGTTCGGATACTGGCCGGCACGGCTGGATCTCGGCGGGCGCGTACTCGTGCCCAAGATGGCCGGTCGGTTCGTTCAGGTGATCGATGTGGCCGACCTGGCAGCGTGGATCTCAGGGGCGACGAGCATCACCGGGATCGTGAACGCCGTCGGCGCGGCTCATCCGATGGAACACTTCTTCCAGATCGTGGCGGAGGTCACGCGCTTCCGAGGGGAACTTGTCGAGGTCGATGACACCGACCTCGTGGCGCACGGAGTTCAGTACTGGGCAGGCCCGCGCTCGCTGCCGCTGTGGCTGCCCGAGTCCGACAGCGCCTTCGCGCAGCGCAGCGGTGCCGCCTACCTCGCCACGGGTGGCCGGCTCCGCCCGCTGGAGGAGACCGTACGACGCGTCCTCGAGGACGAGCGCACGCGGGATCGGCCTCGCCGATCCGGACTGACCGCCGGGGAGGAGGCTGCGGTGCTGGCGGCGTGTGTCTCGCCTGAGGTGCCGAGATGAGGGGATGAGCCGACTTGAGGATGAGAAGAGGTGAAACCTTCCCCGGTTCGGCACATCTCCTCATCTCGGCACTGGGACGAGGGCAGCGAGCACCGGAGCCGGACTATGAACACGAGCCGCGGCAGAAGCCCAGAGAAAGCAGAGTCCTCGGCGAGTGCGTAGAATGGGCGGAGCAGCACTGATCCGGCCATCACCGGGGAGCTCGCGGAAGAACGCTTCGACAGGCTCAGCGCAAGCCGACAGGCTCAGCGCAAGCGACCGGGAGAAGTCACTAGAACCGCGCGGGGCAGGCCCGTCACAGCCGCAGTGAGAGTGGTCATCCCGGCCCTTCGACAGGCTCAAGGACCGAGATGGCAGGCGGGGTGGTACCGCGGTTCCCGGCGAATGCAGGGGGTCGTCCTCGCAGCAGCATCCGCCACGATCACTGCGAGAGACGATGACCTACCCCCGCCCTTCGACAAGCTCAGGGACCGGAGCCTCCTTCGGCCCCGCCGCCGATGTCTCGCCGAGCCCGCGCTTCCCCGAGATCGAGCGCGAGGTGCTCGACTTCTGGAAGGCGGATGACACCTTCCAGGCCTCCATCGAGAACCGCGAGGGTGCCCAGGAGTGGGTCTTCTACGACGGCCCGCCCTTCGCCAACGGCCTGCCGCACTACGG
>CAZHML010000113.1:0-1505 GCA_964533745.1 uncultured Microbacterium sp.
CGCCGCCGTAGCACTTGGCGAGCACGTCCTTGCGGATCGCGCGGATGTTCTCGCGGGCGATGATGCGCGCGCCGATCGCAGCCTGGATCGGCACCTCGAACTGCTGACGCGGGATGAGCTTGCGCAGCCGCTCGGTCATCAGCGTGCCGTAGGCGTAGGCCTTGTCACGGTGGACGATGGCGCTGAATGCGTCCACCGTCTCGCCCTGGAGCAGGATGTCGACCTTCACCAGATCAGCCTCCTGCGTGCCCGCCGGCTCGTAGTCGAGGCTGGCATAGCCCTGCGTTCGGGATTTGAGTTGATCGAAGAAGTCGAAGACGATCTCGCCGAGCGGCATGTTGTAGCGCAGTTCGACGCGCTCCTCGGAGAAGTACTCCATGCCCAGAAGCGAGCCACGACGCGACTGGCACAGTTCCATGACCGTGCCGACATAGTCTTTGGGCAGCAGAATCGCCGCCTTCACGACCGGTTCGGAGACCGAACCGATCCGTCCGTCCGGATACTCGCTGGGGTTGGTCACGGTGACCACTTCACCGGTGTCATTCGTGAGCACCTCGTAGATCACGCTCGGAGCCGTGGTGATGAGGTCGAGGTCGAACTCGCGCGCGAGTCGCTCGGTGATGATCTCCAGATGCAGGAGCCCGAGGAACCCGCAGCGGAAGCCGAAGCCGAGGGCGACCGACGTCTCCGGCTCGTACTGCAGGGAGGCGTCCGAGAGCTTGAGCTTGTCCAGCGCCTCACGCAGGTCTGCATAGTCGCTGCCGTCGATCGGGTAGATCCCGCTGAAGACCATGGGCTTCGGATCGGTGTAGCCGGCAAGGGCCACGGACGCCGGATGACGCAGCGTCGTGACAGTGTCGCCGACCTTCGACTGGCGCACATCCTTCACTCCGGTGATCAGATAGCCGACCTCGCCGACGCCGAGTCCCTGCGTGGGCTGCGGCTCGGGGCTGGACACCCCGATCTCGAGCAGCTCGTGGGTGGCCTTCGTGGACATCATCTGGATGCGCTCACGCGGTTCGAGCTTGCCGTCCACCATGCGCACGTAGGTCACCACGCCCCGGTAAGAGTCGTAGACCGAGTCGAAGATCATCGCGCGTGCGGGAGCGTTCATGTCCCCCTGGGGCGCCGGGATGTCGCGAACGATCCGGTCCAGGAGCTCCTCGACGCCCTGACCGGTCTTGCCGCTGACGCGCAGCACATCATCGGGGTCCCCGCCGATGAGCCCGGCAAGCTCGGCGGCGTACTTCGCGGGGTCGGCGGCGGGCAGGTCGATCTTGTTCAGCACCGGGATGATGTGCAGATCGTTCTCCAGCGCCAGGTACAGGTTCGCCAGGGTCTGCGCCTCGATGCCCTGCGCGGCGTCCACCAGCAGGACCGCCCCCTCGCAGGCCGCGAGCGACCGCGAGACCTCGTAGGTGAAGTCGACGTGACCGGGGGTGTCGATCATGTTCAGGGCGAAGGTCTCGGATCCCAGCGCCCACGGCATCCGTACGGCCTGCGAC
>CAZHML010000113.1:1515-2766 GCA_964533745.1 uncultured Microbacterium sp.
CCGGGCGTGTCGATCATGTTGAGCACATAGGCCGTGCCAGCATCAGGGCCTTCAGTGGCCGCGAATGGCATCCGCACGGCCTGGCTCTTGATCGTGATGCCGCGCTCGCGCTCGATGTCCATCCGGTCCAGGTACTGCGCGCGCATGTCACGGTCCGCGACGACGCCCGTGATCTGGAGCATCCGGTCAGCCAGGGTCGACTTGCCGTGGTCGATGTGGGCGATGATGCAGAAGTTCCGGATCTGCGCGGGCGGAGTCGCGGCAGGCTGAAGCGGGGTGGCGGCGCGTGGTGACATGTCCGGGTCATTCTATCCGCGCGAGGGCAGGCTCCAGGACGCCTAGAGTAGGACCGTGGTGGTGAGCGTCGTCCTCGTGCATGGGATCCGCACCTCCGCGACCATGTGGCGCAGTCAGCTCGCCTATCTCGAAGCCCGCGGCACACCGGCGACGGCGGTGGATCTGCCCGGGCACGGCACCCGCCGGGGCGAATCCTTCTCGGCGGAAGAGGCCTTCGCCGCAATCGACACGGCAGTGCGTGCCGTCGCGGCTGACGGCCCGGTGCTGCTCGCCGGCCACTCGATGGGCGGGCTGCTCTCGATCGCCTACACGGGCAGCGAGCTGTCGCCGCCCGTCGCCGGTCTCGTCGCTGCATCCTGCACGGCTCTGCCCCGCGGTGCCCCGCTGCTGCTCTACCGCGCTCTGGCCGGGGCGCTGAACTCCTTGCCCGACAAAGGCGCATGGCTGAGCACCCGCATGCTGCACGCGACCCTCCCAGAAGAGACGCAGAGCGACTTCGGTGCCGGCGGCTACGCCCTGGAGGTGCAGGATGCGGCGCTCAGGGCGCTCGCAGGCCTGGACATTTCCGCGGCGCTGGGCCGCATCCGCTGCCCGCTCTGGTTCGTGAACGGGCAGTACGACCAGTTGCGCACTCACGAGGCCTTGTTCCAGGCCCTTGCCCCCCATGCCGAGCTGATCGTGGTGCCGCGATCCACTCACCTGGTCACCGCGATGCGCCCGCGCGTCTTCAATGCAGCACTGGGCGTGGCGCTGGCGACCCTGGAACGGGACGCAGACACGACCTGATAGGATGGGTGATTGGCTTGCGTGTGGGCTGTGCCCTCACGACCGCCACGAGGCATCCCTCTGTGCCGACTGGCATCCCATCCTCAAGACAACTCACAGCGAAGGCTTCATACACGTGGCGAACATCAAGTCGCAGATCAAGCGCAACAAGACCAACGAGAAGGCGCG
>CAZHML010000114.1:0-2742 GCA_964533745.1 uncultured Microbacterium sp.
ACCAGGATGACAACAACCGCCTGAACCCCGACGGCACCGGTTGGGTCGTGCGCGGCTTCTTCAACCTCACCGATGACAAGGACAGCTACTTCGTCCTGCGCGAGAACCGCACCGACCCGAGCATCGAGTACCGGATCGCGCTGCCCGCGGGCGCGCAGCTGATCGTCGACACGCAGCGGCTGTGGCACGCGGCCACGCACAACGGCACCGATCCGCGCTACTGCCTGATCACCTCGTGGACCTCCGGTCCGGAGCTGGACGCCTACATCGAGAAGTACCACGGCACCGACGACGTGCCGAGCGTCGAGGTCCCGCAGGACGTCCTCGAGCACGGCTACGCGGAGCAGGCGCGCAAGGATGCCGCGCGCGCGGCTTACTACGCGGCCAAGGGTCAGCAGGTCAAGCAGGCGATGAGCGAGGCCTGAGCCCTCACTCACCTGTTCGTTGAGCGAGGAGCGCAGCGACGAGTCGAAACGTGGCAGGGCTCCTGAGCCCGTCGCCGCGTTTCGACTCGCTGCGCTCGCTCAACGAACGCGGGAATCACACGCTTGTGATTCCGCCGGATATGGGCGATAATCGCCGTATAACCGCATAGTTCGCCACATCCGTGGAACAGGTCGTTGGGGAAGACGTACCTGAAGAAACGGAGAAGATCATGGCGACAGCACAGGCACGCGGAGTGGTGTACATCCACTCCGCCCCTCGCGCGCTCTGCCCTCACCTGGAGTGGGCCGTGGGGGGCGCTATCGGTCGTGCGGTCAGCTTCGAGTGGAGCGATCAGCCGGTGCTCGGCGGTGCACGGCGCGCTGAGTTCTACTGGGACGGTCCGGTCGGCACCGGCGCGACCCTCGCGACCGCCATGCGCGGGTGGGAGCACCTGCGCTTCGAGGTGACCGAGGACGCCACGCCCGGCAGCGACGGTGGTCGCTGGCTGCACACGCCCGACCTCGGCATCCACTACGCCCAGACGGATGCCTCTGGCAACATCGTCATCGGCGAGGATCGAATCCGCTACGCCATGGAGATCGCGGCCGGCGACGTGCGCGAGCTTCAGCGCGAACTCGACATCGCCCTGGGCGCGGCCTGGGACGAGGAACTGGAGCCCTTCCGTCACGCCACCGACGACGCCCGCGTCGTCTGGCTGCACAAGGTGGGGTGAGACTCTCACATTCGGTCGTTGAGCGAGCGCAGCGAGTCGAAACGCCTGCGCGCCTACGCCGATGTTTCGTCTCCCTCACCTACGGCGTCATCGCTCAACGACCGGGACGGAGACTCAGCCCGTGTACTCGGCGAAGGCGACGACGGCGTTGTGGCCGCCGAAGCCGAAGGAGTTCGAGATCGCCAGTTGCGGGCCCTCGCCCAGCGGCTGCGGCTTCGTCGACAGGCGGAACGGCACTTCCGGATCCTGATCCGTCAGGTTGATCGTCGGCGGCGCGAGCCGGTCGCGGAGCGCGTAGATCGTGAAGACCGCTTCAAGCGCTCCGGTGCCGCCGAGCAGGTGACCGGTGGAGGCCTTGGTGCCAGAGACGGGGATCTCGTCCACACGGTCGCCGAAGACGGTCCGCAGGGCTGTGTACTCGTTGGGGTCGCCCACGGGCGTCGAGGTCAGGTGCGCGTTGATGTGGGTGACCTCGTCGGCGCTGCGGCCGGCGCTGGCGAGAGCGGCGTTCACCGCGCGGGCGGCACCCGTGCCCTCAGGGTCGTTGGCGGTGATGTGGTAGGAGTCCGCGGTGACCCCGCCGCCGACGATCTCGGCGTAGATCCGCGCCCCGCGCGCCTTGGCGTGCTCCTCGGTCTCGAGGATCAGCACAGCAGCCCCCTCGCCCATGACGAAGCCGTCGCGGTCGATGCTGCCCGGGCGAGAGGCGGTCTCGGGGGAGTCGTTGCGCTTGGACAGCGCCTGCATCGAGGCGAAGGACGAGATCGTGATCGGGTGGATCACCGATTCCGTTCCGCCCGCGATGATCACATCCGCGAGTCCCTCACGCAGGTGCTCGAGGGCACCGACGAGCGACTCGGTGCTCGACGCGCACGCGCTCGCCACCGTGCGCGCGAAGGCGCGGGCGTTGAAGTGCAGCGAGAGGTTTCCCGCGGCCGAGTTCGGCATCAGCATCGGCACGGTCATCGGCAGCACGCGCCGCGGACCCTTCTCACGCAGGGTGTCCCAGGCATCCAGCAGCGTCCACAGACCCCCGATGCCGGTGGCGAAGTCCACGCCCAGGCGGTCCGGATCGACCTCGGGGCTGCCCGCATCCTCCCACGCCTCCATCGCCGCGACCAGCGCGAACTGAGATGAGGGGTCCAGGCGCTTGGCGACCGGACGCTCGAGCACAGTGTCGGGCCGCACCTTCGCCTGTGCGGCGAAGGTGACCGGCAACTGGTACTTCTCGACCCAGTCGTACTCGAGGGTGCTCGTTCCCGAAGCGCCTGCGAGCAGCGCCTCCCAGCTCTCGGGGGCGGTGCCGCCGATGGGGCTTGAGGCACCGATGCCTGTCACGACGATGCGCTTGGTCATATGATCCTTCGGTCCAGAGGGGGATGCCACCCCGACCGCGCGGCCGGGGCGGGCATCGTCAGTTCGTCACTCCTGGTTGGCGACGATGAAGTTCACGGCGTCCGCGACGGTCTTGAGGTTCTTGACCTCGTCGTCGGGGATCGTCACGCCGAACTTCTCCTCGGCGTTGACCACGATGGTCATCATCGAGATCGAGTCGATGTCGAGGTCGTCGGTGAACGACTTCT
>CAZHML010000115.1:0-2736 GCA_964533745.1 uncultured Microbacterium sp.
CCCTCGCCGCCGCCGGCGCCCATGAGCACGTGCAGCTCGTCGATGAAGGTGATGACCCTGCCCTCGGACTCGGTGATCTCCTTCAGCACGCTCTTCAGGCGCTCCTCGAACTGCCCGCGGTACATGGCACCGGCGACCAGTGCCGACATGTCGAGGCTGATGAGCTGCTTGTCCTTCAGGCTCTCGGCGACGTCGCCCGCGACGATGCGCTGCGCGAGTCCCTCGACGACGGCGGTCTTGCCGACGCCGGGCTCGCCGATCAGCACGGGATTGTTCTTCGTGCGGCGAGTGAGCACCTGGCTGACCCGGCGGATCTCGCTGTCGCGCCCGATCACCGGGTCGAGCTTGCCCTGGCGGGCGCGCTCGGTGAGGTTGATCCCGAACTGCTCGAGTGCGCTCTTCTGCTCGTCCTGCTGCGCGGGGGTGGTCATCGGGCCTCCTGGGTCTCCTTGTCACCATAAAGTTGAGTGAGTATGGCTCAACTTTAGCAGGAAGCGGGGATGGATGCCAGCACCCCTCCCCCTGCCGAACCACCACGTTCTCGCCGAACCACCACGCGGGAAACACAATTCGGGTGGTGGTTCGGCGCGCCGGTGGTGGTTCGCGCAATCAGCAGACGCGACGCGAGCGCGAGGGGGAAGGGCGCGTCAGCCGCGGTGCGCGAGCACGGCATCCCAGACGACGTCCGCGACGATCCGCTTCGAGCCCTCGGCCGAGGCGACGACCTCGCCGCCGGTGCCGATGACCTGCACCGCGTTGTCGGCGGCCTCGAAGCCCTCGTTCCATCCGACGGCGTTCACCACCAGCAGGTCCGCGCCCTTGCGCTCCCGCTTGCGGCGGGCGCGATCGAGCAACTCATCGTCGGCAGTCTCGGCGGCGAAGCCGACGACGGTCTGGGCAGCATCCCGGCGGGCCGCGGCGAGCGCCGCGAGGATGTCCTCGTTCTCGGTAAGCGCGATCGAAGTGAGCTGGCCGGACTCCTTGGTGAGCTTCGTCTCGGCGACCTCGGCGGGGCGGTAGTCCGCGACCGCCGCTGCCATCACGATGACATCCGCCTCCGCTGCGGCAAGGCGCATCGCCTCGCCCAGCTCCGCAGCCGTCGATACCGCCTCGATCCGGATATCCGGATGCCGCGCGCCCTGCAGCACGTCGCCCGCGATGTTCGCCGCCACGAGCACGACCTGCGCGCCACGGGCTGCCGCCGCGGCGGCGAGCGCGACGCCCTGCCTGCCGCTGGAGCGATTGCCGAGAAAGCGCACGGGATCGATCGGCTCTCGCGTCCCGCCCGCTGAGATCGCGACGCGGAGACCCGCAAGATCCTGCGGGGCGAGCACGGCCAGCGCGGCGGTGAGGACATCCTCGGACTCGGTCATCCGGCCGGGACCGGAGTCGCCGCCGGTGAGCTCGCCCACCTCGGGGCCGACGACGTGCACGCCGCGGTCGCGGAGCGTCGCGATGTTCGCCTGCGTCGCCGGATGCCGCCACATCTCGGAATGCATCGCCGGAGCGACCACGACCGGCGCGGTGGTCGCGAGCAGGGTCGTGCCGAGCAGGTCGCCCGCGAGGCCGGCGGCCATCGATGCGATCGTGTTCGCCGTCGCGGGAGCGACGATCACCAGGTCCGCGGCCTGCCCGAGGGCGACGTGGCGGACCCGGGCGACGTCCTCGTGCACGCTCGTGGTGACCGGATTACGGCTGATCGACTCCCAGGTCGGCGCGCCCACGAAGCGCAGTGCATCCGCCGTCGGCACGACCGTCACCTCGTGGCCGGCCAAGACGAGCAGCCGCACGAGGTGCACCGTCTTGTAGGCGGCGATGCCGCCCGTCACGCCCACGACGATGTTCACGCTTCCGATTCTGCCGTACCGCGGCATCCGACGGGCCACCGGCCCAGTGGCGACCGCCCATAGACTGGCGACGTGTGCACGGTGGTGATCGATGTCGGAGCGGGCGACGCCCGGCTGCTCGCCGTGCGCGACGAGGACCCGCAGCGCGAGTGGGACGACCTGGGAGCCTGGTGGCCCGAGCGCTACCCCGGCGTGATCGGCATCCGGGACCGTCGCGCCGGCGGTGCCTGGCTCGCCCTCGACCCCGAGACGAGGCGGCTGGCGGTGCTGCTCAACCGCGCCGACACGCTCGACCTCCCTGAGAGCGAGATCCTCTCGCGAGGCGGGCTCGTCCTCGAATCCGTCGCCGGGCGCTCCCCCGGCGCGGTACCCCGCACCCACGGCTTCAACCTGCTCGAAGCCTCGCCGGCCGGCTCGCGCGTGCTCAGCTGGGATGGTGCCGTCCTGCGCGAGAGCGCGATCGGCCCCGGCGTGCACATGATCGCTCACGAGGATCTCGACGATCCGGCGACGCCACGGATCGCCGCGTGGCTGCCTCGCTTCCGCGCCGAGGAGCAGACGGCGGACTGGGCCGCCCGCTGGACGACGCTTCTGGCCGAGACCGCCGAGCTGCCGCCGGAGGACGACCGCGCGATCATCCGCGACAACCGCGTGCACGGCTACCCCACGCTGTCGCTGATGTTCTGTACCGCCGAGCTCACCCCGGACGGTGCCTCGGTGAGCTCGCACACGCTCGCCCGGCCCGGCCACTGGGATGAGCACTGAGCGGCGACGCGGACTGAGCGGTCGGTGGTCCCAGAGATTCACATCGACCAGGGTCGGCGCGTGAATCGGTGGGACCACAGCATCGCGCCGATCCGATCCGCCGCGCACAGCGGCAGGCCCGCTC
>CAZHML010000116.1:0-2614 GCA_964533745.1 uncultured Microbacterium sp.
TGGTGACGACCGGCTTCTGCCCGGTGATCTTGGTGAGGTCATCGACCGCACCCTCGATCACCTTGCTGTCACGGGCTGCCTCGCCGACGCCGGTGTTGACGACGACCTTGACCAGACCCGGGATCTGCATGACGTTGGCGTAGCCGAACTCATCCTGCAGCTTCTGCTGGATTTCTTCACGGTACTTCTGCTTCAGGCGCGGCTGGATCCTGCCAGTCTGCGCAGCAGTTGCGTTGCTCATTCTCAGAGGTCCTTGCCGCTCTTCTTCGCGTAGCGCACGCGAACCGTACGCTTGTTGCCGTCCTTGACCTTCTCGTCGAGGCGGTGGCCGACACGGGTCGGCTTCTTGCTCTCGGGGTCGACCAGGGCGACGTTGGAGATGTGGATCGGGGCTTCCATCGTCTCGATGCCGCCCGTCTTGGTGCCGCGCTGGGTCTGGCTCACGCGGCTGTGCTTGGTGACGTAGTTCACGCCCTCGACGATGACACGGTCCTGCTCGGCGGAGACGCTGAGCACCGTGCCCTGCTTGCCGCGGTCATCCCGCGAACCCGAGATGACCTGAACCAGATCGCCCTTCTTGATCTTGGCCATGATCAGATCACCTCCGGTGCGAGCGAGACGATCTTCATGAACTTCTTGTCGCGAAGCTCACGGCCCACCGGGCCGAAGATGCGGGTCCCGCGGGGCTCGCCGTCGTTCTTGAGGATGACGGCGGCGTTCTCGTCGAACTTGATGTACGAGCCATCGGCGCGACGGGTCTGCTTCTTGGAACGGACGATGACCGCCTTGACGACGTCGCCCTTCTTGACGTTGCCGCCCGGGATCGCATCCTTCACCGTGGCCACGATCGTGTCGCCCAGACCCGCGTAGCGGCGGCGCGAGCCACCGAGGACGCGGATGGTGAGCAGCTCTTTCGCGCCGGAGTTGTCGGCGACCTTGAGGCGGGATTCTTGCTGAATCACTGTTTACTCCTTGCAGCAAGCCGAAGGCTTACTTGGCCTTCTCGAGAATCTCGACCAGACGCCAGCGCTTGGTGGCGCTCAGGGGCCGGGTCTCGTTGATGAGGACGAGGTCGCCGATACCGGCGGTGTTGAGCTCGTCGTGCGCCTTGACCTTGGTCGAGAAGCGCATGACCTTGCCGTACAGCGGGTGCTTCTTGCGGTCCTCGACCTCGACGACGATGGTCTTGTCCATCTTGTCGCTGACGACGTAGCCGCGGCGGGACTTGCGGTAGCCGCGGGCATCCGCGTCGCGCACGTCGTGCTCGGCCGACTCGTGACCTGCCACCTGCACCTTGGCGGGTGCCTTCTCGGCGGCGGGCTTGGCGGGCGCGGCTTTGGCGGCCGGCTTAGCGGCCGGTGCCTTCTGCGCAGCGGCCTTGGGGGCAGCAGCCTTCTCGGCGGCCGCCTTGGTTCCCGTCGCCTTCGCAGCGGGCTTCTTCGCAGGAGCCTTGGCTTCGTCAGCCTTCTTCTCCGTGGCCATTACTCAGCCTTCCCTTCGGCGTCCTCCGAGGCGGGCTCGGTCGTCGTCTTCGCCTTGCGGCCCTTTGTCGGGGCCTCGATCACGGCGGGAGTGGCACGGATGCCGAGCTCCCGCTCGCGAATGACGGTGTAGATACGGGCGATGTCGCGCTTGACGGCGCGGATGCGGCCGTGGCTGTCCAGTTGGCCGGTGGCCGCCTGGAAGCGGAGGTTGAACAGCTCCTCCTTGGCCTTGCGCAGCGCCTCGATGAGACGCTGGTCTTCGAATGTGTCGAGCTCGGCGGGGCTGAGCTCCTTGGTGCCGATCGCCATTACGCGTCGCCCTCCTCGCGTTTGATGATGCGTGCCTTCAGCGGCAGCTTGTGGATGGCACGGGTGAGCGCCTCACGAGCGAGCTGCTCGTTCACGCCCGCGACCTCGAAGAGGACCCGGCCCGGCTTGACGTTCGCGACCCACCACTCGGGCGAGCCCTTACCCGAACCCATGCGGGTCTCGGCGGGCTTCTTGGTCAGCGGACGGTCGGGGTAGATGTTGATCCACACCTTGCCGCCACGCTTGATGTGACGGGTCATCGCGATACGAGCGGACTCGATCTGACGGTTGGTCACATAGGCGCTGGTCAGGGCCTGGATCCCGAACTCACCGAAGCTCACCTTGGTGCCGCCGGTGGCGTGGCCATCGCGCTTCGGGTGATGCTGCTTGCGGTACTTGACCTTGCGGGGGATGAGCATTATGCCGTCGCTCCTTCTGCCATGGGGGCTTCGCTGCGCGGGCCGCGGCGGCGGTCGCCACCGCGGTCATCGCGACGCGCCTTCGGGGCATTCGCCTGCTCGCGCGCGAGCTCCTTGTTGGTGAGGTCGCCCTTGTAGATCCAGACCTTCACGCCGATGCGACCGAAGGTGGTCTTGGCCTCGTAGAAGCCGTAGTCGATGTTCGCGCGCAGCGTGTGCAGCGGCACACGACCCTCGCGGTAGAACTCGCTGCGGCTCATCTCGGCACCGCCGAGACGGCCGGAGACCTGGATCCGGACGCCCTTGGCACCGGCGCGCTGCGCACCCTGCAGGCCCTTGCGCATCGCGCGGCGGAAGGCCACGCGGGCGGAGAGCTGCTCGGCGATGCCCTGTGCGACAAGC
>CAZHML010000117.1:0-2570 GCA_964533745.1 uncultured Microbacterium sp.
CCGAACTGCCGCGGGTAGCCGCCGCCGGAGTGCACGCCCTCCTTCGCGCTCTGCGCGAGGCGGTCCAGGCTCAGGTTGCAGGGGGTGATCTCGTTCCAGCTGGACGCGATGCCGATCTGCGGCTTGTCCCAGTCGGCATCGCCCATGCCCACCGCGCGCAGCATCCCGCGCGAGGTCGTCGCCTCGATGCCGTCGGTGACGACCCGGCTGCGGGGCTTCATGTCCACGAGCGGAGGGGATGCGGGAACCTGGGATGCCATGTCCCGAGTCTATTCCGCTCGCGTCGGGGCCTCGTCCATTCCCCTGCCTGGTCCATTACCCTAGAGGCATGGGCTACCTGTTCGGCACCGGGATCATCGGCGCGGTCACCGCGGGCAGGTCACTGCTGCGGGGCTCTCGCGAGGAGCAGTGGACCTGGCGCACGGCGCTGGCGTGGCTGAGCTGGGGGATCACCCTGGCGCTTGCCATCGGCGCGATCGTGGACAGGAGCAGGCAGCGCCGCGGCAAGCCCGTGCCGCCGGATTCTCCCCTGGCCGATGACCAGGCCAAACGCACCCGGAAGGCGCTCAAGGACCGCTGAGGCGCATTGCCCCGGTCGCTTCGAGAAGCTCAGTAACCGGATACTCACCCCCGGTCGTGAGGCGGGCGTGGTGTGCCGAGATGAGGGGATGAGCCGAGATGAGGATGGATGCTGCGGCACCCGCCCTCGATTCGGCTCATCCCCTCCACTCGGCACGAACGTCGGGGTTCAGCCGGCACGCGTATCGGCGCTCCTCCGGTCGTTGAGCAAGCGCAGCGTGCCGAAACGCGGCAAGAAACCTGCGTGAGCTCACCCCGTTTCGACTGGGCCGCGCTGCGCACGTCCTCGCTCAACGACCGGTTGTGGCGAGGGCGTCAGCGGGTCAGGATGAGCGCCTCGCCCTGGCCGCCGCCGCCGCAGAGGGCGACCGCCGCCGTGCCGGATCCCCTCCGGACGAGCTCGTGCGCCATGTGCACGACCAGGCGCGTGCCTGAGGCACCGATCGGGTGCCCGATCGCGATGCCGCCGCCGTGGATGTTGACGATGTCCTCCGAGACGCCGAGTTCGGTGACCGAGCGCGCGACGACGGCGCCGAAGGCCTCGTTGATCTCGATGAGGTCGAGGTCGGATGCCGCGATCCTCTGCTTCTGGCAGGCGCGCTCGATCGCGCGGGCGGGCTGGGCCTGCAGCGAGTTGTCGGGGCCTGCGACCTGGCCGTTCGCGCCGACGACGACGAGCACCGGCCAGCCCTGGGCCTCGGCGTTCGCGCGGGTCGTCACGACGACGGCGGATGCGCCATCCGAGATCTGCGAGGAGTTGCCGGCCGTGATCGAGCCGTCCTTCGCGAAGGCCGGGCGCAGGCCCGCGAGCGACTCCTCGGTCGTCTCGGGACGCACGCCTTCATCGGTGCGCACGATGACCGGTCCCTGAGCCTGTCGAAGGGCGCCCCGCCGCTGGGGCACCTCGACAGGCACGATCTCGGCATCGAAGACACCGGATGCCTGCGCCGCCGCCGCACGCTGGTGCGAGAGGGCCGCGACCCGGTCCTGCGCCTCGCGGGTCAGCTCGAAGCGCGCGTTGTGGCGCTCGGTCGAGACGCCCATGCTCTCGTTGTCGTAGGCATCCGTGAGCCCGTCATAGGCCATGTGGTCGAGCACCTCGACGCTGCCGTAGGCCCAGCCGTCGCGGGATCCCATGAGCAGGTGCGGCGCGCGGGTCATCGACTCCATGCCTGCCGCGACAACCGTTGTGACATCCCCGCTCTCGATCATGCGCTTCGCATCGATCACCGCGGTCAGCCCCGAGAGGCACACCTTGTTGACCGAGTGCGAGGGCACGTCCCAGCCGATCCCCGCGCCGACGGCCGCCTGGCGTGCGGCGTTCTGGCCGGATCCGGCGGCGAGCACCTGCCCGACGATCACCGCGTCGATCGCGGCCGGGTCGATGGACGCCTGCTCCAGCGCCCCGCGGATCGCGAGCGAGCCGAGCTGCGGCGCGGTGAACGAGGCGAGCTGCCCCTTCAGGCGCCCCTGCGCGGTGCGGGCTGCTGCGACGATGACGACATCCTGGGCGCTCATGCTGCGCTCCCTTCCTTCGCGGGGTCAGAAAGTGCCCCTTCCACGCTCGTCTGGCGGCCGTTTCTGACCCCTCGGCGTGAAAGCAGCGCGCTCATGAGAGGTCCTCGGGGACGATGAGCGGGGGTTCGGTGGCGGCCACGACCTCCTCGACGGTCACACCGGGCGCGGTCTCGACGAGCACGAGCCCCGCGTCCGTGACATCGATGACGGCGAGGTCGGTGATGATGCGGTTGACGACCCCGCGGCCGGTGAGCGGCAGCGAGCACTCGTTCACGATCTTGGCCGAGCCGTCGCGCGCGACGTGCTCCATGAGTACGATGACCTTGCCCGCGCCGTGCACGAGGTCCATCGCGCCGCCCGGTCCCTTGACCATCTTGCCCGGGATCATCCAGTTCGCCAGATCCCCGAAGGCCGAGACCTGCATCGCGCCGAGGATGGCGGCGTCGATCTTGCCGCCGCGGATCATCCCGAAG
>CAZHML010000118.1:0-2567 GCA_964533745.1 uncultured Microbacterium sp.
CGGCGCCGCCGAAGAGGCCGATCTTGCCGCCCTGCACGTAGGGGGTGAGGAGGTCGATGACCTTGATGCCGGTCTCGAAGAGCTGGGTCTTGGACTCGAGCTGATCGAAGTTCGGGGCCTTGCGGTGGATCGGCCAGCGCTCGGTGACCTCGATGGTCTCGCCCGGCTCGGCGTTGAGCACCTCGCCGATCACGTTGAACACGCGCCCCTTGGTGACGTCTCCCACCGGAACCGAGATCGCCTCGCCGGTGTCGCGCACCTCCTGGCCGCGGACCATGCCGTCGGTGGGCTTGAGCGAAATCGCCCGCACGAGGTCGTCGCCGAGGTGCTGGGCGACCTCGAGGGTGATCTCGGTCGACTCGTCGCCGATCGTGATGGTGGTCTTCAGGGCGTTGTAGATCGCAGGGATCGCATCGTGCGGGAACTCGATGTCGACGACCGGGCCTGTGACGCGTGCGACGCGCCCGACGACCGCGGTGCGAGCCTTGTCAGCCGTGGCGATGGGAGTCATATCTTCGTCTCTTTCTTGATGGTCTATTTGCTCGATGCGAGGGCGTCGGCACCGCCGACGATCTCGGCGATCTGCTGAGTGATCTCGGCCTGGCGGGCGTTGTTGCGCAGGCGGGTGTAGTCGGTGATGAGCTTGTCGGCGTTGTCGCTGGCCGACTTCATCGCCTTCTGCGTCGCCGCCTGCTTGGCTGCCGAGGACTGCAGCAGGGCGTTGAAGATGCGGCTCTGGATGTAGACCGGCAGGATCGCATCGAGCACGGTGGCGGCATCCGGCTCGAACTCGTACAGCGGGTACACCTGATCGCTGGACGCGCCCTCTTCGGCCTCGGCGACCTCGAGCGGAAGAAGGCGCACCGACTCGGGGCTCTGGGTCATCATGCTCACGAAGCGGTTGTAGACGAGGTGGATCTCATCGACCCCGCCCGCCTCGCCGCCGCGCGTGAAGGCCTCCAGCAGCGTGTTGGCGATGTTCTCAGCGGTGGAGAACTGCGGGGTGTCGGTGTCACCGGTCCACTCCCCCGCCGCCGCGATCCGGCGGAACTGGAAGTACCCGACGGCTTTGCGTCCGACGAGGTAGTACACCGGCTCCTTGCCCTGTTCGCGCAGGAGCTCGGCGACCTCGAGCCCTTCGCGCAGCACCTGCGAGTTGAAGGCACCGGCAAGCCCGCGGTCGGAGGACAGGATCACGACGGCGGAGCGGCGGATGACCTCGGGCTCCCGGGTGAGCGGATGGTTGACGTTCGAGTAGGTCGCCACGGCCGACACGGCGCGGGTCACGGCGCGTGCGAAAGGCGTGGAGGCCTTCACGCGCGCGAGCGCCTTCTGAATGCGCGAAGCCGCGATGAGCTCCATCGCCTTCGTGATCTTCTTGGTCGTCTGAGCAGAACTGATCTTCTGCTTGTAGACCCGTAGTTGAGCGCCCATGTTCTTCCGTCTCCGTCGCGATCAGCCGCGACGGCCCTTGACGATCTTCTCCTGGTTGATGTCCTCGACCTCGGCCGCGTCGTGCTCCTCGTGACCGACGGCACCGATCGAGGAGCCGTCGCCGGCCTGGAACTCGAGGATGAAGGCGTCGACCACCTTCTCCATCTCGGCCGTGGTCTCGTCGTCGAGCACATTCGTCTCGCGCAGGCGCTCGAGAATGGTGGTGTTGCGACGCATGTGATCCAGCAGCTCCCGCTCGAAGCGCAGCACGTCCTGGACCGCGATCGTGTCGAGCTTGCCGTTGGTGCCGGCCCAGATCGAGACGACCTGGTCCTCGACCGGGTACGGCGAGTACTGCGGCTGCTTGAGCAGCTCGGTCAGGCGCGCACCACGGTCGAGCTGACGGCGGGATGCCGCGTCGAGGTCCGAGGCGAACATCGCGAAGGCCTCCAGCGAGCGGTACTGGGCCAGCTCGAGCTTGAGCGTGCCGGAGACCTTCTTGATCGACTTCACCTGCGCGTCACCGCCCACGCGGGAGACCGAGATGCCCACATCCACCGCCGGACGCTGGTTGGCGTTGAAGAGGTCGGACTGCAGGAAGATCTGGCCGTCGGTGATCGAGATGACGTTCGTGGGGATGTACGCCGAGACGTCGTTGGCCTTCGTCTCGATGATCGGCAGACCCGTCATCGATCCCGCACCGAGGTCGTCGGAGAGCTTCGCGCACCGCTCGAGCAGACGCGAGTGCAGGTAGAAGACGTCGCCCGGGTAGGCCTCGCGGCCCGGCGGGCGGCGCAGCAGCAGCGACACGGCGCGGTAGGCCTCGGCCTGCTTGGACAGGTCGTCGAAGATGATCAGGACGTGCTTGCCCGCGTACATCCAGTGCTGGCCGATGGCAGAGCCGGTGTAGGGAGCGAGGTACTTGAAGCCGGCGGGGTCGGATGCCGGAGCCGCCACGATCGTGGTGTAGGCCATGGCACCGGCCTCTTCGAGAGCACCCTTCACCGAGGCGATGGTCGAGCCCTTCTGGCCGATGGCGACGTAGATGCAGCGCACCTGCTTGTTCGGGTCCCCGGAATCCCAGTTGTCCTTCTGGTTGATGATCGTGTCGATCGCGATCGCGGTCTTGCCGG
>CAZHML010000119.1:0-2456 GCA_964533745.1 uncultured Microbacterium sp.
GCACGACGCGCCTGCTCTGACGGGGTTCCCTGCACGATGGATCCGGGCAGGAACCGGGCTGTGAAAATCTCCGAGACCGCACCGACGGGAACAGGCACCGACGGCCCACGCAACTGCGTCCAATGCGGCTCCGAACCGGCCACACCCGTCAGCTCCGCGACCTCCTTGACCACGAAATCACGCGGACTAGCCGCCACCAGCAATGCGGCAAGCTCCCGTCGCATCAATACCTGTCGGAACGCGCTCCACCCGCCGCCAAACCACTCTGGGCTAGCCACGATGTCGTGTCCTTCAAGCATCGAAGGGTCAACAATTGCGGACAGGTTCCCGAAGAGCAGCGGGAGCCATCTCCAAGTTCCGCATTCTCTGCATCGGCTCCCCGGCTCGCCGTGATACTTGACGACCTGAGTTGTCAACTGGTCGTCGTCGAACCACTTCTCGGTCGTAGACGGGATCACAATCTGCATCGCATCCCCGGGAGAGGACTTCGCCCACCTCACCTCTCGTAACACGACATCGAATCGAGCGGAAACCTCATCAGCAACATCGCGTGCCAGACACAGCGTGTCAACCGTCCAGTTCGGAACCCAGGCTCCCGCCACCGTCAGGCCACGGCGCTGCAACATCATCGAGCCGGATTGCGGATGCTTTGGTACGCCGCAGGCGTGGCACCAGCCCTCCTCGCCGAACATCGGTGACAGCCCGAACGACTTCTCGGGCCACGGCCAACCACGATTCCGCTTCGGCTGTAGACATACGAGATCGCTCATCCCGACGCTACCCTGCTTCGAAACGTGCGCGGGCATCCTTGTGAATGAATCCACGGAACTCTCCGGCATGATACGCCTCACGAACAGCCGCGAACGTGCGACGTTCAGCAAGATAGTCGCCCAGCAGCCTGATCGCCGTCTCCAGGTACTCGACTCGCTTCTCATCTTCCAGGGTGCTGTCCATGTCCATCGCCCTCATGACATCGACATAGTCGATACCCGGAATCTGCTCAAGGTACACGATAACCGCGCAGTCATTCGCGCGAGGCCGTACGACTTCGGTCTGCAGGTCCAGACCGATTTCGACGCCTAGTCGTTTGCCGTAGGGTGGCCGGTCAATGCCGACAACCCATTGCACATCCTTGCTCGGGAACCGCCACACCGAACCGCGCCCTGACAAACCGGCTCGTTTGAGGGCATCGCGCAGGATAGAACGAGCCTCCGAGATCTCTGTCATCGCGTATACACATCCACAACTGCAGTCCAAAGCTTTCCGGTGAGCTTTTCGAGGTAGTCCTTGTACTCGTTGACCTGTCTCCATCCTGACGCGATCGCTTTGGCCGAATCTGGCTTCAATTCACGCACGACGCGGTTAGTCCAGTCAACTGCGTCTGGACGCATGCTGGACCCAGGCAGCGCTTTGTTGAGCACTGCGAGGTTTCCCAGATTTCATTCCAGTTTCGACAACGCTCGCACCGCTGCCTTGCGCACCCATGCTCGTTCGTCGGTGGTCAGACGTTCTAGACCCGGGCGCGCCTCTGGGACTTTCAGTTTCACGAGTGCGTCGACTGCGTGACCGTTTACCTCGGGGTCGTCCAGCAGGCCAACGAGGATCTTTCCCACCTCGGGGCGCTTGGACTTCTTCATCCCGAGCACGACCATCTGGCGTGCCCTGCCGTAGCGTTTGTCCTGAACTATGTTGACCAGATCATCGAAACGCGAGTCGTCCCATAACACTTCGAGCGCGTTCCCGAAAGCCCACCGCACACTGTTCGTCCGACGCTCCCCGTCCAGCGGCAGAGCACGGAACTCATCGATCACCGGTCCTAATGCCAACGCCTTAGCCCACGGATACGAAAGAGCACGAACTAGCCATTCCTTCTCGTCAATGTCTTCTGACTCGGCCAGCGCCGCAAGGATGGCCGGAACCGCGTCGACATAGCGCAGACCTGACTCACGCAACTCATCGATCGAGGAGACCTCGTAGCCGAGTGCGGCAAGCTCATCCAGCAACTTCGTTGATGTCATCGGAATCACAATCCTGGTATGTCAATGCGATTGATCAGCTTTGCGTCTACTAGCTTCCACAGATCATCTGAGAACTCGGTGGTCTCACGCACATAGAGGTTAAAGGTAAGTGTCTTATCTTGCGCGTAAGACAGAAAGTCTTTCAATTGGTTGGTCAATCTCTGATAGCTTACGTTCTTAACTTCGCCAATTGTTGTGCTGTTCAACTCGTCAGGAATCCGGTATCTGGCGGTGCCTGAGGAAGAGTCGATCCTTGTGGTGTTCTTTATGATCCCAGCTTTCTGCTCCCCGACAATACCAGTAGCGCGGTTCGCGGCGATATTGCTACCAGAGGAAGCATTCGATGCCCCTGGGATGGGTTTGGGTCCGACGGCACCTGCTCCGGGGACACCCGGTCTGGGTGCCGGTACCGGCTTGGCTCCGCCTTGGAGGGTGGAT
>CAZHML010000120.1:0-2392 GCA_964533745.1 uncultured Microbacterium sp.
TGCACAAGGCGAACGCGCGCGTCCACGTCTCGGGTCACGCCGCCGCGGGCGAGCTGCTGTACTGCTACAACATCCTCAAGCCCCGCAATGTGCTGCCCGTGCACGGCGAGTACCGGCACCTCATCGCGAACGCGAAGCTCGCGCAGGACACCGGGATCCCGGCCGAGAGGACGATCCTCGCCGAGAACGGCACCGTCATCGACCTTCGCGACGGCATCGCCCGGGCGGTCGGGCAGCTCGACCTCGGCTTCGTGTACGTGGACGGCTCGACCGTGGGCGAGATCACCGATGCCGACCTCAAGGATCGCCGCATTCTCGGCGAGGAGGGCTTCATCTCGATCATCACGGTGGTGGATGCCTCGACCGGCGCGATCATCTCAGGCCCCGAGATCCACGCGCGCGGCGTCGCCGAGGACGACTCGGTCTTCGACGACGTCGTGCCGAAGATCGCCGCCGCCCTTGCCGAGGCGGCCCAGGCGGGCGTCCGCGACAAGCACGCCCTCTCGCAGATCGTGCGCCGCACCGTCGGCCGCTGGGTCAGCACAAAGCTGCGCCGCCGCCCCATGATCGTGCCGCTGGTGATCGAGGCGTAGGCGCACTCGCCCATTCCGCCCGAAACCCGCGTCCCTGCGGGGAAATGTCAGCGGCCCGACGTAGCGTGAGGGGATGGCCAAGACCACGCCTACGAATTCGCGTGCCTCCGCGAAGAACTCGCGCACGCCCGCGAAGGCGCCGCCGCGCTCGCGCGCGGCCGCGGCGCCGCGCAGGTATGTGGGCGAGCCCGAGAAGCCTCCGGTGCTGGTGCGCGCCTGGATGGGCCTCGCGCACGGCGTGGGCGGGCTCTTTCGCACCTTCGGCCCCGAAACGCTCGAGAAGGATCAGCGGCGCGACGGATTCCCCTTCCTGCTCGTCCTCCTCGCCGTCGCGGGTGCCGTGACCGAATGGTTCTTCATCGGCAACGAGATCGCCGCCAGCATCAGCGCCTACACGGTCGGCGGCCTCATCGGGCGCACCGCGTTCATCCTGCCCGTCGTGCTGCTCATCGTCGCGGCGTGGCTCTTCCGGCATCCCGCGTCTGTGCACGACAACGGCCGCATCGGGATCGGCTTCGGACTGCTCGTGCTCGCGATCGCCGGGCTCCTGCACGTGGCCTCCGGCAACGCCGCCGCGGCCGGCCGGCCGGAACCGAGCGACGGGATGCCCGCGCTCAGCGACGCCGGCGGCCTGTTCGGCTGGATGGTGGGCGAGCCGCTGGCGCTTCTGGCCGACGCCGTCGGGTACGCGGTCCTCGCGCTTCTGGCGCTGCTCAGCATCCTGATCATCACCAAGACCCCGCCGAATCGCATCGGTTCGCGCCTGGGCGACCTGTACTCGTGGATGTTCGGCTACGAGCGCATCGCTGCCGAGGAGGCGAACGAGGCAAAGGATGAGTCTCCAGACGCTGAAGGGGCACTGCCGTGGTGGCGGCGCAATCGCACGGGGCGCGAAGAGGACCCGGGCTCGACGCTGCGCTCGGACGACCTCACGGCCCTGCTCGCACCGGATGCCGCAGAGGGCGGCTTCGACAAGGTGATCACCGCCGCGACCCCCATCGACGAATCGCCCACCGAGATCTTCTCGTCCCTCATCGGGCTCGGCACCGACGAGGCGATGACGGCGATCCTCGGCGACGGGGATGAGGACCCGGGCGAGCTTGCCGGCATGTCGGGGCTCGGCACTGACGGCCCGGGCGGTTCGGCTCCGTACCGCCCGCCCGCCCCGTACATCTTGCCGGCGGCCAGCGCCCTTGCGGCCGGATCCCCGCACCGCGAACGCTCGGTGGTCAACGACCAGGTCGTCGCTCAGATCACGGCCGTGCTCGAGCAGTTCCAGGTCGACGCGCGCGTCACCGGATTCTCGCGTGGACCGACGGTCACGCAGTACGAGATCGAGCTCGGCCCGGGCGTCAAGGTGGAGCGGATCACGGCGCTCACGAACAACATCGCCTACGCGGTCGCCTCCAACGAGGTGCGCATTCTCGCCCCGATCCCGGGCAAGAGCGCGATCGGCGTCGAGATCCCCAACAGCGACCGCGAGATCGTGACCCTGGGCGACGTGCTGCGGTCCCCTGCCGCGAAGGCGAGCACGCACCCGATGACGATCGGCGTCGGCAAGGACGTCGGCGGCGGGTTCGTCGTGGCGAACCTCGCCAAGATGCCGCACCTGCTGGTTGCCGGTGCCACGGGCTCGGGCAAGTCGAGCTTCGTGAACTCGATGATCACGAGCGTGCTCATGCGTGCCACGCCTGCCGAGGTGCGGATGGTGCTCATCGACCCCAAGCGCGTGGAGCTTGCCCCCTATACCGGCGTGCCGCACCTGATCACCCCCATCATCACGAACCCGAAGAAGGCGG
>CAZHML010000121.1:0-2392 GCA_964533745.1 uncultured Microbacterium sp.
CGGTGGTGAACGGGGTGACGTTCAGTACCACCTTCATGCCAAGGACGAACTGAGGGACGAGGATCTGTAGCGGCAAGTCAGCTCAGCCCAAGATCCTGAACAAACCATCAAAGTGTCGGTGATGTTCAGAAAAGCGGACATCATGCTAGAATCGCATGATGTCCAGGAATCCGGACACAAGCTCTGAGCCCGGCACCCTCTGGACCAACGCTTGGTCCAGCGAGGACGTAGGGCGTCACATCGCTCAGTTGCGCAAGGCCAAAGGGCTCAGGCAAGCCGAGTTCGCCGAGCGACTCGGCGTCTCCCGCACCACCCTGTCTGCCCTCGAGAACGGCAAGTCTGTCTCCTTCCAGCTCGCCGTCAAGGCGGTGAGCTTCCTTGGGTCCAGGTTCGTGATCGCGCCGAAGTCGGCGCAGATCCGGGTCAGCGCACGTGAGTGATGAACTGACGGTCTGGCTTCACGGCCGCGAGATCGGCAGGTTGAAGCGCAAACGCGCTGGGGCATCGCTCCAGTACGCGGCGGATCTGATGGACGAACTCCCCGGCGCGCCGTGGCTGTCGGCGGCCTTGCCCATCCAGGCGCCGCCCTTCGATGCCGGGGTCACCAGGAGCTGGTTCACCGGCCTGTTGCCCGAGGACCGGCAACTGCAAGAGGTGCAGCGGCGCTTCGGCTTGGCGGCCAGCGATTACCTGTCACTGCTTGGCGAGATCGGTTGGGAATGCGCCGGGGCTGTGGTCATCGCGCCGGCGGGCTCGGAGCCGCCCGCGGGATCGCTGCGGACCCTGAGCGCGGCGGACCTCGCGCAAAGGCTCAGCGCCCTGCCGGCCCGGCCCTTCGACGAGACGGCCGCGCTGCGCGTCTCCCTTGGCGGGTACCAGGCCAAGATGCTGGTCACGTGGACCACCGACGGCTGGGCCTTGCCGCTAGGCGGCGCGATGTCGACCCACATCCTCAAGCCTCAGCCCGCCACCCAGTGGCCGGGTCTCATCGAAGCCGAGGCTTGGGCGATGACCGCGGCAGCGAAGGTGACGCCCACAGCGGCCACCGAGGTGTTGACGCTGGACGGAGCCCCGACGACGCTGGTCGTCGAGCGCTTCGACCGAGAGACCCGGGACGGCCACCTGCACCGGCTCCACCAGGAGGACGCCGCACAGGCGCTCGGCCTTGCCCCGGAGGCGAAGTACGCCAGTTCCGGGCCGCCGTCGCGGCGTGACCCCTCCTACGTCAGGATCGCGCGGATCCTGGAGCGTTACGCCGAGGATCCCCTGGCACAGCTCGAACGGCTCCTCCGGCAGATCACCGTCAACGTCGCCCTAGGGAACACCGATGCCCATGCGAAGAACTACGGCCTGCTGCACCCCTCGCCGGAGACGGTGAGCCTCAGCCCGCTGTACGACGTGGCGCCCACCTTCGTCATCAACCCAGGCATGCCAGAGCTTGGGTTGCGGGTGGACGACACGCTGCTGCTCGAACGTGTGACCGGGCGCAAGCTGGTGGCAGAGGGGATGAGCTGGGGCTTGGGCAGGGTGGCGGCCAGTGACGTGGTGCAGGGCTCGCTCGATGCGCTGGAGTTGGGTGTGGCGGAGGCGAGTGAACGATATCCGGCGGCCGAGGCTCGGCTACTGGCGTTTGCCAGGACGCGGATCGGGGTACTGAGGGGGACGTTGGGGCCTAGCGGAGACTGACCGGAAGACGCTTCATGCACGACGGCGTGTCCTGGTTGTTCTTGGGCGGCCACCTACGACCAGCCTGGCCGCGTTCACGCGGCGGCTATCGCCTCCACTGCTACCATCGGCCCACCATGGCCACCCTCCCAGACGACCCGTCCGCCCGTTCCGGTGATGGCTACCTGACGCTGGCGGTGGCCTACGCCGACACCATGCCGGTGAGCCTCACCGACCTCGCAGGCGACCGCTTCCCCACCGTCACCTTCGTGCCCGTCACCGACAGCCAGATCCCGGAAGGGGCCAGGGAGGCCACCGTCCTGTTCCGCGCCCGCTGGCGCGGACCTGCCTTGGCCAAGGTCGTCGCTGCGCTCCCTCGGCTGAGCTGGCTGCACAGCGCCTCGGCCGGCCTCGATCAGGTGCTGATCCCCGAGGTCGTCGAGCGCGGTCTGATCGTCACCCGCACCGCCCGCGCCAGGGCGGCGCCCATCGCCGAGTTCGTGCTGGCGACCACCCTGGCCCTGGTCAAGAAGATCCCCGAGCTGTTGGCCGCTCAGCAGGCCAGGCGCTGGCAGCGCCCCTTCCCCGGCACCCTGGCCGGGGCCACGGTGGGCATCGTGGGCGCGGGCGCCATCGGCCGCGCCACGGCCCAACGCTTCCGCGCCTTCGGGACACGGGTCATCGGCACCAAGGCCTCGCCAGCCCTCCTGCCCGAGTTCGACGAGGT
>CAZHML010000122.1:0-2294 GCA_964533745.1 uncultured Microbacterium sp.
TCAGTCAGCACCATCCTTACATTGCCTAAGTGGTCTTTTATAAAATAATCATAGGTTAAGCCGGTAGGGGTATTGGGGTTTGCCGGATCATTGTACAAAACCCGTATTCTGCCTTCTTCGTGGGAAGCAAATTGTAGCTTATCTGTATATTTTAAAGCTGTATTTAGTGTTGAATTGCTGTAACTTTTGCTTTCATATATATACCCTGATATATATTTGGTAGTGGTGATGATATTGGTGGTATAGCTTTGACTGTTATAGATTACCGTGGCGGTATTTTCGGTAGTTTTTTTCTCCAGCTTATCACCCGGGTTATCGTATATATATTCTATGTAGCCTTTGGGCGTAGTAACCTTTTTGGCAAGGTTGCTGTTCCGGTAGTATTCGATAGTAATGCCTTTGTTTTTATCCTGTGTCAGGCTGCCGTTTTTATCGTAAGTGTAATCATTGTTATCTCCATTTGTGCCATCTGTAAAATCGCCGTAATTTTCTGAGGTGCTGTGTGTAACCGCGTCTTTAACCTTTTGTAATTTGTTGCTGTTTGCCGGGTAAGTATAGGTAAGTTTGTCTATGTCAAAATTACCCGGCTGCGACATTTTGAACCCATACTGGTGCATGGTTTTAATGTTGCCGTTCAGGTCGTAGGAAAGATTGTTTACCGTATAATCTATTTCTGTTTTACCCCATGTACTGCTGCCTGATGGGTTTTGTTTGAAGTTTGCAACACTCAGGCGGCTGGCTGCATCGTAGCTGAAGTCGTATAACCTGCCCGCCTGGTCGCCTCTTGATTTCCATTGCATCCCGGAAATGTTTCCGTTAAATTGAGCTAACGCATAGCTTACTGATGGGTTGGCACTGATTGTTTTATCGTATGCAAGATCAAAACCAAAATAATTGCCCGCACTGCTCATTGCAGGCATTACACCGGCTGTACTGCCCAGCAGGCTGCGGTTCATGCCTAACAACCATCCGCGTATATTATAATTGTAGTTTAAATGTTCAAGTGGTTCTGTGCTATAAGTACCATCCGGGTTTTTCTGTTTACCTATCTCTTTTTTCTTTAACTGCCCCAGTGCATCATACTGATTTTCGGCAATTACCGCCCACTCCGGCTGAATCACGTTGTCATTTATTTGCTGATGCTTTACCTTTTTTTGGGTTTTAACTACCCGGCCAAGGTCATCATAGCTATAATCGGTTATAACATAACTCCTGATGTACTGGGAAGTAGTTCCTACTCTTTTATCATTGCTGGCTATCACTCTTAAAGGTTGTCCGCTCCATGTATATTGGGTGGTGGTTATATCAATTCCCCCTTCATGGTTTTTGTATTTTTGTTGTACCGGTCTTCCCTTGTCGTCATATAAGTATACGGTATAAACGTAGGAATCTGAATTGGTTACAAGCTCTCTTTTCCAGGTAAGCATTCCCCTGGTCTGCCCGGATTTTTGAGGCTGCTGGGCATACAAGGGAGATGTATTAAAGCTGGTATGGATGTAGTCCGTATGTTCCGTATCAAAATCGCCGGTGAGATTTGTACCACCGGATATATTTTCATAATCATCATAATGCATCTCTTCCTTAACCGCCCACGCTGACTGTGAGGGTTTGTTGGCAATGGAGAATGGATAAGCGGTGCTGTTTTGGGCATCGCTTAGATGTTGCAGAAAGGTTTTGGAATTTTGACCGTAACCAAAACCAGTGAATACCAGGCGGTTTAAATCATCATATAAATAACTCACCCATACCGGTGTACTGAGGATACGTTGCTTCCCGTCCTGGGTCATTACCAGCCGGTCGCGTGCATCGTATACCATATATACAGGATCAGCGCCCGGCACCTGTTTTATGATCATCCGGTTGCGATGGTCATATTCATAGCGAAAACATTGTTCGCTGCGTATTACACTGGTGGGTAGCGGTAATACCCAGTTCAGCTCTCTCAAGCGCCTTACTCCTTCGGGCTGTATCACACAGCGCAACCTGTGCAGATCATCATAAATATAATAGGTGCACATCCAGCCCACATGCGTTGCACCACTTCCATTATCCGGAGCGGTGCCACTTACCTGCACTTTTTTAAGGATAACTTTTCCCTGTTTATCTTTAAATTCTATTACCTGGTTACCTGTTTCATCAACGCTGATTGTTTTAAACAGCTCGCCTGCCGGATAAGGGCTTGTGGAAAGATAGTCTGCCATTTGACCCAATGCCGGTTCATCTACCGTCCATATTCTTACCTCATCGGTGGTGGTATTTGCATAATACTGTATTTTGAGGGATTTGTTATTTTG
>CAZHML010000123.1:0-2179 GCA_964533745.1 uncultured Microbacterium sp.
GATCCATATGGCCCCCTACACGCAGTCCTCGATCACCTCGAAGTCGATCGCGCGCGGCGGAGGGCGCACGGGCTACCGCGGCGAGGTGCGCGTCGAGGCGAACGCCCACCACTCGGCCAACTCCGTGGTGTGCGATGCGCTGCTCGTCGACACGATCTCGCGCTCGGACACCTACCCCTCCATCGACATCCGCGTGGACGACGTCGTGCTCGGGCACGAGGCGACGGTGTCGAAGGTGAGCGAGGATCAGCTGTTCTACCTGATGAGCCGCGGAGTCCCCGAGACCGAGGCGATGGCGATGATCGTGCGCGGCTTCATCGAGCCGATCGCCCGGGAGCTGCCGATGGAGTACGCGATGGAGCTGAACAAGCTCATCGAGATGGGCATGGAAGGATCGGTCGGCTAGATGACGACCCCGATGGCACCGCCCCCGGCGGCGCAGGACTCGCACGCGCACGTGGACCCCGCTGCCCAGCTCGGCTTCGTACCGGTGCAGACGCGCTCCGAGCGCCTGCGCTCCTTCGATCCCGCCGACTTCGGAACGCCGAACGGCCGCGAGGTGAACTGGAAGCACAGCCCGGTCGCGCGCCTGACCGCGATGTTCGCGCCGAGCGAGGCGAACGACGGCGTGGACTACGCCTTCCCGATGGGGGAGCAGTATCTCGCCGCGTCGCTGACTGCGGGCACCGCGCCGCGCGGTGAGTTCTTCGAGCCCGAGGATGTGGCATCCGCCATCGCCTGGCAGGGGAGCGCCCAGGCGCTGCACCTCATGATTCCGCGCGAGGAAGAGGTTGCAGAGCCCATCGTCGTCGAGATCACCGGCCTCGGGGCGGAGCGCCGCGCCGATGCTCACCTCGTGATCGAGGCCCGCGAGCACAGCTCGGCCACTGTGATCCTTCGTCACCGCGGCAGCGCCCAATACGCCCAGAACGTCGAGATCCTCGTTCGCGATGGCGCGAAGCTGCGCCTGATCAGCGTGCAGCAGTGGGAGGACTCGGCGCTGCACCTCGCGGCCCACCAGGCGCGCGTGGACCGCGACGGATCCTTGGAGCACTTCGTTGTGAGCTTCGGCGGCGGCGTGGTGCGCGTGAACCCGAGCATCGACCTGCGCGGAGCGGGTGCCGAAGGCCGGATGCACGGCCTGAGCTACGCAGACGCCGGTCAGCACCTGGAGAGCCAGATCTACCTGCACCACTCAGGCCCGCACACCACCGGCGACGTGCTCTACAAAGGCGCCCTGCAGGGCGAAGGAGCCCGCAGCGTCTGGATCGGCGACGTTCTCATCGGCCGGGAGGCCGTCGGCACGGACAGCTACGAGGCCAACCGCAACCTGGTGCTCACCGAGGGCGCGCGCGCCGACTCCATCCCGAACCTGGAGATCGAGACGGGCGACATCCAGGGCGCGGGCCACGCGAGCGCCACCGGGCGCTTCGACGACGAGCAGCTGTTCTACCTGCAGTCCCGCGGCATCGACGAAGCCGAAGCGCGGCGCCTCGTGGTCCTCGGCTTCCTCAGTGACATCGTGCAGAGGCTCGGGATCCCGAGTCTTGAGGACGAACTGCTCGGTGCCATCGAAGCCGAACTGACCGAAGGGAGCGCCGCATGACCGTCCAGCGCGCCTGCGGCGTCGAGGATCTGGTTCAGGACACACCCCTGCGGGTGGTCCTGGATGAGGTGCCGATCGCGATCGTCCTGGACTCGGAGGGCGAGATCCACGCCATCGGCGATACCTGCACGCACGGCGAGGTGTCGCTCTCTGAGGGATTCGTCGACGGCGACACCCTCGAGTGCTGGGCGCACGGCTCGGCCTTCTCACTCCGCACCGGCCGCCCCCTGAATCTCCCGGCTTTCGAGCCCGTCCCCGTGTACGTCGTCGAGATCGACGGCGAGGACGTGCTCATCGACCCTACGCGCACGAAGGAATACTGAATGTCTGTTCTCGAGATCCGCGACCTGCATGTGACGGTCGAGACGGATGCCGGCACAACGCCGATCCTCAATGGCCTCACCCTCACGATCCGCACCGGTGAGACGCACGCGATAATGGGCCCCAACGGCTCGGGCAAGTCCACCCTCGCCTACGCGATCGCGGGGCACCCGAAGTACACCGTCACCGGGGGCTCGATCACGCTCGACGGCGAGGACGTGCTCGAGATGTCCGTGGATGAGCGCGCCCGGG
>CAZHML010000124.1:0-2173 GCA_964533745.1 uncultured Microbacterium sp.
TGTCGGCAACGCTCGAAAATGAGGCCGATCCGACGCTCGAAAACGAGGCCACCGGTTCGTGCTGCTTAGTCTGCCGTGTCCTGGGTTCTGATGCTCGGCAAGGTCTCGATCCCGCGGTTGCGTAGCCGGTAGCTGGCCCCCTTCAGGGTGAGGACGTCGGCGTGGTGAACGACGCGGTCGATCATCGCGGCGGCGACGGCCTGGTCGCCGAAGACGCCTCCCCAGCCGCTGAACGGCAGGTTCGACGTCAGGATCAGCGAGGCGTGCTCGTAGCGGCTGGACACGAGCTGGAAGAACAGGTTCGCGGCGTCTTGCTCGAAGGGCAGGTAGCCGACCTCGTCGACGACGATCAGCCCGTAGCGCCGCAACCTGGCGAGCTCTTGGGGCAGCTTGCCGGCGCGGTGGGCGTCGCTGAGCCGGGTGACCCAGTCGACGGCCGTGGCGAACAGCACCCGGTGTCCTGCTCGGGCTGCGGTGACACCGAGAGCGGTGGCTAGGTGGGTCTTGCCGGTGCCGGGCGGGCCGAGGAGGACGACGTTGCGGGCTTCGGTCAGGAACCCGCCCGATGCCAACGCCGCGATCTGCTGCCGGACGGCGGGTTGGGCGTCCCAGTCGAACTCCTCGATCGTCTTGCGGGCCGGGAAGCCGGCGGCCCGGATCCGAAGCTGGGCACCGGACGCGTTGCGGGCTGCGACCTCACGGTCAAGGACCGCGGCGAGGTACTCCTCATGGGTCCAGCCGGCGTCCCTGGCGTGGTCGGCCAACCTTGCGGCGGCTTCGGTGATTCGCGGTGCCTTCAACGCGCTGGCGAGGTAGGTCAGCTGCTTGAGCGCCTCGGTCGTGTCGGTCTTCGTCTTCCGGCTGCCGGTCGCCATCAGGCCACCTCGCCGTCAGCCAGGCCGCCGTCGATGAGTCCGAACGCACGGTCGTAGTCGGCCAGGTCCCGCACCAGGCCGTCCTGCGGATCGGGTGCTGGTCGGGGTTGCTGGTACTGCTCGCGCAGCGCCTTCGCTGCTGCGACGTGACCGGGGTCGGTGATGGTCATGCCACGTGCCCAGACCCGATCGTGGGTGGTGACGAGGCGTCCTTCGTGACGGACCTCGACCTTCATCAGGTCGGCGGTCACGTCGACGAACCGACCGATCAGCGCGGGGTCGACGGAGTAGTCGCTGCTGTCGACGCGGACGTAGTAGTCACGACCCAGCCGGACCCGGTTGACCCAACCCACTGCCGGCGGCACGGGCGGAAGCGGGAGCATCGCGGCTCTGTCGGCGTCGAGCAGATCGACCGGACGGGCCTTGATGGTGCGCACGACCCGGGCGTTCGCGATCGCGAGCCAGTCGGTGAACTGGGTGTTGAAGTCGGCCGGTGACGTGAAGTCCCGGCCGGGCATGAAGGAGGTCTCGAAGAACCCGTTGCGTCGCTCCACGACGCCCTTCGATTCCGGATCGCGCGGCTTCAACCGCTGCAGCGTGGTGGCCAGGGTGCCGGTGAACGCACCGACGCCTTCAGCGTGCCGCTTGCCGCGACCGATGCCGGACTCGTTGTCCCAGATCAGCCGCCGCGGCACCCGGCCGAGTAGCTGCAGCAGCATCCACATCCCCAACAGCAGATCAGCAGTGTGGCGGGTCGGGATCATCCGTCCGACCATGAACCGGGAGTGCGCCGCTGTGATCACCATGACCGGCAACAGCGTCTTGCTGCCGCCCTCGAGCGGGATCTTCCGCGGCGGGAACCACAGGTCGCACTGCGCCGCGTCACCCGGCAACCAGGTCAGCCGATCCGAGGGGTCGACCGGGAGGTGGTCAGGACGCAGCCGCCGGACGTTGTCGCGAAACCAGGTGATCGACCCAGTCCAGCCGACCCGCTCGGCGAGCACGGTGGCCGGCATGTCCGGCGTCGTCACGAGCAGCCGCCGCACCGACGGTTCGAACGGCGTGAACGACGTCGGCACCGCCGGCCGCTCGTACTTCGGCGGCCCGTCTGAGGCCACCGCCCGCGCCACCGTCGACCTGCCGATGCCCAGGTCCCGTGCGACCTGGCGCTGCGGAACACCGTCCGCGACCAGCCGCCGGATCAGAGCCCAATCCTCCACAGAGATCACCCATCCAATCTGTCTGGGTGGCCTCGCTTTCGACCATCGCTATGGCCTCGTTTTCAAGCGTCGTCGACA
>CAZHML010000125.1:0-2164 GCA_964533745.1 uncultured Microbacterium sp.
TACTTACTCAATAGCGATAAGAACGTAGAAGAGTGCGACGCCCGTCCGAATGAGTTCGCTCCGGGCGGGCAACAGAAGCACAAGAGTAGCACTACGGCTAAGTACATATCTTACCCTAAGACATCAAAAGCTGATAGCTCACAGCCACTCCGACAGCAGCATACTGGCCTTTAACTCAGGCACGGAGATATATACCATGTACAGGGATTCACTGAATAATATATTCGACAGCCTGTACACGGCCAAATGCCTTGGTGCGGCAGCCATTGAACAGTTTACCGTAAAGCGCAATGTAAGCGAGTACCATTATACCTTATACTATTACGACCAGGCGGGCAACCTGGTAAAAACCATTCCACCGGATGGGGTGCATCCTGTCCGCCGGCAGGGATGGCTGGACACCGTGGCAATGAAGAGAACTGCCAATGAACGCTGGGTGAACAGCCGTACCATGCCAACGGTATACCGTTACAACATCCTGAACCAGGTGGTGAGCCACCTAACGCCCGACGCAGGCAAAAGCAGCAACTGGTACGACCGGCTGGGCCGGCTTGCCATCAGCCAGAATGCGCAGCAAAAATTAGACGGCAAATACAGCTACACGGTGTACGATCACCTGAGCCGCATCACCGAAGCAGGACAGAAGCCGCAATCCACGGCTATGACCCAAACCATCAGCCGCGACACGGCAGCCCTGGTCAACTGGCTGTTCTACAACAACAACGGCGCCAACGGGGCGGAGATGGTTACCCAAACGGTGTACGACCAGCCGGGCATTGACGCCACCGCCTGCATAGCCGAGCTGCGCTTTACCCAAAAGCCTTATACCCTGCGCAACCGGGTAAGCTATACCCGCTATTACGAAAAGCCTTCTTATTACAATGGCGGCAACGGGCGTTACTACATCAGCGGGCAAAGCTATGCTACGGGTATAGATTACAGTTATGATATACACGGTAATGTAGATACCATGCGCAACCTGTACGGCGCCCTGCAGTACGGCCCCATGGCCAACCACGGCTACAATGCCTGCAAAACCATTGCCTATGCCTACGACCTTATCAGCGGTAAGGTAAACGAAGTGCATTACAACCCCGGGCAGAACGATGAATTTTACCACCGCTACGAATACGATGCCGAAAACCGGCTGACGGATGTATATACCACCGATAATAAAATATTCCTGCACCAGCAGGAGCTCGAAGAGCATGAAGCTTTTTATGCTTACTACCGGCATGGCCCGCTTGCACGAATGGTGCTGGGTCAGCAGCAGGTGCAGGGCATGGACTATGCCTACACCCTGCAGGGCTGGCTGAAGGGCGTGAACGGGCAGTTCTTAGACCCTGACCGCGATATGAGCATGGACGGAAAAGCGGGTGAAGCTTTTGCCAATCAAGGCAGGGACGCGCTGGCATTTAGCTTAGGGTATTATGATAATGATTATACGCCCATAGCCGGGCATACTAATGCGCAGGCATTTAAGCTGCAATTTACTTCACCTACTTATGATCAAACAGGTGTGGTACGCAGTACCGACGCCGGGCGAACTTTGTACAACGGCAACATCAGCAACAGCACTTATGCCATTGCGGGTATAAATGCAGGTGCAACTTATGGCAAAAGCTATACGTACGACCAGTTGAACCGCCTTCTAGTTTCGCGTCTGCATACTGCCATTACCGGATCTTTCCCCTATTGGGACTATACGACCAATGATGCAGCGTACGGGGAGAGTTTTGGGTATGATGCCAACGGTAATATATTAAGATCATACCGCAACGGGGCTGGTACGGCCAGTCCATTGTTCATGGACGAGCTTCTATTCAACTACAACAGGGACGGCGCCGGTAACCTGATCAACAACCGCTTAAATTACGTTACGGATAATATACCTGGTAATTACTATATGGGAGATATTGACGCTCAGAATCCCAATAATTATAAATACGACAAAATCGGTAACCTCATTAGCGATGATTCCGAAGGCATTGCCGGCATCGAATGGACGCTATATGGAAAGATAGCTGGTGTCTGGAATGGTTATACGGGGAGAGAATACGGATATGATGCCGCAGGCTACAGAATAACCAAAACCTACGACCAATACCACACCAAAGAAGATTACTACGTTAGAGACGCGCAAGGCAATGTACTTGGGATATAC
>CAZHML010000126.1:0-2090 GCA_964533745.1 uncultured Microbacterium sp.
CCGATGAGGTAAAGTCGGCTACAGCTCCGCTCATGGCTAAGCTGCATGAAGTGAGAGCCGATCGTTTGAAGCGGCTTGAAGCATTGGAAAAGAATACCCCCACCGGCTCTCTTGATAGTGGCCGCGCTTTGTTTTTTGGAAAAGCTACCTGTTCCACCTGTCATACCATTGGTCCGGAAGGCGGGCATTTTGGCCCCGACCTCACTTCCATTCAGCTCGATCGCTCGGCACATGATCTTTTAGAAGCCATTGTATATCCAAGCGCGAGCTTTGTCAGGGAATTTGAGAGTTACCGCATCAAAACAAAGGATGGTGAGCACACAGGCATCATCAGGGAAAGAACGCCCGATGCCATTATCCTTGCCACTTCTGCTCAAACCGCTGTTCGTATTACACGTGCAGATATTTTGTCAACAGAAATACTGGATATGTCGCTGATGCCACAGGGCTTTGACCAGTTGCTGAGCAGCCAGGAGATGGCCGATCTTATGGCTTTTATTCTGGGGCAGGACCAGGATCCGGAAACCGACCAGAAGATATTGAGATAATGATTGGAATACATATAGTACCGGTAAACCCGAACACATCAATATAAATGCTTTAAACTTTCAACTATGCAACGACGCAAGTTTATCAATGGATTGCTCACCGGCGCCGCGGCATTAACTGCAGGTTCCGCTCCATTGGCGATGGTATCTGTAAAAGAAAAGAAATTATCGGAACCTTTCAGGATGAAATTCTCTCCCGATTTTAATATTTTTTCCAGCCTGCCGGGAAAGGATGTTGCCGATGAAATAAAATGGGGCTACGATCAGGGCTTCCGGGCATGGGAGAATACCTTCCTGAAAAGCAGGAGTGTGGAAGAGCAGGAGCGCATCAGCAAAACGATCCAGCAGTTGGGCATGGAGTTCGGACAATTTGTAGGCACCCATACTTTTGAGCACGTAACTTTTGCAGGCAGGGATGCCGCTTTACGTGAAAAGGTACTGAGTGATGTTCGCGCATCGGTAGATATAGCCAGGCGAATGAATACGAAGTTTATTCATAATGTGCTTGGGATGGCCGATCCCAAACTTCCCGGTGATTTTCAGATGGCCAATGCTATTGAATTACTGAAACGGATAGCCGAAATTTACGAGCCGCATGGTTTGGTAATGGTAATGGAAAGCATGAATCACCGGATCAATCATCCGGGTATGTTTTTGCATACTATTCCCCAGGCCTATGCGCTGGCAAAGGCGGTGGGGAGCCCCGGCGTAAAAGTGCTTTTTGATTTTTACCATGTGCAGATCGAGGAGGGGAATATTATTCCTACCCTCGACTATGCATGGGATGAGATCGCTTATATACAAATTGGGGATACACCCGGCCGCAAAGAGCCTACTACCGGGGAAATTAATTTTGTGAATGTATTGCAGCATGTGCATGATAAAGGTTACCGCGGCTTTATGGGAATGGAACATGGCATCAGCAGGCCCGGCAGGGAAGGGGAGCTGGCTGTATTAAAGGCTTACCGGTATATTGATCCGAAGTAAAGGGGGAGGCATTTTGGATTGGCTGTCAACTATCATTAGTAGCTATCAGGTGGATAGCTACTAATGATAGCATGAATACTCCTTTTCTTGTATTGCCCGTGGCTCATAGCTGATTGCCGGCAACCTCCATCGGGTTTTTAGTTCATGGTTTATCGTTGGATTTTCCTTCGAATTTCGGATGTATTGCTCTGGATTTGGTCTGTCATGGGCGGGACGAAACAGTGGAATCGTAAATGATCGAAGCGAAGATGTATGCTTCCCTGCCGGCAGGCAAGCTGCGTCAGCATGACAGACAATAGTGATTAAGGTGAGCATTAATATTGCAGATGAACAAATGAGCCACTGCTTGTCATGCTGAGGAACGAAGCATCTGCTTTTTATATTGAATTTTATTTGGTTCTTTGTATTCCTTCGGATTTCGAATTTCCGGCTTCGGATTTATTTTATCTGGCAGATGCTAAACGGATTTGGATAATAAGTATGCTTTTACAGCGTCGGAGCAACTGCCTAACTTTGCCCCGTGACGGCGTTCATAGTACCTGTTTTGTTTTTCGT
>CAZHML010000127.1:0-2023 GCA_964533745.1 uncultured Microbacterium sp.
TGTATGTCGCGTTCATCCTCGACGTGTTCTCACAACGCATCGTGGCCTGGCATGCACAGACGACCAAGCACACAGATCTCGTCATGATCCCGCTGCGTATCGCGCTGTGGGAACGCGACCGGCAAGGCCACCCCGTCGGGCCGGACCAGCTCCGAGCACACTCGGACGCAGGCAGTCAAGGCGGTTTCAACTGGTCGTCGCAACACCCCGTGATGGAGGTGTTCGATGGTTCGTCGTCAACAAGCAGCAGATCGGGCAGTTCGGCCGAAACTCCGGTCGCCAGGTCATCCGAAGTATCAGCGCAACGTCGAGGTCGCGTTCTGGGAGCAGATCGCGAAAGGGCTGCTTGCCGAGGAAGCCGCGGCCGTGATCGGCGTGGCGCAGGCGGTCGGAGCGCGCTGGTTCCATCACGCTGGCGGCATGCCACCGTTTGATCTGAAGTTCACGCCGTCGGGCCGTTATCTCTCCTTCGCGGAGCGGGAAGAGATCGCGCTGCTCCGCGCCCAGGACAAGGGCGTGCGGGAGATCGCTCGAGTCATCGGGCGTGATCCGGGAACGATCTCGCGGGAGCTGCGCCGGAACGCCGCGGTCCGTTATGGAAGCAGTGGCTATCGGGCGTCGGTGGCGCAGTGGAAGGCTGACATGGCTGCTCGCCGTCCGAAGATCGCGAAGCTTGTCGCGGATCCGCGGTTGCAGGCCTATGTTCAAGAGCGGTTGTCCGGCCAGATCAGTCGATCTGACGGCACGGTGGTTCCGGGGCCGGAGGCTCCGAGGTTCACCGGGCGGAACAAGCCACACCGCAAGGATCGGCCGTGGTCTCTGGCGTGGAGTCCGGAGCAGATCGCGAACCGCATCAAGGTGGATTTCCCCGATGATGAGTCCATGCGCATCAGCCATGAAGCGATCTACCAGGCGCTCTATATTCAGGGTCGCGGCGCACTCAAACGCGAATTGGTGTGGTGTCTTCGCACCGGCCGGGCCTTGCGCGCCCCGCAGGAACGATCACGACGGAAAACCTGGGCACACGTCACACCAGAGACGCTGATCAGCGAACGTCCCGCCGAGGTCGAGGATCGTGCTGTCCCTGGCCATTGGGAAGGCGACCTCCTGATCGGTCTGGAGCGTTCTGCGGTCGGCACCGTTGTCGAGCGCACGACACGATTCACGCTCCTGGTGCATCTGCCGCGCGAGGAAGGCTACCGGCACAAGGAGACCCCGAAGAACGGTCCGGCACTGGCCGGCTATGGCGCGATCACGATGAAGAATGCCCTCGCCACCAGCATGGCCACTCTGCCAGCGCAGCTCGCCCGCTCGGTGACCTGGGACCGCGGCAAGGAGATGTCGGCACACGCCCAATTCAGGGTCGAGACCGGCATCCCCGTGTTCTTCGCCGACCCACAATCGCCCTGGCAGCGCGGCACGAACGAGAACACGAATGGGCTCCTGAGACAGTACTTTCCCAAGGGCACCGACCTCTCTCGTTGGAGTGCCGACGAACTCGATGCTGTCGCTCATGCGCTCAACACTCGTCCCCGGAAAACACTCGGCTGGAAGACGCCGGCGGAGGCGTTCAACGAGCAGGTACTGTTGCTCCAACAAGCTGGTGTTGCATCCACCAGTTGAATCCGGTCAATACACGTCGCTGTTGTGGACCGAGAAGCTCGCCCTCGACGGCATCGCCCCTCGATCGGATCCATCGGCGACGCATACGATAACGCGCTCATGGAGACGATCAACGGGATATACAAGGCCGAATGCGTGCGCACCACAGTGTTCCACGACGGCCCGTACAAGACGATCACGGACGTCGAATTCGCGACCGCCGGCTGGGTCGACTGGTACAACCACCGGCGGCTCCACGGTAGCCTCGGAATGGTCAGCCCCGATGAATACGAGGTTGCCTACTACGCGGCGCTCGCTCGAGAGCCGCTCCCCGCATAGAAGCGGCAGAGAACCTGGGACGGTTCACCCAGCAGTGTCAGTCCGATCGTGTCGGCGGGGGCTCCTAAGTATCCGAGCCCTC
>CAZHML010000128.1:0-1954 GCA_964533745.1 uncultured Microbacterium sp.
TTTTCTTTTTACAACAATAGTATTTTCAGAGATGCCAAAGGTGAGGGGCTGATTTTTGAATATTATATTAAGAGCCTGTTCCAAAGGCACTCTTTTCAGATTCAGCGAAACAGTTTTGGCAGATTTAAGGGTTCTGTCTGCATAAAAAAACTGATAACCCGTTTGTTTTTTTATTTCCCCGAATACTTTTTGTAGTGAAATATTTTTGCCGCTGAGTGTTACTCTTTGTGAATAAACCCTGGCACTTACCTGGAGGCAGGCTGCGATTATAAAAACTGTTGTGAGTTTCATAATCCGGATCGCTTTGGTTAATAAATCGCCAGCATCTACTGCGGATTTAGAATAAGCAGTTAAATACATATATTTGTATTGTTTGTCCGCCAGTTATGAATTTTCATACCGGCGGTGATGATGAATAAGCAAGTCGTTGCAGATTGGTTTATATCAGCATTTCAAACAAACTGCCGGGGCTGTTGCACCAGTTCCCGGTTTTTATTTGAAACAGTTCATTCTTATCCGTCCCGTACAAAAAAGCAGTTGGGCATTGCGATCATTTTAAGGTGAAACAATGATTTTCCTTCCTTCAATCCTGAAATGCACTTCACCTGTCATCTCCAGTTTCTCAAACACTTTTGATACGGTTGCGCTACGGGGCAGTTGACCGGTAAAGTCAAGATTTATGTTACCACGATATTCAATATCAACGTTGTACCAGCGGGAAATCTGCCTGAGTATCGTTTTTAAATCGACGGATGTATATTGAAAACGCCCGTTTTTCCAGGCTATAACATCTTCTATGTTCACATCACCGGCCACTGAAATTTCTCCTTCCTTGCTTACTGACGATTGTTGACCAGGTGCCAGCAGGTGAGGAACCTCGTTCTTAGCCGAAACCGTTACTTTTCCTTCCAGCAGCGTGGTCTTTACCGATGCCTCATCATCATAGGCGTTTACGTTAAAATGAGTGCCCAGCACTTCCACTGCTGATGAAGTCGTTAATACCTTAAAGGGTTTTGTTTCGTCCTTCACTACTTCAAAGTAAGCCTCGCCGGTTATTTCCACCTTTCTTTCCTTGCCCGCAAAAGCCACAGGAAAATGTATGGAAGACCCGGCATTAAGCCACACTTTAGTGCCATCAGAAAGCGTTACCTTGTATTGACCGCCACGGGGCGTTGCAATGGTATTATAAAGTTCAGCATTGTCTCCTGTTATATCTTTGTCTCCTGTTATATCTTTACTGTTAATGCTGTAAGAAAGTAACCCATTAGCCGTTTTATTTACGTCAATGTTTCCCTGTTTTGAAATTATACCATTAGAAATACTGTCGAGAGGAATAGATGAACCATTAGCAAGTATCAATACCGCTTTATTACCACCCGGTGCTATATCATTGTTGGGTGAAGTTGTATTGGCTATTCCGGTTGGGGTAAATCCGGGCTTTCCGGAGTTGAAAACGAAAAAATATGATAAACCCAAAATAATGAGTGCTGCTGCGGCGGCAGGTATATACCGGCGCCGTCTGGGCTTTATAACCTGTAACGCCTGCTTTTGCAGGATATCTTCCAAAAGCCTTTTATGAATACGGCTCTTTATCACTTCCTCATTAAGATTATCTGCTGCAGTAATTTCAACTTCGCGGTCATTAAAAGAAAGATACCACTCGTCAAGAATTGCTGATTCTTCCCTGCTGATTTCCCCTGCAAGGTATTTCCCGATGAGACGCTGTATATGCTGTGGTATAGGCATAGATATACTAAGGATATACCAGGTAAGTGTACGGGACGTAATATTTCCCCTATTCGTTTTAGAAAAAAACTTATGCCTTGATTAAAATTGTAAAAATTGCAAGTATAGTACTGATGGTGAATGACCTCGCAGCCGCTTTAATAGACTTAATGGCTTTCGTAAGCTGGTTTTCAACGGTTTTAGGAGATATGTTGAGCTTTTGGGCAAT
>CAZHML010000129.1:0-1934 GCA_964533745.1 uncultured Microbacterium sp.
CCACGCCTTCGGCGGCGCGCCAGCCCGGCGGCTTGAACCAGTCCCGCCAGCCAGGTGCATCGGCCGGCCATGGCTGGCCCGGGCGCTTGAGCATGGCGGCCAGCGTGGCCGAGCGCCAACCCATGTCCTGCGTGCCCGGCCACAGGCGGTCGGCCTGGCCGATGTGCCAGGCAGGATCGAGCGACCACGCGGCTTGCGCCGCAGCGCTGCCGAAGATGAATAAGCGTCCGTCCACGATCTGCCAGCGGGTGGGGTCGCTGCCGAGCTTGCGGCCAAACGCCGCGCCGTGGGCGCAGAAGCCACCGTACTGCGGTTCGTACAGCGCCGGGTCGGCGATGAAGTCGTAGCGGTTCTGCGCGCTGGCGAAGTGGTAGCTGCGCTGGAACATCGCCAGCTTGTGTCCGGGGTCGCCCTTCACCGCCCGGCCTTCGGTGAAATAGGCCAGGGGGTCGTGGCCCAGCAGCATCACGGGTTCGCCCGTGCGGCTGGGCACGGTGGCCCAGGGTGTGCCGCAGCCGGCCAGCAGCGCGGCCAGGGCCAGGGTGATCAGGAAGGTGAGGCGTCTTTTGTGCATGGGCGTTATCTTGCCGGCTTTTGCCCTGCAGCCGGTATAAACCGCACAAGGAGAACCCAGCCGCATGCCCCAGTTCGCACCCACGCCGCACTTCGTCCAGACCCACCTCGCCGATCCGGCCGCCGTGCGCGCGGAACTGCAAGCCGGTCTGCAGGCCACCCCGGCGCACATCGCGCCCAAGTTCCTGTACGACGCGCTGGGTTCGCGCCTGTTCGACGCCATCACCGAACTGCCCGAGTACTACCCCACCCGCACCGAAGCCGCCATCTTCGCGCAGCACGGCGCCGCCATGGCAGAGCATCTGCCACATGGCGCCGTGCTGATCGACCTGGGCGCCGGCAGCTGCGCCAAGGCCGCGCGCCTGTTTCCGGTGCTGCGGCCGGCCGGCTACGTGGCGGTGGACATTTCGGTGGACTACCTGCGCGATGCGCTGGGCGCGCTGCAACAGCGCCACCCCGATCTGCCCATGCTCGGCTTGGGGCTGGACTTCTCGACCTCGCTGCAACCGGGGCCGCAGGCGACCGACTGGCTGTACACGCGCGGCTTGCAGGGCGCGCCGCGCACCGTGTTCTACCCCGGCTCCAGCATCGGCAACTTCAACCCCGCGCAAGCCTTGGCCTTGCTGCGCCAGGCCCATGCGCTGTGCCGCGCAGGCGGCCCCGGTGGCGGCCTGCTGATCGGCGTGGACCTGGCCAAACCGGCCGACGTGCTGGAACCCGCCTATGACGACGCCCTGGGCGTGACGGCCGCCTTCAACCGCAACCTGCTGCTCAACGCCAACCGCTGGCTGGGCAGCGACTTCGCCCCCGCGCAGTGGCAGCACGTGGCGTTCTTCAACCCGGCCGAATCGCGCATCGAGATGCATCTGCAGGCGCTGCAGGCGCAGACCGTGCGCTGGCCGGGCGGCGAACGCCGCTTCGCGCAGGAAGAGCGCCTGCACACGGAGAACTCGCACAAGTGGACGCCGGCCGCGTTCGAGGCCTTGCTGCGCGAGGCCGGGTTCGGGCCGGCGCGGGCGTGGACGGATGAGCGGGGGTGGTTCGCGGTGTTCGGCGCGGGCGCGTGAGCATGAGCCGTTGAACGGCTTGGGGGTCCCTTGCTTCGTGGTTGCCCGTCACGTCCCGTCGCGGCGGCGGCGCCGGCCGCGCCGCGTGGCGGGTCAGTGCCAGAGCGCGGCCAGCGCGTCGCCGTTGCCGTCGGCCGCATGGCCTCGCAGCACGAGCTGCCTGGCGGTCTCGATGTCGGGCGCGAACAGGCGGTCGCGGTCGTAGTGGGCCACGCGCGCGCGCAGCGTGGCGTGGGCGCGCGCCAGCCGCGGCGAGGTCGTCAGCGGGCGGTGGAAGTCCACGCCCTGCGCGGC
>CAZHML010000130.1:0-1927 GCA_964533745.1 uncultured Microbacterium sp.
GGGCCATCCGGGCCGAAGGACGAGGACTTCAGAAGATAGAACTCGATCTCGGGATGCGTGTAGAAGGTGAACCCGGCATCCGCGGCCCGCGCGAGGATGCGCCGCAGTACGTGGCGCGGGTCGCTCACGGCCGGCTGACCGTCCGGGGTGGTCAGGTCGCAGAACATCCGCGCGGTGGGGTCGATCTCCCCCCGCCAGGGCAGGATCTGGAAAGTCGTGGGGTCGGGCTGGGCGAGCAGGTCAGACTCGACGCTGCGCGTGAACCCCTCGATCGCCGAGCCGTCGAAGCCGATGCCCTCCGCGAAGGCTCCCTCGACCTCGGCCGGGGCGATAGCGACGGACTTCAGCGTGCCGATCACGTCGGTGAACCACAGACGGACGAACTTGACGCCGCGCTCCTCGATGGTGCGCAGGACGAAATCCCGCTGCTTATCCATGCTCACCCCGCGCTCGGGAACTGCGAAACGCCGTCGTCTTCAGCATCCTCGTCGGCCCAGGCCCGGGCGCGCTCGCGAAGCAGGTCCGGTGCCTGCGCCGCTTCCTGTTCGGTGTCGAAGGGTCCGACGAGGTCGTTCCCCGGCGACAGCCGCCCGAACTCGACCTCGCCCGTGGCGAGGTTGTACCAGTACTTCTCGTCGTCATCGTGGAACACGGGTTCTCCGATCGTCAATGCCTGAGACGATCCTACTGGCGCGCGCACCCTAGGGTTGAGATATGGCACAGGCGATCGGCGTGGACATCGGTGGGACCGGCATCAAGGCGGGTCTGGTGGATCTGGACAACGGCCAGCTCGACTCCGAGCGCGTGCGCGTGGACACCCCCCACGGCGCCGCACCGGATGACGTCCTGGCCGCTGTGCTCGACGTTCTCGGCACACTGGGGGTCGCGGAGTCCGACCTGCCGCTGGGAGTCGCCTTCCCCTCGATCGTGAAGAACGGGCGGACGCTCTCGGCTGCGAACATCTCGAAGGCGTGGATCGGCTTCGGGGCCGAAGGCTTCTTCGAGAAGGGGCTCGGTCGCGACATCCACTTCGTCAATGACGCGGATGCCGCGGGCGTCGCAGAAGCACGCTATGGGGCGGCACGGGATGCCGCGGGCCTGACGATCCTGGCGACCCTCGGCACGGGGATCGGCTCCGCCTTTCTGTACGACGGCGTGCTGTTGCCGAACACCGAGCTCGGGCACCTGCTGCACGACGGCGAGTCGATCGAGCGCTGGGCGGCGTACTCGGCGATGGAGCGCGAGCAGCTCGGCTGGGAGGAGTGGACGAGCCGCGTGCAGACCTTTCTCGCGCACGTCGAGCTGCTGTTCAGCCCCGACCTGTTCGTCATCGGCGGCGGCGTTTCGAAGCATCCGGAGATGTTCCTGCCACTGCTGGATCTGAGCACGCCCATCGTGCCTGCCGTCCACCGCAACAGCGCCGGAATCATCGGCGCGGCGGCACTGGCAGCCGACTGAGCAGGCACGCGGCACGACGACATCGTGGCGGAAACCAGGATCGCAGGCACCTGTGTCGGCGTGTCGCTGGAGGACACGCTCGAAGTCGCCCCATTCATCCTGGTTCCCCGACAGGCGGTGGCGTGACCCGGACCCTTCGACAGGCTCAGGGACCGGGACGGACCGGGCGACGAATGGGCCGGCCTGTACGCCGGGTTCTGTTCCGGGGCTCGCGCCCCTTCGACGGTCATCTCTCTCGGCGACATGTTGCCATGCCGCTCTAGCGGCCTACCCGAGGACTCCGGGGGCCCCGTCATCGTCCTCTGTCTGGCCTTGCTCCGGGCGAGGTTTACCGAGCGAGCCGTGTCACCACGGCCCCTGGTGGGCTCTTACCCCACCCTTTCACCCTTACCCCTTGCGGGGCGGTCTACTCTCTGTGGCACTGTCTCGCGGATTGCTCCGGGTGGGTGTTACCCACCGCCCTGCCCTG
>CAZHML010000131.1:0-1902 GCA_964533745.1 uncultured Microbacterium sp.
TCTTGCCGCCGCGCAGCGTCTTGGCGCCCTGCTCCCCCATGACCCACGCGAGCGCATCGACCACGTTCGACTTGCCCGAACCGTTCGGCCCGACCACGGCCGTGACCCCCGGTTCGAACTGCAGGGTCGTCGCCGAGGCGAACGACTTGAACCCCCGCAGGGTCAGGGTCTTGAGGTGCACACCGGAAGCCTAGAGGCACGGGCGCGCCCGAGGTCGCATCTGCGCACCACTGCGGGAGGGGTATCGGCCAGGTCTCAGGGGGCAAGCGCGCTCAGTGGTGCCGTGACCGTACCGTCATCGGTGACCAGCACCGGACCCGTTCCGGTCACGACGAGCCGGAATGCCGGTTCGCCCACAGACTGAGTGTCGATCTGTGCGATCACGTCGCGCAGCGACTCCACACCCGTCGACAGCTGTCGGCCACCCAGCTTGACCTCGACCGCGCCCCAGCGCCCGTCAGGCAACGTGACGACCGCGTCGATCTCCTTGCCGTAGGAGTCGCGGTAGTGGCGGACCTCGCCGCCGAGTGCGGAGGCGAACACGGTCAGGTCATGGATGACCGCACTCTCGAACAGCACACCGAGCGTCGCGAGATCCGCGCGTAGCCCTTCGACTCCTGCCCCGAGCGCCGCTGCGGCCAGAGCGGGGTCCACCAGGTGAAGCTTCGCTGAGGTTCGCAGCCGGGCCCGGGATCGCAGTTCCGGAGTCCACGGACGCTGCGCCTCGACGATGAAGAGCCGCCGGAGCAGATCAACGTAGTTGCTCACGGTCTCCACATCGATGGTGGGAGCCACGGCCCGCACATCCGCTGCGAGAGTCTTGTAGGTCACGTCCGAGGCGACCGATCTCGCCAGGGCGGTGACGAGCTGCTTGATCACTTCTGGCTCGTGCCGAACCCCGGCGACTCGGCGGATGTCGGTGCGCGCGACATCATCGATGTAGCTGCGAAGTCGATCCGCCGACTGAGTCAACGAGACTTCCGCCATTGCCGGGAAACCCGGTCGCAGCAGACTCTCGATGACAGTGTCCAGCTCGGGCGCTGCACCGAGGTCAGTCCGCGGCGTGTCCCCGTCAAAGAGCGCCGCCAGGCTCAAGGCTCCGTCGGGCGCGGCGAACTTCTCCCACCACGTCATGGTTCGCATACGCAGCCGCTGGAAGCGTCCTGCCCCGGTATGCCGGGTGACATCGTCAGGAGGGACCGCAGAGCCGGTGAGGATGAAACGGCCCGGCTCTGCTGCTGAGTCCACGGCGCGCCGCACCATGTTCCACAGCTCAGGGGCAACCTGCCACTCGTCGAGGAGCCTCGGTGCGTCACCTTCGAGAAGGGTTCGCGGAGCCACCTCGAGTACGCGTTGCACCTCGGCGTCATCGATGAAGACGTAGGACTCCGCCGCGTGCAACGCCGTCATGGTCTTGCCGCTCGCGCGCGCCCCCTCGACCACGACAGCGCCAGAGGCCGCAAGGGCACGTTGCAGCGCGGCGTCGATGACGCGGGGCCGGTAGCGACGTCCGACCACCTGGACGGTATCCATGTCGGCACTGTACCTCGCGCCGAACCTCTATGCCGAGAGATGCAGGCGTGATAGACCGAGAAAAGCAGGGCCTCTAGGCCGGAGGAAGCAGGCGTCGTAGCCGGAACGTTGCAGAATGCGGACCGAGTCGCACAGCGCCTGGCCGCGGTCAGGTCAGGAGTGCGGGAACCAGAGCGCGATCTCGCGCGCGGCCGACTCGGGCGAGTCCGAGCCGTGCACGAGGTTCTGCTGAACCGCCAGCCCCCAGTCGCGGCCGAGATCGCCGCGGATGGTGCCGGGGGCCGCCGTCGTCGGGTCCGTCGTCCCCGCGAGCGCGCGGAAGCCCTCGATGACGCGGTGCCCTTCGACGACGAGCGCGAGCACGGGGCC
>CAZHML010000132.1:0-1745 GCA_964533745.1 uncultured Microbacterium sp.
CCAGCGCCGTGCGGGGCATTTGAGGTTCGCTCATGGGCGCAACGTAGCGCAAAAATCGTGTGCGTCAAGTAAAATATTAGGAAATTGCGTGGATGGGGAAATTTAAAATGAAAAAACGGAAGACGGGTGAACAGATTGATTTTTATTGACTAAACGAGGGAAATTTGATGAAATTATAATGCGGGGATACTGATTATAATAACACTTAACAACTGCAAAAAAATCCCATGAGCAAATCAACGAAAAACGCAGGAAAACCGTGGTCTCCTCAAGAAGTGAGCCAACTAAAGCAATTCGCTAAAGAAAACACTCCTACACGAGTGATTGGTCTTAAACTAGGAAGACCGGAAAGAGGCGTTTACACTAAAGCGGCAAAACTGAAGATCAGTTTGAAACCAAATAATCAAAAACCGTATAATAGACAAAAGAAATAATGTTCTTAACGGGGGCTGTATGAGGGAAGAAGAAAGCTCCCGAAAATTCTCAACTCCGTTCCGTCTTGTAAAGTAATTTTTAGATCTTCGTGATCTTCTCTCATTTCGATGCTTGTAATAATCTTTCCAATTGACGCATTCACGTCTCCATATGGGACGAAATGCTTTTGATCATCGTTTCTGTCATTTCCAAATTCTTTAAATTTCATAGTTTATGTTTATTAAATATAGTAACATTATTGTTCAGGTTGAAGAAACAACTTCGGGATATAAATTTTATAGTCCATACAGCGAAAGATGGATAGAAGTTGAAGGAGACTATTTATATTGTAAAAATAGAATCCATCAGCATCTTCACGTGCAGCATAACGTTCCTTTAGGAACTGTAGAAGAGATTGATACTGAAGAAGAGCGCCCTAGTTCTGACGAAGAATCAACTCCTTCTGATGACATCCATGGAGAATCGACTGCCAATGACTCTCCTTCAGTGGAAACAGAGGACGATAACGTCAAATAAACTTCTTTTAATAACATTAATTTATCAGTTTGTTTTTACCTTTCTTACGACGGGGATGGGACAGATTTTATGGAGCAAATGTAATCAAAAGTAACTTTATATGGACATTACTTCTGAACTCATTAAAATTCACCAACATATAGAAAAGATCCGAATCACAGTGTTGGACCTACAAGCTCGACAACTCGCGCTACAAGCGGCAATTGAAATCATTTTTGATTTTAACAAAAGTCAGAGCGAGAAGTTCGAACAACACACAAACAGTTGTTTCAAAACAATATATCAAGAAATGCTTATTGAGCTTGAAAAGTCTGACCCCGAGCTTGCCGCAAAACTTTCTGACGAAAGTGATCGTCGAACGCGCTAAAACATTTCCAAAATAGATCGTTCTTTCTCTTTAGCTGTTCTAACATCTCCTTTTTCTTTTTGCTGTTCATACAAAGGTGACTACAGCAAAACGCACGCTAAAGGAACCGCAAAGCGTTCTCCCGAACGCTTAAAATTTAAGTTTTCCTAAATGTGTGTGTAATATGTAGGTGCCCTTGTGAGGGCTGAGGTTGTCCATGATGACGATGTCTCCGGCCTGGAGGCTGGGACAGAGCACCTGCTCCACGGAGGCACGGAACACGGCGGTGTCTGTCGCGCTCTGGATGGTCATGCACGCGGTGCGACCGTCCGCCCGCACCGAACTGATCATGGTCGTGGTTTTCCAGTGTCCGCACGGCGCGCAGCCCCGCACCCGCGTCATGTTGGTTTTGGCTCCGCTTTCGTCCAGGAAGACAAGGCGCGAAGGC
>CAZHML010000133.1:0-1695 GCA_964533745.1 uncultured Microbacterium sp.
GTTGTTTCTCTTGTTGTGCGATCAGAAATGAAATCATGGGGATTGGACTGTAAGACAGCGCATGCTATTACCAGATCATGGATACAACAGGCTGCCAGGGTATATCTTTTATATCTGTTGTGGTTTCAGTAATGCTGGTTTTTGTATTGCTTTCGCATTGATGCTGTTCCCGCACAGGTATGCATTTTGTACCTGCCGATACGTTTTTGGCAATAACGATTACCAATGCCAGCAGCGTGAGCAGCATGGTAATGCGCTGTACTTTGGTTTGATATTGCTGTGTCATGACTAATTTCAAATTTTAAATTTCAAATTTCAAATTACACGAGTATGTTTTCCGTAACCGTTTGGCCGTCTAACATGCGGATAATACGATGGCTGTATCTTGAATCGTGTTCCGAGTGGGTTACCATAACTATAGTAGTGCCCTGTTCATTGAGGTCGGTAAGCATTTGCATTACTTCATTACCGTTGCTAGAGTCGAGGTTACCCGTCGGCTCATCCGCCAAAATAAGCTTGGGATTATTAACTACTGCCCTTGCTACGGCTACACGTTGCTGTTGTCCCCCGGATAGTTGCTGGGGATAGTGGTTGCGCCTGTGCATGATCTGCACTTTATCCAATACTGCCTCCACTCTTTTCTTCCTTTCGGCAGACTTTACACCGGTATATATTAATGGCAGCTCCACATTTTCGAAAACGGTGAGCTCATCAATAAGGTTAAAGCTTTGAAATACGAAGCCGATATTGTGCTTGCGCAGGTCGGCGCGCCTGCGCTCATTAAAATGCGCTACTTCAATGCCGTTGAATAAAAAGCTGCCTGCATCCGGGTCATCCAGCATCCCCAGGATGTTTAACAGGGTTGATTTCCCGCAGCCCGACGGGCCCATTACGGCAACAAACTCACCTTCTTTTACCTCGAATGAAAGCTTATTCAGCGCAACCGTTTCTACTTCTTCTGTGCGGTATATTTTTTCTAATTCGGAGATCTTGATCATTGTGTTTAATTTGAATTAAGGTATGAGGTATCAGGTATCAGGTATGAGGTTTACTTTTTGTTTTTATAAAAGATATTTTTTTCATAAACAGTATTTTCATAATTTAAAATAAGGTTCAGGGGCTCGGGTGCCAGTTTATTTATATATCATTTGTTAACCATCAAAAACATTTACAATGAGAAATTTCCGCGATTTATCTATTTGGTCAAAAAGTCATTTGCTAACACTAAAAATTTACTCCTGTACTAAAAGCTATCCAAAAGAAGAACTGTTTGGCCTCACCTCTCAAATGCGTAGGTCAGCTTCGTCTATCCCTACTAATATTGCTGAAGGGTGTGGCAGGAACAGCAATCCTGATTTTAGACGCTTTTTGGTAATGGCGTCAGGCTCATCTTCAGAATTAGAATATCAGCTCATTCTGTCTAAAGATTTAAAATTACTTTCCCATCCAATATTTAAAGAGCTGGAAACTGAAATAACTGAAATCAGAAAAATGATTCACTCTTTCATTAAAAACATTCCAGAACCTTAACCGACCGGCACCTGATACCCCATACCTCATACCTGATACCTTATCCTCACTTCAACACCAACTCCTGCATATCTCCATAATTTTCATAGCTGCTGGTTACTACTTTATCACCCGGTTGCAACCCCTCCAGCACTTCATAGTAATCCTGGTTCTGATTGCCCAACT
>CAZHML010000134.1:0-1692 GCA_964533745.1 uncultured Microbacterium sp.
TGGCCAAAGATTACCGGCGGGTTTACAACGAAGAACGCCCTCACTCGTCATTGGAATATCAAACCCCGGTGGAGTTCGCGCGGCAGTGCCTGAAGGCCGATTCCGCTACGCTCCATCGGCCTTCAGGCACTGCCACTTCCCCCATCCCACACCAACCCACAAACCAGACTGTGTGCACCCCAAGTCTCTCATAAGAAGTGGATCAAACAATGGGGGCAGGCCAAGGTAGTTGAAGACAACTGCATCGAAGAGCCTGAGAACATCTGGCCCAGGGGCGGTGGACTGCACCCTGACCAACTCAAAGCATTGTTTGAGGCTCGGACCTCCTTCCTGCTGGTATTTCCATTCCGGCGGCATCGCGAGCGCTTGGCAGAAATCTTCTTGATGGATACGCCGGATGGCACCGGCAGCATCGGTTCGGCGGTCATACCGCTCGACCTGGAGAAATTTCTGTCCGCCGATTTCTCGGGTCTCGACGCTGGCGGCGGTAAGCCCCACCTCTGCGGCGAGCGACATACAGAAATGCTCGTTCTCCACCAGTCCGTCGTAGTGAGGACTCTGCGGTTTCAGGATATGGGTGCTTGGGGAGCCATCCAGTGGCAGGAAATAACGCCCCTCCCGGATCAGGACCGCCATTTTGCTTTGAGCGCCTGCCAGCGACAGACGGACTCTGTGCTCGCCCACCAGCAGCGGATGCCGCTGCGCGGCGGCCAGCTTCCCGGCAAGTTCCGGCTCTGAAATTTCCCGGTAATGCGCCGCGCCAGTGATGGGCTTTTCTCCAACCTGCAACAGACTGACCGCGCCCGCGCATTCCGCGCCGATCTTCTCCAGAAGGGCGAAGTCGTTCTTTTCTCTGACGCCGAATGCCTTCGCGACCAGCTTCCGGCTGGTCTCCTCCGGCAGCAACCCAGCGAAGAAGGGGCGGCACTCTTGGCGCTTAAACCGTTCTTCCCTCAGCGGCAATGACACCGAAAGCGGAAACACCTGCGGGGATTCCAGCCACACAGGGGCGTAGGCGAACCACAATGCGCCGTGGTCGTCCTGCTCCAGCCGTCCGACCAGATCCGGCGTTGAGATACACGTCAAGCAGTCGCGCCATAGCCTTGCCTCCGCAGTTGGATTTCCAGATCGATTCCGAGATTGGCGAGCACCCGAAGCGTCCGGCCCAACTCGCAAGTCTCTTTGCCGTTCTCCAAGTCGCTGATGAAGCGCCGCCCCGTGGCAGAGACCATCGCCAGATCACTCTGGTTCATCCCCAACCCCTTGCGCTGCTGTTTCACCAGCTTTCCCAATTCAATTGCCGTCACCATATTGGTATTGCTCCCGTTCGGGAATAATGGGTATAATCTCGGCACTCATTCGTCATTTTGCGCCCGTGCGGGAGCAAATGTGTGGTGAATACCGCAAGTCACGCATCTTCCGGCGTTAAACTTCTCGTAAACGAATCGCTGCCGGAGAGCCGGCAAGGCCGGGTTTACAGATGGGAATTGGGCGGCAGAGCGCCAAATTTTTTATACGGTCTTTTATACGGTCAGCGGGAAAAAAGCTGAAAAACGGTGCAAAGCCGTGCAAAGCGATTTTTGCGATAAACTCCTGAAAACCAGCGCCATATCCGCAAAATGAAAACCCGTGCAAAACCGCCTTTTTCAGTTTCGAGTCAGGTGCCTTCAACCACTCAGCCACCCTTCCTTT
>CAZHML010000135.1:0-1635 GCA_964533745.1 uncultured Microbacterium sp.
CCGCACCCATCGCGATGCGCAGCAGCGACACCGGCCAGATGACGATGTTCACGCCCACGTCGGCGAGCTGCTGCGTCGAGAACAGCTCGCTCTTGCCGAACTCGGTCATGTTCGCCAGGATCGGCACGCTCACCGCCTGCCGCACCGCCTCGAACTCCTCGAGGATGCGCATCGCCTCGGGGAAGATCGCGTCGGCACCCGCATCCACCAGCGCCTTGGCGCGGTCGATCGCGGCATCCATCCCCTCGATCGCCCGGATGTCGGTGCGCGCCATGATGAGGAAGTTCCCGTCGCGGCGGGCATCGACGGCAGCGCGAATGCGCTGCAGGGCGGTCGCCTCGTCGACCACCGCCTTGCCGTCGAGGTGGCCGCAGCGCTTGGGGTTCACCTGATCCTCGATATGGGCACCCGCGAGCCCCGCATCCTCGAGGGTCTGGATGGTGCGCGCGACGTTCATCGGCTCGCCGAAGCCGGTGTCGGCGTCGATGAGTGCGGGCAGCTCGGTCATCCGGGCGATCTGGGCACCGCGGCCGGCGACCTCACTGAGGGTCGTCAGGCCGATATCGGGCAGGCCCAGGTCGGCGCTGAGCACTGCCCCGGAGATGTACACGCCCTCGAAGCCCCGCTGCTCGATGAGCCGGGCGCTGAGCGGATTGAAGGCACCGGGGAACCGCAGCAGTTCGCCGGATGCGAGCCGCTCACGCAGGATTCGGCGCTTCTCGGCGGCGGGAGTGGTGGCGTAAAGCATCAGCATCCGCCCTTCTCGATGCGATGCCGCGTTTCGACTCGGTCCTTCGGACCTCGCTCAACGACCGATGTCTTCCTCCGGCCGTTGAGCGAGCGCAGCGAGACGAAACGCGGCATCAGAACAGACCCTTCGGCGCGGCGGCCAGGTCGATGACACCCGGCTTCGCGACGATGTTGAGCTCGCGCACCTCCGCCGCGCTGAGCTCGGGCAGCCGCTGCACGAGCGTCAGGAAGCGCTCGATCTCGGCCTCCTCCAGCACGGGCTCGGCGAGGATGCGGAACTTGCGGATGTAGTCGGCACGCGCGAAGGGACGCGCACCCAGCGGGTGGGCGTCGGCGACGGCGATCTGGTCGACGATGGTCTGGCCGCCTTGGAGCTCGATCTCGACCCGGCCGCCGAAGGCCTTCTCGTCCGGATCCTCGGAGTGATACCGACGGGTCCACTCGGCATCCTCGGCCGTGGTGATCTTCTGCCACAGCGCGACGGTGTCAGCGCGGCCCGCGCGCTGCGGCCTGTAGGAGTCGACGTGGTGCCAGCCGCCGTCCTGCAGCGCGACGGCGAAGATGTAGGGGATGGAATGGTCGAGCGTCTCGCGCGAGGCGGTGGGGTCGTACTTCTGCGGATCCCCCGCCCCCGAGCCGATCACGTAGTGCGTGTGGTGGCTCGTGTGCAGGACGACGCTCTTCACGTTCGCGGGATCGGCGAGCTGCGGGTGCTCGCCGTGAAGCTTGCGGGCCAGATCGATCCAGGCCTGGGCCTGGTACTCGGCGGAGTGCTCCTTGGTGTAGCTGTCCAGGATCGCGCGTTTGGGCTCGCCCTTCGCCGGCATCGGCACCGAGTAGCGCGCGTCGGGGCCGTCCAGCATCCAGGCGCTCACGCCGTCCTCG
>CAZHML010000136.1:0-1619 GCA_964533745.1 uncultured Microbacterium sp.
GCCGTGCAATGAATTTTACGTCCTCGCCGCCTTCAATCATTCTTGCCAGCCAGTAAACGGCCGCATTCGGATCGCTGCCGCGGATAGATTTAATGAATGCAGAAATAATATCGTAGTGCTGCTCACCGCTTTTGTCGTACAGTGCAATACGCTTGTGCGCAATGTCCATTACCATCGCGTCGGTGATCAGCACTTCGTTACCCGGAACAGCATTCGTTACGATCTCCAGCAGGTTCAGTAATTTCCTGGCATCGCCTCCCGAAATATTCAAAAGCGCAGAAGTTTCTTTGAATGTTATTTTTCGTTTACTGAGCTCTGGATCTTTTTCAATAGCCAGCGTAAGTAATTTTTTTAAAGCGGTTTCATCAAGTGGCTTTAATACGTACACCAAACAGCGGCTCAGTAAGGCCGCATTTACTTCAAAAGATGGATTTTCGGTTGTTGCTCCTATCAGGGTGATCGTACCCTTTTCCACCGCGCCCAGCAATGCATCCTGCTGACCTTTGTTAAAGCGATGAATTTCATCAATGAACAATATGCTTTCGGACTGAAGCTTTGCTTTTTCAATTACTTCCCTTACTTCTTTTACGCCGGCGCTTATGGCGCTCAATGTATAAAAGGGAACATTGAGCGTATGTGCGATAATGTTAGCAATGGTTGTTTTGCCAACACCGGGCGGTCCCCATAATATCATGGAAGGAATTTTACCCTGCTGTATGGCTTTACGCAATATGCTTCCCTGCCCCGTAAGATGTTCCTGTCCTACAAGTTCGTCTAATGATTGCGGTCGTAGCCGTTCTGCCAGTGGAGCTGCCATCGCACAAAAATAAGTGATAAGTTGAATCGGCCGGTTAAGTGAATTTTGTGCAAGGAAGTGGTGAACGTAAATGCAGTTGTTCCCCGATGCTATTATGCAAAAAAATGGGGCTGTTTAAGAAGTAATATTTTGCCACGAATGTTACAAATGGGCACGAATTATTCGTGATACAGCGGTTATTCCAAACCGATAAAAAAAACAGCGGGAAAAGTCCGCGCAGCGGGTGGCGTAATCCATCTTTCATTTACGACCTGGTCTTTTTCGGGTTCCGTACCTGCATGTAATGTATGATGCAGTACGATGCACAATGCGATCAGTGAGATAAGCATTAAAATGGAATGAAAATTCTTTTTCATGATCTGATGTATTAATATTTTTAAGGATTGTTCTTTTCTGCAATCATGCGCATGGTTTTACCATTCACATTCAGCGTGGCGCTGTCTTCCAGCACCAGGTTCCCGATTTGCTGTACACTGCCCTGCTCATTATTGAACCTGCTGCCATCAGCCAGTTGGAGGTTAAGCCATTTTACATCGGCGGTGCTGCCCAAAGTAATGGAACCGCTTCGTTTAATGCTCACCGTTAAGCTGTCGGCCGATCCATTGAATGTTACATTTCCCTCAGCGCCGATATGCATTGTAGCGCCGGTTAGGGTAACCGGATCAATTTCAGCATTCGCAGAGTCAATGGAAAGCTTTATAAAACCAGGACAGTACACGGTAACCGGTAAATAGCCGTGCTGGTTTTTTGAGCGCAGCGTTAAAACGCCGGCTTCCGACTGAAATTGGATTTGATCTTTGTT
>CAZHML010000137.1:0-1617 GCA_964533745.1 uncultured Microbacterium sp.
GCTTCCGTGAGGCGCCGTGGCTGTCGATCTTCCCCGGCCTTGGCATCTTCTTCTCTGTGGTGGGGTTCAACCTGCTTGGGGACGCGGCGCGGGATGCGCTGGATCCGCGCCTTGACGAAGGCAGGCGCGGCTAGGCGGCCGACCGCATACGCCAAGCCTAGTTGAGCGCCATGCTCGGACGATGTACTGGACAAGATCACGGACTGTATCTGGGACAAAAAACGTACTGAAATCTGAACAGCGTAGATATACACGGTGTTAGTCTCGGTCCATGGCGCACCCATGGACCGAGACACATCCCTTCATCGAGTTCGCGTTCAGGGCCGACCGCATCGGGCCCAGACTCTGGACCCTCCTGGGACAGGCGGTCTCGACGTCCCAGCACATCGCCTGGGCGCCACTGCTGCCAGACACATCGAGCCAGATGATGACGACATGGCTGGTCCGGGGCGCCCAAGCGACCACCGCCATCGAAGGCAACACGTTGACGGAGGCCCAGGTGCGCTCTGTGCTGCAGGGTCGGAACGACCTCCCCGACAGCCGCAGCTACCAGGCGGACGAGGTACGGAACGTCTTGGCCGCGATGAACCGCCTAGCCAGCGGCGGCGCAAGCCACGAGGTCACGGTGGACATCATCCACGAACTCAACGAGCAGGTGCTGCGAGGGCTGGAGACGCGGCCCGGCGTCTTCCCAGGTCGGATACGGGACGGCGGCGTGGCTGCCGGGGTCTACGTGGCACCCGACTACCATGAGGTCCCGGACCTGCTCAGGCGGTACGTGGAATGGGTGAACGGACCCTACCGCTTGCCCGACATCGGTGTGCCCAAGCTGGCCGAGGTCATCCTGCGGGCGGTCTTGGCACACGTTCTGTTCGCCTGGATCCATCCCTACGGGGACGGCAACGGCAGGACAGCTCGGTTGATCGAGCAGTGCATCCTGCTCGGTGGCGGCGTTCCCACGGTGTCAGCCCACCTGCTCAACAACCACTACAACCAGACCAGGGATCGCTACTACGACAAGCTGAACGAGGCCAGGCTGGTCCGTGACCCATTGGTGTTCGCCGAGTACGCCGTCCAGGGCCTTGTCGACGGCTTGCAGGAGCAGATCGCCTTCGTCCAGTCCCAGCAGTTCCAGACCATGTGGGCCAGGCTGGTGATGCTGGCCATCGACGGCGCCTCCATCGCCAAGGCCAGGCAGCGGGCCCTGGCGATCGACCTGGGTCAGCAGGCAGAAGCGGTGAGCAAGGCCGCTATCCCCCGGCTCAGTGTGGAGATGGCCGGCCACTATGCCGGCAAGACCCCCAAGACGGTCACCCGCGACCTCAACGCGCTGGTAGCGAGCGGGCTGGTCGTCGAGCGCGTCCCAGGCCGTTACGAGGCCAACCGGGCGACGGTGTATGGGCTGTTGCCGCCAAGGTTCGTGCACCCTGGTGGGCGCGGCGGCAATGACAGGTGACACCGGATCGGACCATCGACGGCTCGATCATCGGATACGTCTACGATCCTGCTACGGCAAGCTTGGTCCAGGCCCCCTGACGGGTCAGGGCCGGCCAGGCGCCCAAGGATCGATGGTGCGCACACCCGTGGCCGCGAAGTCCCCGACGTTCCTCGTCACGA
>CAZHML010000138.1:0-1582 GCA_964533745.1 uncultured Microbacterium sp.
CGGTTACACCGAATATTTCGATACACCTAATAAAAAGAAAAAATGGTGGAAAAGGCGTTAGAACTAATTTTTAACAATAGGCTGACCGAAATGGGGCTTATAAAAATTTAGTTCTGTCTACCCATACACATTGCAAAATTCATATTTATCGTAACGAAATATTCTAATGGGAAAAAGCTTAACAAAACAGACTATAGGCGGTTTTTTATGGATGATTGGTGTTAAAGCTGTAAACGCCATTTTTCAATTTGCCATCCTGGCTGTTTTAGCTCGAATATTAACACCTTCCGAATTTGGACTTATGGGGCTTGCCATGATTGTGGTTAGTTTCTCTGATATATTTAATGATTTAGGCTTGGGCCCTGCCATTACACAAAAGGAAAGGTTAAACGCTACAGATATCCATGCCGGGTTTACTTATTCTATAATTTTTGGATGTATTTTACTATTGCTTTTATGGCTATTAGCACCTCTGATAGCTATATTTTTTAAAAATGAAGGATTAATTTCTATACTTCGTGCGATATCCTTTGTTTTACTTTTAAGATCTGTAACTACCACCCCCTTAGGTTTGATGTATAGGAAAATGCAATTCAAAAAGCTCTCCCTCATTCAAATTATCTCCTATGTTGTTGGGTACGGCATGGTAGGTATTCTTTTGGCTTATAAAGGTTTTGGTGTATGGGCTCTGGTGATTGCTGTAATAAGCCAAGCCGGGTTTTCCGCAATATTGTATCTATATTTTAGCAAACAAACTTTGGGTATTTCTTTTAACAAAAAGTCCTTTAAAGAATTGATTTACTTTGGAGGAGGTTATTCATTAACCAAAATATTTTCTTATGCAGCTAATCAGGGAGACCGGATAATAGTGGGTCGGTTATTGGGTGTAGATGCGCTTGGTTTGTATGACCGTGGATTTCAGGTTGTAAAATATGCTCCGGGTTTGGTTGGACAGATTATAGATAAAGTATTATTTTCTCCTGTTGCGAGAAAACAAGGTGATAGAAAATTAATAGGAGGAATATATTTAGAACTTACTTATATATTAGCTGTTATCTTTTTCCCTTTTAGTATTTTTATATATAATAATGCCAAATCCATCGTGCGCATTTTACTCGGAAATCGATGGGATAATTCCATAATTATAGTACAAATAATGTCTGTTTCCGTATTTTTCCTTATTTGTACGATAATCGGAAGTACTATGGCTAAATCTTTGGGCGATATCTATAAAAGGGCATACAGAACTTTATTTTATGCTATATATATTATAATAGCTGTATATATCGGATCAAAATGGGGCGTAGAAGGAGCAACCTTAGCAGTATCTATTGGTACAGTAGTTAATTACTTCCTAGCTTTTACACAAGTACATTATTTGACAAAAGTAAGTTATAAACAATTTTTAGCAACCCATGGTTTAGGATTTTTACTTTCAATTTTATATCAATTAATATATCTCATATTAGACAGATATGTTCTTAAGGAGATGGATAACGCTTTTTTAGAATTAAGTATAGGGGTAGGAATATTGGCAATAATATATTTACTGGCTATACTTTTGGACTATAAGAAAATGTTT
>CAZHML010000139.1:0-1504 GCA_964533745.1 uncultured Microbacterium sp.
CTCGCTTGCGACGAGGGCCAGAAAGGACGTGCTTGTGACAGACCACATCTTAGCATCCCAACTCGAAGACATCATCCAGCGCGGTGTGAAGTGAGCGGCTATTGCGACGCCATCGAGGCCGCTGGCGCTGAGGTCTTGGCCTTCGGGGAGTTCGGTTCGTACCAGGGTGACTGGTACGCGAAGGTCAAGTGGGAGGGCCAGACCGTGCTTGTCGGCGGGGCATACGGTTCTTGCTCCGGTTGCGATGCCTTCGAGGCCGAGTTCATGTCGACACTTCATCCCACTCCCGAGGCGCTGGCGGCCTTCGGTCGCACGTACCTGGCTGACCCGCTGGACTCGGCCAAGGCCCGAGCCGATGCCGTCGAGCAAGCAGAGTGGGATGTCGACTCGCGCGACATCATCAAGTGGTTCGACGAGCACTTCCCGGTGGCGACGTGATGCCGCCTGAGTTCGTGCCCGTGCCGGGCTTAGCCGACCTTTTCGCCGTGACCCGCGATGGCCGTGTCTTCGGTGTCCGCAGCGGCAGGGAGCTGGCACCGCGAATCGGCAGCGGCGGCTATCTCGAAGTGAGCACGAAGGTCAAGCCGCGCCGATCAGCGACTTTCAGGGTCCATCGACTGGTCGCGCTGGCCTTCCTGCCCAACCCGCACAACCACCCACTGGTCATGCATCTCGACAACGACAAGCAGCGTTGCTCCGTCGAGAACCTGGCCTGGGCGACGTGGGCCGAGAACGCGAAGGCGGCCGGAGCAGACGGCCTCATGACGAGGGCCACCGGCGAAGACCATCCCGACGCGAAGCTCACGGCAGACGAGGTGCTGTTCCTCAGGGCCATCTACAAGCCCGGCTGTCCGAAGTGGGGCGCGAGAGCCATCGCTCGGCGCTTGCGGCTGGGGAAGACCACGGTGCTCAACGCCGTCACCAAGCGTTCTTGGAGGCATGTATGACCTTCCCCCGCATCCCCTACCCCCAGAGCGTCGTGAGCCTGTCCATGGCTCAGCTTCGCCTTGGTCAACAGCATGAGATTGCGTGCACTCGTGGTCACCAGGGCCTCGCCCGGTTGACGTTGCTGAAGTTCATGGAGGCTCGGGAGCGGGTTGATGTGCTGAGTGGTGGCAGGGAAGAGGTGGCGTCGTGACCCCCACCCAGCAACTACTCCAAGAGCGCATCACCGGCGCCCAGAACCGTGGTGACACGGTAGAGGTCATGCGCCTTGGTCGGCTCTTGGCGGCGTCGAAGAACCCACCGGACAAGTCGCATGCCGACGGCATCACGACTCAGGCGGAGGCCGAAGCGGCCTACGGCGAGATTGTGCGCGTCCTCAACCCGACGCCGAAGGGCGTCAACCTCTTGCAGCGGCTGTTGGGGCGGTCATGACCGACCTCCCCTGGTGGTTCATCCCCGTCTTCGTGTTCGGCGCGTTCATGACCATCGTCGGCGCGTTGACGGTCTTCACCATCGTCCACGACCTCATCACAGGCCATAGGGACCCCGTGCAGGTGTC
>CAZHML010000140.1:0-1482 GCA_964533745.1 uncultured Microbacterium sp.
AAGCTGAGCGAGTTCCAGGAGCGGCTCTTGGAGCTGTATCGCACCGTGCCCGATTTCGTGCGCCCCTCCTCGGCGCGCAACGAGGTCGTCTCCTTCGTGTCGCAGGGGCTGAAGGATCTGTCGATCTCGCGCGCCACCTTCGACTGGGGGATCCCGGTGCCCTGGGACGAGTCGCACGTCATCTACGTGTGGGTGGATGCGCTGCTGAACTACGCGACGGCGGTGGGGTATGGATCGGACGACGCGGAGTTCTCCCGCCGCTGGCCGGGATTCCACATCGTCGGCAAGGACATCCTGCGCTTCCACGCCGTGATCTGGCCGGCGATGCTGATGGCCGCGGGCCTGGACGTGCCGCGCGGCGTCTTCGCGCACGGCTGGCTGCTCGTCGGCGGCGAGAAGATGTCGAAGTCGAAGCTCACCGGCATCGCGCCCACCGAGATCACCGACGTCTTCGGCTCGGACGCCTACCGCTACTACTTCCTCTCGGCGATCGCCTTCGGGCAGGACGGATCCTTCTCGTGGGAGGATCTGTCGGCGCGCTACCAGGCCGAGCTCGCCAACGGCTTCGGCAACCTGGCCTCGCGCACGATCGCGATGATCGAGCGGTACTTCGATGGCGCCGTGCCTTCGCCTGGCACCTACACCGAGGCCGATCTGGCGATCCAGCGCACGGTGGCGGATGCGGCACGGGATGCGGATGCCGCGATGGAGCAGTTTAGGCTGAGCGACGCGATCGACGCGATCTGGAAGATCGTCGATGCACTGAACGGCTACATCACCGACAACGAGCCCTGGGCGCTGGCCAAGGATGACGCGCAGCGTGAGCGCCTCGCCACCGTGCTGTACACCTGCGCGGAAGGGCTGCGGGCGCTCGCGGTGCTGCTCTCGCCGTTCATTCCGCAGTCTACGGCGAAGCTCTGGGAGGCGCTGGGTGCCGCCGCGCTGGGCGAGCTTCAGCAGCAGCGGATCCGCGAGGCAGGTGGCTGGGGCATCCTGCCGCCGGGGACCGTGGTGCGCGCCCTGGAGCCGCTGTTTCCCCGTGTGGAGCAGTCGGGATAACCGAGGCGTCTCGCCTTCGGCTCGCTCAACGACCGGGATGAGATTGTTTCGGTCGTTGAGCGAGGAGCGCAGCGAGGAGTCGAAACGGAGTGACCGAACGATACATCCGTGAGCGCTCCGCCGAGGGGCGCAAGAACCTGCGGTATCCCGCCGCGCCCGAACCCCTGGCGGTGCCGGTCTACGACAACCACGCGCATCTGGAGATCCTCGACGGCGAGGAGCCGCTCTCGCTCACCGAGCACCTGGATCGTGCGGCCGAGGTCGGCGTGCTCGGGGTGGTGCAGGCATCCGGCGACATCGATTCCTCGCGTTGGGCGGTCGCGGCCGCCGAGCAGGATGCGCGCGTGCTCGCCGCCGTGGCGATTCATCCGAACGACGCGCCCGGCTACGCCCGAGCGGGCGAGCTGGATGCCGCCCTCGCCG
>CAZHML010000141.1:0-1432 GCA_964533745.1 uncultured Microbacterium sp.
CGCTTCGCAGGGGGGCATTTCGGCAGTTGTTAGAATAACAAACGGGGTGGGCTGGTCTTCGCCCGGATCGTCAGGCTTGGCATTGTTGTTCAGGTCGGGATTATCGCCATTGGTGGAAATATCTTCCAGGCTTATGTTGGCATATCCCGTTCCTTTTATCCGCGCATTATTGTTATATATTTTCCCAATCACAATATTGCTAACTCTAACGACTATTCTAATTGTAAAATGGTTGTTGGATACAGGAGCGTTTGGTAAGGTTTGCCCTGCAGCCAGGAGGTTGGTGTTTCCACCAACACCGGTAAAAGCAGGATTAAGCGCCACTCCGGCAGGATTATCAATTAGAGTAGCTGAAAGAACAGTAGGGCTTTCAGTATTGGTGAATGGCGCCGTAGAAGCACCTCTGAGTTGTTCAACAACCTGCACATTTGTAACATCCCACCCCCCATAGTTTTTTACAAATATATCATAGGTTAAGTCGTATTGTCCGGGAGTACCGGTAGGTGTGGCGGAAGACAATTTTTTAGCTCCACCGATCCCGGAAATAATTTCAGTTAAATCATTGCTTTGATAACAGGGAGATTGTGTAATAGCTGTTTTAGCACCTGTAAGAATATTCAAATCCCAGTATTTATTGCCTGCATCTGCGGCAATGAGTTTACCTTCAGCGAAGTTCAAACCTACTATCTGGCTGCCAGATAAAGTGGCAATCAAGGTTGCTTTTAAGGGATTTGGAGTTGCATAATCTTCATAATTGACCGTAATATATTTTTTATCCCACACCATCAGCATTTGCCCATCGGGACTGAGCGTTAAGTCGCCTGATTGTTGGGTAATGGTTACTCCGGAAGGTAGCGAGATGGGTTTTGAAGGACCAAAAGTACCGGTACTGAAATCAACTGTTCTTAGTTCGAGACCGTAAGGGCTGGTGGAGCCCGTGAATATGAGCTGGTAGCACAATCCGTTTGGGTCAAAGGCGAACCCCAAGATGGCTTTATTGGTATAAGTTTGAAAAACAGCCGTTTTGGGTGGGCAACCACTTCCGGGCGTCCAACGCCAAACATAAGTGTTTTTATTTGTATACCTGTAATAGTATAACATATGATCCCCAGGATTGTAAGAAATACCTGCACCATATATATCAAATCCAGGTCCCTGCAGATCCGGAATGCAAGTTTCAAACTCGCTTAAAGTCATAGTAACCCCGTTGTATTTAAAAACACGCACCGAGTTGGAACCACCGGAGCAGAGTTTCCCGATACCTACAGGAAATGAGCCTGTAGCGGGAAATGACGCAGGTGGTTGGGCATAAGCCGCAGCAGAGATCAAAGCGATGCTAATGACCATCAAACCAGTTTGCCACCATATTTTTCCAAAAGGGTAGAAATGTATTTTCATATTGCCAGGGTTTATGGCTTTCATAAGGTTGGAT
>CAZHML010000142.1:0-1399 GCA_964533745.1 uncultured Microbacterium sp.
TAGGAACAAGGCTAGTCGCGCACCAGTCGCTTGGATTCTCCGCTTCGCTCCGAATCCAAGCGAGGTGCGCCGCCTCTACGGCCTCCACTTTGGCACTCCAGCACGTTCCCGCCAGTAACAGGCCGACGGCGGCCATATGTCGCCAAATGGTTCCAAAGGGCGTTGTGACCTCAATATCGCGCTGGCGGGTTTGGCTGCCCTTCCACCCGAACGTTCCGTAAACCCGCGTGCCGTCCCATTCCTCGGATTTCGATTTTGTAATATACTTTGTCAGGTAGGCCGCCGCGTCCTCGGCTCCGCTCCGCCATTGCTGAACGTCGACCCGTCCAAACCCCGACGCAGCCGCCAGCCGCCACATGCGCGCAGCAGGAAGATACTGATTCACAACCATATGGATATGGATCCCATGCCCGCCGGGGTGATACTCATAGACTCGCAATCCTTTCAAGCCGGGGTATTCCTTCCGTAACCGGGTGCAGAGTTTGTTCCAGCGGTAGGAAATCTCCTTCGGATCGTGGACTTCATCCGGCGTGGTCAGCGTCCAGAAATAAAGCCGGCCCTCGCTTTCGAGGGTTTCCACGTTGCACAGCACTGCGGCTTTGCGTTTGATCGCTCCCATGATTCAGAACAGGTTGAGGGTCAATTGGCCTTGCAGACGGCCGGTTTTCGGGTGTCGCACGTAATCTTCCATGCCAAGGGCGTGGGAGCGTTCGCGGCGGAGTTTCGTTTGATACCGCGGGAACATGTCGCCGCGCATGAGGCACAGCTTTTGCACGGCGGTCAGGCCTTCGGTCTCGAGGGCCAAATCGAAGGCGATGGCGGCAGGGGACTTTTTCATGCCGAGACCCTCCGCCGTTGGGTTGCCACCAACCGATCAAGACCGCAACACACATCACACTGGGCCAAGTCCTCGCACTCTTGCAGTGTGTCGGCTTCGTGTTTGTCCGCTGAAAACGCCGTCGTCGCTTCGTAGCGGCCGTCTTCTCTTCGCTGACGGATATAAGCTACCGCATCGTGAAAATCGCTCTGTAAATGACCGACCCAGCAATGCTCACTCACTGCTTCCCAGGCCAAACGCAGGCGCATTGGACCAGGCAATCCAGAGTCATCATCCCACAATTCATCAGCGTCACGACGATGAGAGGGGATAGGGCAGTCATCATCCACTTGCCCGGCAAGATAATTCCTCTCCCGCACTACTCGAAAGGCACAGAGCATGGCCCAGCAGCCATTGACGAGATAAACCGTCATCACCCCACAGATCACTCCCGTGATGAAAATCACGGCTTGCGCCATGAGCATCTCTTTTTCCGCCGCTATCGGAAAAAACAAGGGTCCGAAAATTGACGCGCAGGGGGCAGCGTGCGCCCCCCGCGCGTTTGCCATCACCGGACGCGCC
>CAZHML010000143.1:0-1384 GCA_964533745.1 uncultured Microbacterium sp.
CCACCGGCTTGTATGTTGCACCTACCGTTCCTTGGTTTTTTCATTTGAGCCGCCCGCGGCTTGAAGGAAGAGCGGGAGGCAGGCAGACCGGCCAATCCGGCAAGGCCTTCGAGGCCGTAAGTTAGACAGGGCCTGCCTCCCGCACACTTCCGGCACAAGGCCGAACCGTATCAAGTGCGGAGTGTCTTTAGCTCACTCACAGCCCGAATACAAGCATGATCCTGGCCGGAACCCTCTGCCTTTTCTCCGCGAGCCCCATCCCTCCTTCACCACTGACCACCATCCTTGACCTTATGTCTCGTGCATACCGCTCCGTTCGTTCCCGGCATTCCGTCTCCGCGGCCCAGGCCCGTCCCCAGCCCCTCGATACTCCCGATCTCTTTGCTCCTCAAGAGGCCGCCACGCCCGTCCCCGACCTTCCCGTCCTCGGCATTGATGTCGCCAAGGCCACCTTCCGCGCTTGCCTGCTCCGCGGGGGCTCCTCCCGCACGGCGGAGGCGGACTTCGCCAACTCCCCCGAAGGCTTCGCCCAGCTTGACCGTTGGCTGGAGGAACTGGGGGCGGCCCGCTCCCGCGCCGCTCTCGAAGCCACCGGCCCCTACAGCCTCGAGCTCCTGCGTCATCTCCACGACGCCGGTCACCATGTCAGCCTCCTCAACCCACGGTGGGTCAAGGACTTCGCCCGTAGCGAAGGCCGGCGCAACAAGACCGACGCCGCCGATGCCCGTGTCATCGCCCGTTACCTCCACACCCATGCCGCCCGCCCCTGGCAACCGCGCTCCCCGCACCAGGAAGAACTCCAGGCTCTCAGCCGCCGCCGCGATGACGTGCAGCGCCTCCTGGTCGCCGAAAAACTCCGCCTCCAGAGCGCCGGCGTCCACACCGCTTCCTTGATCAAAGCCACCATCGCCCACTGCGAGCGCCAGTTCCAGCAGATCGACAAGGCCGTGCGCCAGGTGCTGGCTGCCGATCAGTCGCTGCGCCAACGCTTTGAGTGGCTCCAATCCATCCCCGGCATCGGCCCCCGCACCGCCCTTGCCCTGCTGGCCGAACTGCCCGCGCTGGACTGTTTCCAGCGGGTGCGCGACGTGGCAGCCTGGGCAGGCCTGACCCCCGCCCTCTGCGAGTCCGGCACCAGCGTCCACAAACGCTCACGCCTCAACAAACAAGGCAACAGGCGTTTGCGCAAAGCCCTTTACATGCCGGCGCTGGTGTTGCTGCGCACCAAGACCCGGCACAGTCTCAGTCACTTGCGTGACCGTCTGCGCGCCGCCGGCAAGGCGGAAATGGTCATTGTCGGGGCGCTCATGCGCAAACTCTTCCAAGTGGCCTGTGGCGTGCTCAAACATCAACAGCCTTTCAACAACTCACTGGCATAACTCGC
>CAZHML010000144.1:0-1366 GCA_964533745.1 uncultured Microbacterium sp.
ATTTTTTCGGCTCAACAAGGTGCTGAAATGCGGACAATTTTCAAAGAAGCGTTTGCTAAATACACCATAAATCAAAGCAAAATGCTTCGCTATGCCGACAGACGAAGAAAGAAAGAAGAACTAACCAAATTTGTAAAAACCATTTCAAATTTATGGCAGCAATAATGAATTACTGTCGTTTTGCAGAATATGATAAATCAAAAAGAAATATCAGCCGAATGGCTTAACCAAGTTTCAAAGCAACACCGAAATGCGGACAAAATTCTTGTGGAAAAGGTTATCCGTGCATTGTTGTTGTTAGAAGGTCCGGCAAAGCAAAACCTAAATTTTGTTTTCAAAGGCGGAACAGCTTTGATGCTTCATTTCAATTCAACCAAACGACTTTCAATAGGCATTGACATTATTCTACCGAATGAGATTAAAGACTTGGAAAGCGTTTTAGATGCCATCGCAGAAGAACAAGGATTTTTGAGAAAAGAATTGCAACACCGAAGCACCAATTCAAAAATCAAAAAAGAGCATTACAAATTTTTCTACACTCCTTTGCACAAAACCAAAAAAGAGGAAGAATATGTGTCGCTTGATATTTTGTTTGAAGATGTGAATTACGAAAACGTAATTTCACTTCCCGTTCAATCTAATTTTGTTCCACAAGAGGGCAAACCGCTTAATGTAAACATACCAAGTTTGGAAGATATTTTGGGCGACAAACTCACTGCTTTTTCACCTAATACCACAGGCATACCCTACTTCAAAAAAGACGATAGTATGAGTATGGAAATCATCAAACAACTTTACGACATCGGAAATTTGTTTGATACGGTAAATGATTTGGAAACCATTAAAACTACGTTTTACCGTTTTGCAAAAACTGAAATCGTTTATAGAAGTTCAGGTAAAATTACAGAAAGTGATGTTTTGGAAGATATTTACCAAACCGCACTTTCTATTGTGAGCAAAGGAACTGATGGTAATGGAAATTTTGATGAACTACAAAAGGGAATTTTACGTATAAAACCGTTTATCTTTTCAGAGGTTTATCATATTGAAAAAGCAATCGCTCACGCTTCCAAAGCGGCTTATCTTTCGGCTTTAATACAGTACGATGCAAAAACGATAGAAAAATTTGAAAATCCGCTTCAAATGAAAAATTGGCAAATTGGCGAGCCACTGAATAACAAGCTAAACAAACTAAAAAAATCTAATACCGAAGCATTCTTCTATTGGTTTAAGATTTATGAACTGACAAGTAACATAAGTTGGAAACAATAGTCGAAGTTCCTAATAGCCAACGCCACAAGGCAAGCACATTGGCAGGCACACAAAACCCACAGCACAAAAGCCAACCTGCCAAAGAGCTTGCCTT
>CAZHML010000145.1:0-1356 GCA_964533745.1 uncultured Microbacterium sp.
CGCATCCGAAGTTTGCGCTACATGCTGTAAAAAAAGTTGCCGTTGGTTCACTGTTAAGATTTATACGATTACGGATAATAAATAACAGGATGCGGGATAAAGGGAAGGCTGAATTTTTAAGCGCCGGTAATAGTAGCATAAAGTCGCTTAGTGACCTTCCTTTTCTCTTTCCTCATGTCCCTCGCTATTTTACACGCAAATGTCGGCATTATGGTCATATAAATGACGGATCAGTGATGAAGGAGGAAGCGGAAATGATGTGTCACTGGCAGCCCGCCCACCGTGGCAGGGAAGAATCCATCTGTATTTTATTTGAGATTGAAATTTGAATTTTATTTGGTTCTTGTTTTTTGTTTTTTTGGTGCATTGCATTCCTCCGGATTTCGTCCCGCATGTGCGGAATCCCGGCTTCAGATTTAATTTTATCAATAGCCCGGTTGTGAAGCCCATCGCTGCAACGTACGCTTCTGTGTTTGCAATCCTACTATCTCAGCCTCGCCAGTGTTACAGCCTCCTTAAATTTTTTTGTTTTACCGCCTGTGGCATACACTTCCGTTAGTATAACATAAATGCCCGTGCTTATTTGTTGATTTTTTTCATCCAGCCCGTCCCATCTGAAATTGCCTTCGGTTCCGCAAATGCCATTACGTACTAAGTAACGGATGGTTCTGCCGCGGGCGTCAAACACGGTAATATTGCATACATAACCGGGCTCGGGAAATTGGTAAGCAATAGTGAGAAAATCATCATGTCCGTCATTATCAGGCGAAAAAACGCCGGGACTGATATTGATTTCCCCCTGCAACTGTTCATTGGCTTTGAACTGCGAATTTTGATAAGTGGGCGTTCCATATCCTGCGCTGGCGGCGGCGGAATGCCAGTTGTTTTTATCCTGCGTTGGCAGGTTGTAATCTATTCTTTCCAGCGATACGCCTTTATAGTTGGTAATAAGTTCAAAATGCCATTTTTCATCATACCGCAGTTCATCTATCACCTCACCTAATGTATTTAATAATACTACGATACCGGAGGCATTTGGGTAAGACGGCATGGTTGTTATTGCTATAAGAGCGCCTGGGTTTTTCACCAGGTATTGTTCTTTAACCGCAACGGCGTTATCCGTAATAACTATAAAGTCGCCCGGGAAAATCAAAAGATCTTCACTGTTGAGTTGTTTCATACTATTTATATTGCCCGCACTGTTCCTGTTGGCGATATATAATGTTTTGGCGTTGATGATGTGGTTGCTGCGGTTATACAATTCCACATAGTCTGACCCGTTTGCGGGAGGATTAAAAAGGATTTCATTAATTACTATATCCCCCGTTTCAGGCATCTCATCCCTGCCTGCTTTTA
>CAZHML010000146.1:0-1334 GCA_964533745.1 uncultured Microbacterium sp.
CCGAGCTTCCTAGAGTTCAGGCGTGAAGGTCGGCGTCTACGTGGATGGCTTCAACTTGTACTACGGTGCCCGCGGTATATGCGGACGGGCGACACTGGGTTGGCGATGGCTCGACCTCCGCGGTTTGGTGACGGACTTGGTCGCCACACGTTCAGAGTGGAAGGACCCTACCATCGAGCGAGTGGTCTACTGCACGGCCCGGGTCAGCGGGGTAGGGGACTCGAAAGATCATGAACGGCAGGCTGTCTACCTCAGGGCCTTGCGGCGATCGAACTCAGCCACAGACCTCCGGTTCGGCCGCATCGTGGCCCGGCTTACGCACGCTCCGTTGGCCACGTACGGAGGCGGCGGGAAACCCATGGTCACCCGCCCAGCTTGGCCGATCCAAGTGCAGGATGGCGAGGGTAGCTACGCTGCGCAAGGAACTTTCGTCGCCTCTGTGCTGCGCAACGAAGAGAAAGGGTCGGACGTGAACCTAGCCTCCCAGCTACTCATCGATGTGCTGACGAAGGCTGTAGATGCAGTCGTGGTCATCAGCAACGACAGTGATCTCGCCTTTCCAGTCCGCCACGTGAGAGATCTCGTACCACTTGGCTTGGTTAACCCAACGAAGCGCCTCACAGGTAGCGGCCTCTTCGCTGATCATCGGACCGGAGCGGGTAGCCACTGGTGGTACCGTCTCGTACCCGACGATCTCTATGTGCACCAACTGCCCTCGGTCGTCGCCACAGGTGCCGTGAAACCAGAGTCGTGGTGAAACGATCCGATCATCGTCTGCTGCTTGACGCAGAACGGCGGTCGGCCTAAGATGCGTTCACCCACCCGGCGTCTCCGACGTCGGGTCTTCTTTTGGTACGGAACGGTTGACCAACCGACCGTACAGTGGCGGTGTAGATCGTCAGTCGAGCTTGCCCAACAGCCCCCGCAATCCCCCATCCACCGCCGGCCGCGCCCCCACCTGCCCCACCACCCAGTTCGACACCGCCACCGCGAAGCGCCCGGCCTCCGCGGCAGGCACGCCCCGCAGCCAGCGGCTGAGGAAGGCCCCGGCGAAGGTGTCGCCGGCGCCGGTGGCGTCCAGCGCCGGCTCCTCGTTGCTTGGCAGTGGGGTCAGTCGGCCGTCCGGTTCGAGCAGCAACGCGCCGTCGCGGTCCAGCTTGAGCGCGATGACGGCCCCGGGGAACAGCCGTGCAAGCGCCTGCACCATCGCCGACGGCTCACGCTGGCCGGAGAGCACCCTGCCCTCGTCCACGTTGGGGAAGAGCACCACGGGCGCCAACGCCTGCGCCATGCGCAGGAAGTCTGGCACGCCCATCTGCTCGATCATCTGGAAG
>CAZHML010000147.1:0-1310 GCA_964533745.1 uncultured Microbacterium sp.
CTTGCGGGCGTAGACGCCGAGGGGGATGACCCGGCCGCTCGCGCTCGTCAGCTCGGAGAAGGTGGCCTCGTAGGGGCCGGCGATGATCGCGGTGATGTAAGACGAGATGCGCGGGGTGGGCTCGAAGCCCCAGGTCGCGGTCTGCTCGTGCACGATCGGCTCGGGTGCGGGGGAGTTCGAGACGACCTTCCACGCTGCCGGTGCCGTCACGGTGAACTGGAAGGTGGCCTTCAGGTCGGGCTGTTCGAAGACGGCGAAGACGCGCCGCGAGTCGGGCACCTCGAACTGCGAGTAGAGGTAGACCTCGCCGTCGACGGGGTCCACGAAGCGGTGCAGGCCCTCGCCCGTGTTCGTGTAGAGGCAGTCGGCATCCACCACCAGCACGTTCTCGACGTCGAGATCGTCCAACCGGATGCGGGAGTCGGCGAAGACCTCCTGCGGGGTCAGCTGCTCGCCGTTGAGGGTGATCTCGCGCACCTCGCGGGCGATGAGGTCGATGAAGGTCGACGATCCGGGCGCAGCGGTGAAGCGCACGACGCTGCGGGATCCGAAGACCTCCCCGCCCTTCGTCAGATCCAGGGCGATCTCATACGACTGCGTGTCGATGAGCGCGCGGCGCTCCTGCGCCTCGATTCGGGTGAGGTTCTCTCCAGGCACTGCGTGTACTCCCAGGGGTGAGGGGGCGGACCGCGTTCGCGTGTGGCGGGGCGGCGACCATGCCAGCCTACGCCAGGATGACCTCGCGCACGGCTCCTAGGATGGTCTTATGCGCATCCATATCGCCACCGATCACGCCGGGCTCGAATTCTCGACGCGCCTTCAGGAGCACCTGACTGCGGCCGGCCACGAGGTGATCGATCACGGTCCGCTCGACTACGATCCGGTCGACGACTATCCGGCCTTCTGCATCCGCGCGGCGCAGGGCGTCGTGGCCGATCAGGATGCCGGTGTCGAGGCGCTCGGCGTCGTCTTCGGCGGCTCGGGCAACGGCGAGCAGATCTCGGCGAACAAGGTGCGCGGGATCCGTGCGGCACTGGTCTGGAACCTCTCGACCGCCGAGCTCGCCCGCGAGCACAATGACGCGAACGTCATCGCCGTCGGCGCTCGCCAGCACTCCTTCGAGGAGGTCACTGAGCTGATCGACCGTTTCATCGGCACGCCGTTCCCGGGCGACGAGCGGCACGTGCGCCGCATCCGGCAGATCGCCGACTTCGAGCGCGACGGGTCGCTGCTGCCGGATCCCCGGGGCTGATCGTGCCCGAGGGTCACTCCGTCCACCGCATCGCGCGGCAGTTCGATCGCAACTTCGT
>CAZHML010000148.1:0-1309 GCA_964533745.1 uncultured Microbacterium sp.
CGGAGACGACCAAGGCAGCCAAGTCCTCGAGACTGTCGAGCTGGGCCAGCACACGACGGAAACGGTCGCTACGCTCCGGCGTTCCGTCCAGGTGGGGATCGCTGAGGTGGGCTATCGTCGGCATGGCACTCTCCCAGCAGATTTGTCTAGCTATATCGGCGCTAGCTTACGGGTGAGGGAAGTGCAGTTCCTTGGTTTCCGGAAATCCTTGGCCACGGAACAGCATCAGGTAGAGGTCAACTTCCTCGTCGGAGTAGCATCGGTTCATGCCCAGGGGCCTGCCTTCATGTTGGGCGGTCATCACGGCTATGGTCCATGAGTCACATTCGCTCTCCTACAGAGGGCCAGGCAAGAAGTAGTTCTTCTCCTTCGGGTTGGTGATGACCGCGAACTTGTAGTGCACCTCGGCCTCCAATGTGAGTTCACACGGACCTTGGCAAGGCTAGCTGCTGGACGACCATTGTTGACATTGCGGGATCGGGCGACGGCGCCATCATCGTCACCGCAGCGGCGAAGGTCGGGTCGCCGTCCGCGAACACAGACGCAAGACCCTAGCAGAGCACCAAGAAGGTAGAGGAGCCCGACACGACCATCACTGACAACACGTCCAGCAAGCCGCGTCGTGAGACGAGCGCTACACGTTGCGTCACTGCCTCTAATTGCATTCTCTCACTTGCCCCAACGGGCAAGAACCCCTCATAGAAAACTTCGGCCATGATGATCGAAGACGTGTTGCTACGCTCGAAGACCTCCGCCAACCCGCACAAGTGCCCGATCTGGCCGGCGTAGTCGCGAGCCAACCTGACGCCCGAGGTATAGGCAGCATCGGTGAAGGAGAGCTTGCTCCATCCAGGGAATGAGGCCCCCAAGGTCAGGCTGACATCAGCTAGAGCGATTGAAGCCACAGCGAACACGACGACCATCAACGCCCATCGGGCAAATCGTTGCATGCCTCAAACGTAGTTTGTACTCGACTACGAAACTCTGACGTGAACGATTTCGCTAGCCACTCGAGGCTAGCGTCCCGATGGATCTAGGATTCGGACGTATAGCCTCAACGTCTCCCAAGCGCAGCGCCGTCGTAGCGACCAAATGCCATGATCGCCGAGGCCGTTCCGTCGATCTTGAATTCGTAAGTCCTGTCACCGCCGGAGGCATGAATACTGACCACTAGGTCGGTCACTCCCGACTGGGATCAGCAAGGTCAAGAACGTGGACGGCGGGCAGGATCGCTTCGGCAGCAACCTACCCGAAGGGGGAGGCCAAAGCCCTGGCGTCGGCGCGGGATATGTCTCGGCACTGTCGCAAG
>CAZHML010000149.1:0-1308 GCA_964533745.1 uncultured Microbacterium sp.
TGAACAAATGCCCGGGTGTGCGACGGAATCACCGTCAGCGGTGGCCCGGCGGCTCCACCAAGATCGCGTCGAGCTTTTCGTTCAGGAGCTTGAGAGCCAGTCCGCGGGGGGTGTGCTGATCGTTTTCCCATCCGATCAGAGTGCGGACAGGAACGCCCCACTCCCTTGCGGCTTGGCTTTGCGATAATCCGAGTTTGGCGCGCGCAGCCTTGAGCTTGCGGCGCAGTTCTTCCGACATATGGTGTTTGCATTGGATCACGAGTAGTAGTGTTACTGTGGTTCATAGGCCCGGCGCGGTGTTTCAGCACCACTCCGGGCCGCTTCATTTCCACCGACAATGGCCGGCTTCAATACCTCGCACTATTATTAAGTCCGTAATAGGGCGCAACAAAAAAATGCGGGCGGGGGCGATTTTTCTTGGCGGTCGGGCGTTGATTCGCTAGGCAACAAAACTGGAACACCCGCTCGCCCACCGATTGAGAGGGCTTGGCTTCTCTCAATGGAGTGCCCAAGTCCTCTTCCTCTCAACAGACAACCACGCTGTCTATGAAGCTTCATTTTTCTTGGTTCCTTCGCGATTGTCAATGCGGGGTCGTCGTTATCACGGTTCTTTTTCCGTATTGCACGAACGGCGCCAATCTTTTTGTTGTAAATTATGGTAATGCCACCGTGAACAAATACAACCTGGATACCGGAGAACGATTGCTGGAATTTACTTCCCCTAGCGGCTTGGTTGGCCCGATTGACGCCGCTGTATCGGGCGGTTATTTGTTCGTCTCAGACAGTCTGACGAATACGGTCGGTAAGTATGATGCAACTACAGGGCTGCCCGTTGCTGGCTGGACCTCTCCCGCTGATTTGAATGGTCCATTTGGGTTGGCTGTTTCCGGCAACACTCTCTATGTTGCCAATTGGTCAAGCAGTGTCGTAAGTGCTTATGATGTTACTAGCGGATCTCCCATTTCGACCTGGACACCCCCTCCGGCCGATGGATTATATAATCCGTCAGGGTTGGCGATAGGCGGGAATACGCTCTATGTTTCGGCTACGGGAAGCGATTCAATCAGAGCTTACGATGCCATAACTGGCGCGGTAGTTTCTGGATTTAGCCCAATCATGGGGTTTGCAAACTGCTACGATGTAGAAATCTCAGGCGGGTTTTTATATGTAACGATAACCGATAGAGTTCTGAAGTATGACGCCACTACGGGGGAGCCGATAAGCGGATTTGACTGGCCAATTGCTTTCGATGCCCCTAAGAACCTGTTTAGTTAAAGCGAGTTCGCAGGAGTCTAGCGATGGAGGCGA
>CAZHML010000150.1:0-1296 GCA_964533745.1 uncultured Microbacterium sp.
TGTGATGTCTCAGGGCATCGCGGACGGGTGAACCCACGGAAGTGTGGGTTCACCCGTTTTTGCTTTGGTAGTCCTTCTCCGTGTCGATGGTGAACTCGGCGAGAACATCGCCGGTGTGGGTGATCACGGTCGCGGTCTGGTTGTGGATGAGGCAGATGATCTCGGTGCGGGCGTGCGCTCGGCCAATACCGAGGTGGCGGAGCTTGCCTGCGTAGCGCAGCGTGATGCTGCCGGAGGTGTCAACGATGTCGTATCGGACTTGCCAGATCCCGGAATCATCGGGAGTGCGGGGTGTGGCTTTCGGGATCAGTGTGTACGCGAACGTGGGAGTCTTCCGTCCGAGTGCGCGATGGGGTCGGTGCTCGTTGTAGAGCCGTTGGAACTCGTCGAGGATGTGCTGCAACTCAGGGAGCGTTGCTGCGGGATGCTGGGCCAGGTATCTCTTGAGTGTTTGCCAGAATCGTTCGATCTTGCCCTGTGTGGTGGGTTTGTAGGGGCGGCCGTTCTTCTGGGTGATGCCCTTGAGACGTAGGAGCGTCTCGAATGCGTTCAGTCCGGTCTGACGTCCGCCCTGCGCGAGACGGGTCGTGTAGACCATGCCGTTGTCCGTGAGTGTGGAGGCCGGGGCGCCGTAGGCCTCGGTGGTAGTGGTGAAGGTATCGGTGACGATCCGGCCGGTCACGCGGGGATGCGCGCTCAGGTGCAGGAGGTATCGGGAGTGGTCATCGAGCCAGCCGATGATCTCGACCTCGTGACCGGTGGTAAGGCTCCAGTGGGTGAAGTCGGATTGCCAGAGCTCGTTCGGCTGCGTCGCGGTGAAGCGTTGCCAGGAGGAGCGTGGACGTTTCTGGGGTTGCGGGGTGATCTGACCGGCGCGTTGCAGGACCCGCCAGATCGTCGATCGGGAGACAGTGATGCCCTCCCTTGCCAAGTATTCGCCAATGGTGTCCGCGCCGGCATCGCTGCCATCGGCGGTGAGGTGCCGGCGCAGTTGGAGGATTCGATCCCGAATCTCGAACGGCGTCTGGTTCGGATGGGTGCGCGGCGCACGTGATCGTGGTTCCAAACCGGCGTCTCCCTCGGCGAGCCAGCGTTGGTGTAACTCATGGATCCAGGATCGTGAGACCCCGTACTTCCGGGCAGCCTCACGATACGAGAGACCCTGAACGATGATCGCGGTGATGAGGAGTTGGTTGCGGTGCACTGTCCATGATGTCGTGAGACATCAGCCGGGATACAGCAACGGTGTCCGGAATGACATGAGACACCCGTCCGGGATCCCCTGAAACCAGACAC
>CAZHML010000151.1:0-1296 GCA_964533745.1 uncultured Microbacterium sp.
TTTTGCAGTTGCTTTACCTGCTGCAGCGAATTACCTAACTTTTGTTGTATATCTTTTGATTTGGGAACGATGTTCTTTGCATCTTTTAAAAAACCGAGTGCACCCTGGAGGGAATCCAGGGCGGGGAGGTACTGACCGCTAAAGGCTTTAGCTAATTTATCATTAGCAGCATTGAGCTTTTGGGAGAGTTGTTCATAGGTCTTTTTAGTATCCCCGAACAGTTCAGCCGCTTTTGATGAATCTACCTTTGCCAGCTTCCGGCGAATCTTTTCTTCCTGTTTGGCAAGGCTGCTTAAATATTTTTCAGACTGGCGGGTGAGCTGGTGGTCTAAGTCTGCTACCTTTTTATCAACGTTGCTGAGATATTGGCCGGGAATTTGAATAACGCTGTTGCTTATGCTATCCTGGGCAATAACACTACCAGATATACACAGCCAGGAAAGAAATAAGAGTGCCAGCCGGCAATTCATAAGCCGTTAGTTTAGGGATAAAAAAATAAATAAGAGAGTTGTATTGTTGCTTCCGGGGGTACAAATATTGAATAGGGCGTCCGCTGCCAATTAAGTTGTCAATTGGTAAATATTTTTCAAAATTAATGGTTCAATTTTATTTTTTTACCCCACATTTAAGGGTATTTTTGTTGTATCCCTAAATTAATTAACTATGAACGAACACCTCCGCAAACCCATTACCGTTGCAATAGCCGATGACCATACATTAATAAGAAACGCGCTTGCAAACCTGATTAAGAAAAAAAACAACTATACAGTCATTTTTCAGGCACGAAACGGGCAGGAGCTACTGGAACATATTGATATTTATGGTTTACCTGGTATCATCCTTCTTGATATTAATATGCCCGTTATGGATGGGTTCCAAACCCTGGCTATCCTGCGAAAAAAATATAAAAGCGCTAAAGTAATCGCGCTTACGGCATATAATGATCACAGCTCTGTTTTCAGGATGTCGGCGCCTGGCATAAACGCCTACCTGTATAAAACATTTGAGCCGGAAGAAATTCTTTCAACACTTGACATTGTATATAATACCGGTCAGTATTTTCCCGAACAGGTTAATAACCAAATAGCGGAAGCTTCCAAAATCCATACGTACCGGAAGATCGCGTCTCTTAAGCAAAAGGAACTTTTGTTCCTGAAATATGCCTGTACAGGAATGTCATACAAGGATATTGCATCAAAAATGTTTGTAAGCAGGTTTACAATAGACGATTACCGGAATGGTTTATTCCAAAAATTTGAACTGAGCAGCAGGGCAGAATTGGTTATGTTTGCGCTA
>CAZHML010000152.1:0-1259 GCA_964533745.1 uncultured Microbacterium sp.
CTTTTCGAGGCGGGCCAGCTTGTCGACGTCGTCGGCACCAGCAAGGGCAAGGGCACCGCGGGCGTCATGAAGCGCCACAACTTCGCCGGCGTCTCGGCGTCGCACGGTGCGCACCGCAACCACCGCAAGCCCGGTTCGATCGGTGCTTCGGCAACGCCCAGCCGCGTCTTCAAGGGGATGCGCATGGCCGGCCGCATGGGCGGCGAGCGCGTGACCGTTCTCAACCTCACGGTGCATGCCGTCGACGCCGAGAAGGGACTGCTGCTCGTCAAGGGCGCCGTCCCCGGCGCGCGCGGCCGCATCGTCTACGTCCGCAATGCCGTGAAGGGGGCCTGAGCCAGATGGCTGACTCGACTCTCGTGCTCGACGTGCGCAGCGCCGCAGGCAAGAAGGCAGGCTCGGTTGAGCTTCCCGCCTCGGTGTTCGACGTCAAGACGAACATTCCGCTGATCCACCAGGTCGTCGTCGCGCAGCGCGCGGCGGCACGCCAGGGCACCCACGCCACCAAGACCCGCGGCGACGTCTCGGGCTCGGGCCGCAAGCCCTTCAAGCAGAAGGGCACCGGCAACGCCCGCCAGGGCTCGGTCCGGATGCCGCAGCACCGCGGCGGCGGCGTCGTGCACGGCCCGCAGCCGCGCGACTACGCGCAGCGCACCCCCAAGAAGATGATCGCCGCCGCCCTCGCGGGGGCCCTCAGCGACCGCCTTCGCGGCGAGCGCCTGCACGTCATCGACTCCTTCGGCATCGAGGGCGCGCCCTCGACCAAGGCGGCGGCGGCTTACCTCGCCGGGGTTGCGGCGTCCAAGAACGTGCTGGTCGTCACCGTCCGCGATGACGAGCTGACCGTCAAGAGCGTGCGCAACCTCGCGAACGTGCACGTGCTCAGCTACGACCAGCTCAACGCCTACGACGTCGTCGTCTCGGACGACATCGTCTTCACCAAGGCCGCCCTCGACGCCTTCATCGCGTCGAAGACCGGCAGCACTTCGACTGAGCTCAGCACAAGCACCGAGGAGGTCTCGGCATGAGCACCAACGACAAAGTCCTCGCGGCCGCCGCGAACAAGGATCCGCGCGACATCATCTTCCGGCCCGTCGTCTCTGAGAAGAGCTACGGCCTGATCGACGAAGGCAAGTACACCTTCCTGGTGGACCCGCGCGCCAACAAGACCGAGATCAAGCTCGCGATCGAGAAGATCTTCGACGTCAAGGTGGCTTCGGTCAACACCGCGAACCGCAACGGCAAGGCCCGCCGCACCC
>CAZHML010000153.1:0-1250 GCA_964533745.1 uncultured Microbacterium sp.
TACTTGCCGCAGCCGCACTCCCAGTCACGAGTAGGTCCGAAGATCTTCTCGCAGAACAGGCCGTCCTTCTCAGGCTTCAGCGTGCGGTAGTTGATGGTCTCGGGCTTCTTCACCTCGCCGTGGGACCATTCGCGGATCTCCTCCGCGGTGGCCAGACTGATGCGCAGTTCAGCGAACTCGTTGACGTCAAGCATTCGTGACAATCCTCTTCTTCAAAATCGCTAGATCAGATCTCGTCGACGCTCGAGGCATCGGGGCGGCTGGACAGGGAGATGCCGAGGGACTCGGCGGCGACGTAGGCGTCGTCCTCCGTCTCCTTCATCTCCACGAGGTGGCCGTCGGCATTCACGACTTCCACGTTCAGGCACAGCGACTGCATCTCCTTCATCAGGACGCGGAAGGATTCCGGCAGTCCCGGCTCGGGGATGTTCTGGCCCTTGACGATCGCCTCGTAGACCTTGACGCGACCCAGCACGTCGTCGGACTTGATGGTGAGCAGCTCCTGCAGTGCGTAGGCGGCGCCATAGGCCTCCAGGGCCCACACCTCCATCTCACCGAATCGCTGGCCACCGAACTGCGCCTTGCCACCCAGCGGCTGCTGCGTGATCATCGAGTACGGACCCGTGGAACGCGCGTGGATCTTGTCGTCCACAAGGTGGTGCAGCTTGAGGATGTACTTGTAGCCCACCGCGATCGGCTCGGGGAAGGGCTCGCCGGAGCGGCCATCGAACAGCACGGCCTTGCCTGTGGAGTCCACCAGACGGTCACCGTCACGGTTGGGCAGTGCCACCGAGCGCAGACCATCGAGGGTCTCCTCGCTCAGCCCGTCGAAGACGGGAGTGGCCACCGCTGTGCCGGGATCCGCCTTGACGGCCGCGTCGGGCAGCGACTTGAGCCACGCGCCCTTGGCGCCGGTCGCGTCCCAGCCCTGCTTGGCCACCCAGCCCAGGTGCGTCTCGAGCACCTGGCCCACGTTCATGCGTCCGGGCACGCCCAGCGGGTTGAGGATGACGTCCACCGGGGTGCCGTCCGCGAGGAACGGCATGTCCTCCACGGGCAGGATGGTCGAGATGACGCCCTTGTTGCCGTGGCGGCCGGCGAGCTTGTCGCCCTCCTGGATCTTGCGGCGCTGTGCGATGTAGACGCGCACCAGCTGGTTGACTCCGGCGGGGAGGTCGTCGCCCTCCTCGGAGGAGAAGACCCGGACGCCGATGACGGTGCCGGACTCGCCGTGGGGAACCTTGAGCGAG
>CAZHML010000154.1:0-1241 GCA_964533745.1 uncultured Microbacterium sp.
TGAAAGCTTCCCCTAATTAGTAGCACTCAAAACTAAAGTTTTCCAGTCGATTCTCTCATCTTTTTCCATTGTAGGAAAGTGGTCTACTTGTTGGTGATTCCTTAAAAAGTCTATTGGTGTTCGATAACCGAGCGATTCATGTGGTCGCTGATTGTTGTAGATCCACATCCAGGCGTTGGCCATGAGTTGCGCTTCTCTCAACCGGGTAAATTGGTAAGCATCGAGCACTTCTTCGCGGAAGCTGCGATTGAACCGTTCCATGTATCCGTTTTGGAAGGGTTTGCCCTTTTGAATAAACTGGAGTTCTATCCCTTGTTGATTTGACCATTGTTCTAACACGTAAGCGATAAATTCAGGTCCGTTGTCCACTCTGATCTTCCGGGGTTTGCCTCGCCATGCAATCAACCTCTCCAATTCCCGCACTACTCGTTTGCTGGGCAAACTCGTATCAATGGTAATGCTTAAGGCCTCACGATTGTAATCGTCGATAATATTTAATGAGCGGAAGGTTAGCGCATTGCTTAGTGTGTCGTGCATGAAATCCATTGACCAGGTAACATTGGGAAAAATAGGCTGCAGCAAGGGTTCCATAACCCTTGCCGGCAGCCGTTTTTTGTGCTTTCGGCGAAGGTTCAACCCCATCGCTGTATAAATTCTATAAACACGCTTGTGATTCCACTTATTATTACAGTTTTTCAACCGATGATGCATCATCCAGAATCCCCACCGATGATGAGACTGCGCCAGCTCGCTTAATTGATCTCGTATTATTTGATCGTCCGTCTTTTCCTTCGCTTGGTAATAATAGACCGATGGATGAAGACCGAATAATTTAAAGGCCTGCCGCAGACTCATTCCGTATTCCTTGTGACTATGGTCTACCAGCTCCCGCTTTTCAGCAGGCCCTAGAGCTTTTTTTCGATAACATCCTTAAGAACGGTGATCTGAAGCGTTTGTTCGGCGACGATCTTTTTGTATTGCGCAAGCTCAGCTTCCACTTCTTTCAATTTACGTAATTGGCTTACTTCAAGGCCAGAGTATTTTGTCTTCCACTGATAAAAGGTGGGTTGGCTGATGCCATGTTCGCGACAGATATCCGAAACCTTCTGGCCGCTCTCCTGTTGCTTGAGGATCCCAATAATCTGGGACTCTGTAAATTTTGTCTTTTTCATGTTTTCCCTGTTAAATCTAACAATTGTTTTCTATTTTCAATCGCTACGATTTTCAGGGAAGCTTTCAGT
>CAZHML010000155.1:0-1234 GCA_964533745.1 uncultured Microbacterium sp.
TGATCCCGAGGCATTGAGCCAAGAAAGAGTCGTTCATGGAAGCGGCACGCATTTTACCCCGCAAAGAGTCCTTTCGAGGATGGAGTCGCAAGAGATTCAAGGCGTAACGCATCAACGTGCTGAGGTTATGCAGGGCCTGCCGCTGCCGCAGCGGATGGCGATCCTCGCGCCCATTGGCATCCATCACCCAGTGTCATTGGTTTTCGATCGCCCAATGACCGCGGATGACTTCAACGGGCGCGCATTCGTCCTCCGGCCACGAACTCAAATAGTAGGCCGTCTCGCCAGAGGAGCGCGCGGAGCCGAGGCGCCGGTGGCGGCGCACCCGGATCACGGCACGCACCCCGGGCCAGTCGGAAGCTCCTTCCAGCCAACCCAGATCATCAATCAAATGCAGGGTGCGTTCCTCCCTGCGCCCATGACCGCCTGTCGGGTCCACGGCATGAGCGGCCGGGTGGCGTTGGTCGTATTGGGCAAAGAAGCATTCCACCTGTTGGAGCAGCGAGGGTTGGTTGCCCTTGAGCGAGAGGACGTAAGAAGCCCCTTTGGCATGCAGGGCCGCGGCCATCTCGGTAAAGCATCCCCCGGCGTCGATGGTCACCACCGCGTCCTTGAGATCAAGAGCGGCGATGGTCTCCCGCAGGGCTTGGACTTCCCCGCCTTTGTCCGCCGTGACCCGTTCGCAGAGGGTGAGTCCCTGCTGACACAAAAAGGCGCTGACGGTATGCAACAACGGCTTGCCTCCACCGCTGCCCAGACCACAGGCTTTCGATTTGCCGTCCAAAGCCACGTGAGGATGTTCCTGCTGAGGATTTCTGAGGGCATGGGTCCACTGCGTCAGCCGGGCGGAGAGTTCTTCCTCATCGAGCATCATGAAGAGAGAGCGGAAGGCATCGTGAGAGGGCCGCGGCGCTTCATATCCCAGCAGACGGGAGAGACACGAATGACGCAACTCCGCAAAGCGGGCCATATCGGTGAAGGCGATCTGTCCACTGATCATACAACATAAAGCAATGAAAACCAAATCTTTAATGGGGTAGATGATACTGCCTTCTCTGCGAGGATCCGGCAGCGTGGAGAGTTCCTCCAATAACAAAGCCAAGTCTTCTTTTTCAAGGCAACGAAGCTCGCGGGGGACTTGGGGTGACGACAGATCGGATTTCCGGGACATCCGCCATTTTACCCCATTATTTAACTGTTCTTAAATGTCTTTGACGTTCGTGCGTAAGCCCTG
>CAZHML010000156.1:0-1132 GCA_964533745.1 uncultured Microbacterium sp.
CGAGATGTGCTGCTCGATGCTGCGAGCCGTCTCGGCATCGTCGCCGCTGTAGGCGACGACCACGCCGATCTGCGGCGGCAGGTCCTTGCTCGTGCGGTGCAGGTAGACCTGGACCGCGTCGCCGGTGATCGTGCGGACCCGGCGCAGCTCGACCTTTTCGCCGATGATCGCTGCCTCTTCGGAGATCAGCTGCTCGACGGTCCTGCCGGCGGCCGGCGCGGCGAGCGCCGCCTCCGCCGAGTCCGCGGCGACGGCCGCCGCCGCGTCGGCGACGGCGTCGGCCAGGGCGATGAAGCGCTCGTTCTTCGCGACGAAGTCCGTCTCGCAGGCGAGTTCGACGAGGGTCACGCCCCGCTCGTGCTCGCGCGCGGTGACGAGTCCCTCGCTCGTGGAGCGATCGGCGCGCTTGGCGTTGCCCTTGGCGCCCTTCAGGCGCAGGATCTCAACCGCCTTCTCGATGTCGCCGTCGGCTTCTTCGAGCGCGTTCTTGGTGTCGACCATTCCGGTGCCGAGCTGCTCACGCAGCGCCTTGATGTCGGCGATGGTGAAGTTGGCCATATTCGGTGGCTCCTTGCTGGATAGTGCGGGAAAAGTTCAGTCGTTCGAGGACTCGGAAGCCTCGGTGGTCTCCGCCTCGGCGGGCGCTTCCGTCTCGGCAGGTGCCTCGGCGGGAGCCTCGGCGGCCTCAGTCACGGGCTCGGCGGCGGCCTCAGCCACGGGCTCGGCAGCGGCCTCTGCGACCGGCTCGGCGGTATCCGTCGATCCGCTCTCGAGCAGCTCGCGCTCCCACTCGGCGAGGGGCTCGGCGTCACCGGCATCCGGGTTGTGCTTCTGCTGCAGGCCCTCGGCCGCGGCGTCGGCGATGATGCGCGTCAGCAGCGATACCGAGCGGATGGCGTCGTCGTTGCCGGGGATCGGGTACTGGAAGTCATCCGGATCGGCGTTGGTGTCCAGGATCCCGATCACCGGGATCCCGAGCTTCTTGGCCTCGTTGATGGCGAGGTGCTCACGCTTGGCGTCAACGACCCACAGCGCCGAGGGGGTCCGGGTGAGGTTCCGGATGCCGCCCAGCGACTTGTGCAGCTTGTCGAGCTCGCGCTTCTTGAGCAGCAGCTCCTTCTTGGTGAAGCCG
>CAZHML010000157.1:0-1036 GCA_964533745.1 uncultured Microbacterium sp.
GTGACGGGTGGGAGTGGAAAGCCGGTCATCCCGCCGAATAATGGCCCGATGGACGGGATGGGATCGAGCGCGAAACACGGCTCATCCATGAGGAGGATTTCCGGCTTGACGGCGATGGCGCGGGCGATGCCGAGGCGCTGTTGCTGGCCGCCGGAGAGACCGAGGCCGCTCTGGTGCAGCCGGTCCTTGCATTCGTCCCACAACGCGGCGCCCGTGCCGGGCGCGCCTCGCCACGAAAACGCCGGCCCGAAGTTTTCCGCCCACCGCTCCACTCTGGAATCCCTCCAAGCCAAGCTCAAAAATTTCCAGCGGGAAACGAACGATCCCTGGTTATTGAAATGGGAACGCGAGTGAGCGGGCGAAATCGGCCGCGCAAACCGCACTTGATAAAAGCGTCTCTCCAGAGGAAATTGACCATATGGACCTGCCTGTTCTCGAAAAAGAAGCACTTTTGCTCCCTGATGCGGAGAGGGCGCTTTTGGCGGACCGTCTTTTGGCCAGTTTAAGCGCCGAATCGGACACGATTCGCCATCAGTGGGTTGCCGAGTCCGAATCACGTTTGGACGCCTATCGAAAGGGTGAGATTGCGGCGGTGGACGGCCCCACGGCGATGGCTTCACTCCGAGCCAGATTCTCCGGATGACGTATCGTTTTCTCACTCCTGCCACCCAGGAGATCACGGACGCGGCGGAGTATTACAATTCCAAAGTCCCTGGCCTCGGGGCTGATTTCCTTGATGAGTTGGATGCTGCCATTCAGAGGATTTTACAGTTTCCAGAGGCATGGAGCATGATATCCAGCCCCTTTCGCCACTGCTCACTCCGAAGATTCCCATATACGATCATCTAACATTGGAGACGATAAACGAGGTTCTTGTTGTTTCCGTGTTTCACCAGAGCAGAGAGCCCATGACATGGAAGCGAAGTCTCTCAGAACTCGTTTAAAGTCTTTAAGAAATCCGAAATACATGCGAAGCTGCGTGTATGAAAGCCATCACCAACCGCCCCGACCAAGTCTATCCGAGCGATCTGAGCCG